>DATFQX010000149.1:0-50892 GCA_035263865.1 Xanthobacteraceae bacterium
GATATAAGCCGCGCCGCTCGGCCCCAGCGCAAGTCGGCTGTCCTCGAGGCGGGCGTGGCGGAACTGGTAGACGCGCGGGATTTAGGTTCCCGTGACGAAAGTCGTGGGGGTTCAAATCCCTCCGCCCGCACCACGCCGCGAATTGAAAACGGCTCAACCGGGTTACGCCGATGCGGCGAACTTGGCCGATGGCCAAACAGTAGTCTGTCACATGCAAGTCACCGAAACCCTTTCCGAAGGCCTCAAGCGCGAATTCCAGGTGCAGGTACCGGCCGCCGACCTCGAGGCGCGCGTGGTCGAGCGCCTAGGCCAACTCAAGTATCGCGTCCAGCTGCGCGGATTCCGTCCGGGAAAGGTCCCAGTCAATCACCTCAGAAAGATCTATGGAAAGGCGGTGATGGCCGAAACGATCGAGACGGTGATCCGCGAGCTCAACGCCAAGATCGTCAGCGAGCGCGGTCTCAAGCTCGCTATGGAACCGAAGGTTACGATTCCGAACGAAGATACCGCCGTCGAAAAAGTGATCGGCGGACAGTCCGACCTCGCCTACACGCTGGCGCTGGAAATATTGCCCAAGATCGAGCTGGCGGACTTTAAGGGGATCAAACTCGAACGGCAGGTGGCGGAGGTCACTGATGCGCAGCTCAACGAAGCGATCGAGAGGATCGCCGAACAGAACCGGCCGTTTGCGGCCAAACCCGAGGGAGCAAAGGCCGAAAAAGGCGACCGCGTCGTTATCGACTTCGCAGGCAGGATGGACGGCACCGCGTTCGAAGGCGGCACTGGTGGCGACGTCGGGGTCAATATTGGAGCCGGGACCTTCCTGCCGGGATTCGAGGATCAGCTCGTCGGTATGAGCGGCGGCGAAACGCGCGTGGTGAAGATCACCTTTCCCGAGAATTACGCGAACGCGCAGCTTGCGGGAAAAAACGCCGAATTCGACGTGACGGTAAAATCGCTGGAAGCACCGGGCAAAGTCACCATTGACGATGCATTTGCGAAATTGCTGGGCTTAGAATCGCTGGATAAGCTTAAGGACGCCGTTAAAGGGCGATTGCAGCAAGAGCACACTGGCCTTAGCCGCCAGAAACTCAAACGCCAGCTTCTCGACCGGCTGGACGAGATGCACAAATTCGCTCTGCCCCCGACTCTCGCCGAGGACGAGTTCAAGAACGTCTGGACCACGGTCGAGAACGGCCTCAAGGCGCAGGGCCGCACCTTTGCCGATGAAGGGACCACCGAGGAGAAGGCGCGCGAGGAATATCGCGGCATCGCGGAGCGAAGGGTGCGCCTTGGCCTGGTGCTCGCGGAAATTGGCGAAAAAAACAAGATCTCGGTCACCGAGGACGAGATCACGCGCGCTATCGTCGAACGTGCCCGCCAACTGCCCGGGCGCGAGCAGGAGGTCTGGGAATACTACCGCAAGAATCCCGCTGCGGTGGCGGCGGTCCGGGCCCCGATCTTCGAAGAGAAGGTCGTCGATTTCCTCATCGAGCTCGCCACCGTGACCGAAAAGAACGTCTCACGTGATGACCTTCTCGAGGACGAGGAAGACGAAAAAGCCGCCTCCGGTCCTTCGTAACCGTCCCGTTGGGTTACGGCGGAAGCTGGATCAAAAGTCGGCCCTGGTGTTGTATCGCGCGAATCGTGAGTATAGGAGCATGACACGGAAGCTTGCCGTCATCGGCCGATTGCTACAGTCGCGATCACCACTGCGCTGCTCGTTTTGTGGCAAGGACGCCGAGGAGGTTGGGCGACTTGTGGCCGGCCCGTCTGTATATATCTGTGGCGAGTGTATCAAAACATGCGTGGCGGTCGTGGAGCAGCACGGGGGCTTCCCGCCGTCGCGAGCCGCCGAGCAGGATGGTTGAGCCATGCGTGATCCCTACGAGACCTACATGAATACGCTCGTGCCGATGGTGGTCGAGCAAACCAACCGCGGCGAGCGCGCCTACGACATCTTCTCGCGGCTTCTCAAAGAACGGATCATCTTTATCAGCGGGGGAATCGAGGACGTGACCTCGACGCTGGTCGTCGCTCAGCTCCTGTTCCTGGAGGCGGACAACCCGAAGAAAGAGATCGCGATGTACATCAACTCGCCGGGAGGCGTGGTCACCTCCGGGCTCGCCATTTATGACACCATGCAATTTGTGCGGCCAGCAGTGTCGACCTTGTGCATCGGCCAAGCCGCTTCGATGGGTTCGCTGCTGCTCGCCGCGGGACACAAGGACATGCGCTTTGCGTTGCCCAATTCCAGGATCATGCTGCACCAGCCGTCCGGCGGCTTCCAGGGGCAGGCGACCGACATCATGCTGCACGCCCAGGAGATCCTGAACCTGAAGAAGCGGCTGAACGAAATCTACGTAAAGCATACTGGTCAGCCGCTGAAGAAAATCGAGGACGCGCTCGAGCGTGATTACTTCCTGACCAGCGAGATGGCGGTGGAGTGGGGGGTGGTCGACAAGGTCATCGATAAGCGGCCCGAGGATGTGTCGAACGCCGCATGATTGGGCCCGATGGTGCGAGGCGGCGCCCAGTTTTGCTAGCTTCGAACCCGCCCAAAAGTCGACATGGAACTGGATTTTGATCGATTAATAAAACCTTGATTATGTCGGCACTACCGTGGTTCGCTAGGGTGATTTGGCGAGGTTGGATCAAAAACCCTGTAGGCGTGTGACATTGGTGCTACGGACTCTTAAAAGAGCCACTGTTATGTTTGGCGGCAAGGCGGCTGGTTTGCGCGCGGGGCGGCCGGCCGGCGGAGACATGGAATGAGCAAAGTCGGCAGTGGCGAATCGAAGAATACGCTCTACTGCTCGTTCTGCGGCAAGAGCCAGCACGAGGTGCGCAAGCTCATCGCCGGTCCGACCGTCTTTATTTGCGACGAGTGTGTCGAACTGTGTATGGACATCATTCGCGAGGAGAACAAATCCTCGCTGGTGAAGTCGCGCGACGGCATCCCGACTCCAAAGGAAATACGCAAGGTCCTCGACGACTATGTGATCGGTCAGGATCACGCAAAGAAGGTGCTCTCGGTTGCGGTCCACAACCACTACAAGCGGCTAAACCACCAAACCAAGCACAATGACGTCGAGCTCGCCAAGTCGAACATCCTCCTGATCGGCCCAACCGGTTCAGGCAAGACGCTGTTGGCGCAAACGCTGGCACGCATTCTCGACGTGCCCTTCACAATGGCCGATGCGACGACGCTCACCGAGGCGGGCTATGTCGGCGAGGACGTCGAGAACATCATCCTCAAGCTGCTGCAATCCGCCGACTATAATGTCGAGCGCGCCCAACGCGGCATCGTCTATATCGACGAGATCGACAAAATCAGCCGCAAGTCCGACAACCCCTCCATCACGCGGGATGTTTCGGGTGAGGGCGTGCAACAGGCCTTGCTCAAGATCATGGAAGGGACCATCGCCTCGGTGCCGCCACAGGGCGGACGCAAGCATCCGCAGCAAGAGTTCCTGCAGGTCGACACCACCAATATCCTCTTCGTGTGCGGAGGCGCCTTCGCCGGGCTTGAAAAGATCATTTCGGCGCGCGGCCGGTCGACCTCGATCGGGTTCAGCGCCAAGGTCTTGGCGCCGGAGGACCGCAAGGCCGGCGAAATTTTCCGCGATGTGGAGCCGGAGGACCTCCTGAAATACGGCCTCATCCCCGAATTTGTCGGCCGACTGCCGGTTGTTGCGACACTCGAGGACCTCGACGAGCCGTCGCTCAAGCTCATTCTCACTCAGCCAAAGAACGCGCTGGTGAAGCAATATCAAAGGCTCTTCGAGATGGAGTCGATCGATCTTACGCTCGCGGAGGAGGCGCTGGGCGCCATCGCCCGCAAGGCGATTGACCGTAAGACCGGAGCACGCGGGCTTCGCTCGATCATGGAAGGCATCCTGCTCGACACGATGTTCGACCTGCCGAGCCTCGAGGGCGTGGAGGAGGTCGTGATCTCGAAAGAGGTCGTCGAAGGCACTGCGCGGCCACTCTACATCTATGCCGACCGGGCGGATCGGACGGGCGACGCGAGCGCGTGAAGGCGTCGCAACCGCGACCCGCGACGGGCATTCCCGATTCGTCCGACCGCGTCCTCGCCGGTTGCCCCCAAGGGTGCTATTTCCTTGAATTTTCGGGTTTACTTGACACGGGCGCGCGCCGTCGCCACCTATGATGTGAGCGAAATGCTTAGAGGATCTATCGAAATTCTCCGGGGAGGGTTTCGTATCCACCCTCCGGCGCACACGGTAAGCCCCTATCTACGATCCGTGTTGCCCATGCCGGCCCACTCAGCACTCGACCGTGACGCCAATCAAGCGGGTTACGGGCGAGGGGCGCAACAATAAGGACTTCGGGCCATGACCAGCGCAAAGCCAAAGCCCCCTCTCATCCCCGGCCAGAGCCGGGCCTACCCAGTCTTGCCGTTGCGCGACATCGTTGTCTTCCCCCACATGATCGTGCCGCTTTTCGTCGGGCGCGAAAAATCGATCAAGGCGTTGGAAGAGGTGATGCGCTCCGACACGTTCATCCTGCTGGCCACGCAGAAGAACGCCTCGGATGATGATCCGGCGACCGGCGCTATCTACGAGATCGGGACGCTGGCGAACGTGCTCCAATTGCTCAAGCTACCGGACGGTACGGTCAAGGTGCTGGTCGAGGGTGCGGCACGCGCGAAGGTCGAGAGCTACACAGATCGTGCCGAATACTATGAGGCCGCCGCCCTCGTGCTTGCGGATTCGACCGGCGAGCAGGTCGAGGCGGAGGCGCTGGCGCGCTCGGTCATCAACGAGTTCGAAAACTATGTGAAGCTCAACAAGAAGGTGTCGCCCGAGGTGGTCGGTGTCGTCCAACAGATCGAGGACTATGCCAAGCTCGCCGACACCGTCGCGTCGCACCTAGCGGTCAAGATTCCCGACAAGCAGCTGATTCTGGAGACGCCATCAGTCACGGAGCGGCTCGAGAAAGTGCTCGGACTAATGGAGAGCGAAATCTCGGTCCTGCAGGTCGAGAAGCGCATCCGCACGCGCGTCAAGCGCCAGATGGAGAAGACGCAACGCGAGTACTACCTCAACGAACAGATGAAGGCGATCCAGAAGGAGCTTGGCGACGAGGAGGGCAAGGACGAGCTCGCGGAGATCGAGGAGAAGATCAAGAAGACGAAGCTCTCGAAGGAGGCGCGCGAGAAGGCAACCCACGAGCTTAAGAAGTTGCGCCAGATGTCGCCGATGTCGGCCGAGGCGACCGTGGTTCGCAATTATCTCGACTGGCTGCTGTCGATTCCATGGAACAAAAAGACCAAGGTTAAGAAGGACCTCAAGCTTGCCCAGGAGATTCTCGACAACGATCACTTCGGGCTGGAAAAGGTCAAGGAAAGGATCGTCGAATATCTCGCAGTCCAGCAGCGTGCCAACAAGCTGACCGGTCCAATTCTTTGTCTCGTCGGCCCGCCTGGCGTCGGCAAGACCTCGCTCGGCAAATCGATTGCTCGTGCGACCGGCCGCGATTTCGTGCGCGTATCGCTTGGCGGCGTACGTGATGAGGCGGAAATCCGCGGTCACCGGCGCACTTATATCGGTTCGATGCCAGGCAAGGTCATTCAGTCGATGCGGAAGGCGAAGTCGTCAAACCCCCTGTTCTTGCTCGACGAGGTCGACAAGATGGGCGCGGACTTCCGTGGCGACCCGTCATCCGCCTTGTTGGAGGTGCTCGACCCGGAGCAGAATCACACCTTTAACGACCATTACCTGGAGGTCGACTACGACCTGTCGCACGTGATGTTCATCACAACGGCGAATACACTCAACATCCCGCCGCCCTTGATGGACCGCATGGAGATCATCCGCATCGCCGGGTACACCGAGGACGAGAAGGTCGAGATCGCGCGCAAGCATTTGATCCCGCACGCGACCGCCAAGCACGGCCTCACCGACGGCGAGTGGTCGATCGATGATGAGGCGCTCCTGTTGGTGATCCGCCGCTACACGCGGGAGGCGGGCGTGCGCAATCTCGAGCGTGAACTCTCCACGTGTATCCGCAAGGCGGTGAAGGAGCTCACCCTGTCGAAGGCGAAGTCGATCACCGTCGAGGCGAAGAACGTCGCGGACTATCTCGGCGTGCCCAAGTTCCGCTACGGCGAGGTTGAGGACGAGGACCAGGTCGGCGTCGTGACCGGCTTGGCGTGGACGGATGTCGGCGGCGAGCTACTCACCATCGAAGCCGCCATGATGCCGGGCAAGGGCAAGATGATCGTCACCGGCAACCTGCGCGACGTAATGAAAGAATCGATCTCGGCCGCGGCCTCCTACGTCCGCATGCGCGCGGTCGCTTTCGGTATCGAGCCGCCTCGGTTCGACAAGAAAGACATCCACGTGCACGTGCCGGAGGGTGCCACTCCCAAGGATGGCCCCTCGGCGGGCGTGGCCATGGTGAGCGCCATCGTATCGGTCATGACCGGCATCCCGGTGCGCCGCGACGTCGCGATGACCGGCGAGATCACCTTGCGCGGCCGTGTGCTGCCAATCGGCGGCTTGAAAGAGAAGCTGCTCGCGGCTTCGCGCGGCGGCATGAAAACGGTGTTGATCCCGGAAGAGAATGCCAAGGACTTGGTCGAAATCAGCGACAGTATCAAGAAGGGCCTCGACATCGTGCCGGTCTCGCGCATGGACGAGGTTTTGGCCCGCGCACTGGTGCGCAAGCCCGAGGCGATCGAATGGGACGAGGAGAAGGCCAAGCCGACCGAAACCTCGGTGAGCACCGAGCCGGCGGTCGAAGCCGATTCCTCGACCCTTACCGCGCACTGAGCAAGCTTAAGACGCAAAACGGAGAGGGCGGCGCTGCAGTTAGCCAACGCGGCAGTTTCCCTCCGCGGGGCGCTTCGAAACGCAATCGGCGAGCGCCGATCCGAAGACGGCAAGGGAATGCAACTGCGACTGGGCCGCGAACAAGACGGCCATTCAAGCGAACGGCAAGACTAAGCGCGCCTTCGTGGCCGAGTGTCGCGGCATCACGGTCGCGCCGCGCAAATCCCCCCTGGATAAGGGCCAGTACACGACGGAGGCAGAGGCCAAAGCGAGTTGTCCGAGCGATGCCGTTGTGTGGGTGAATCCGGTATCGAAGGTTTACCCCGACCGGCAGCCGCAGCTACGGCAAGACGGCAACGGGTGCGTATATGTGCGAACAGGAGTCTATCGCTGCGGGATTCCGCGCGCCCAAACTGGCGAGGCACCCTGCGGGCTGATTTTTGACCGCTGCGTCAACACGGGATTTTGATGGTGCCGCTCGCGGCACTGTCTGCGCTATCTTCTGGGCCCCTCTGCGCCAGCCTTGCCTCGGCCACGCACGGCGGCAATAAAGCTCGGAGAGGGCGGTTAGCTCAGTGGGTAGAGCGCCTGCTTTACACGCAGGATGTCGGCGGTTCGAGTCCGTCACCGCCCACCAGCCTTTCGCGCTCCCGGCCGTTCGGGCGGCAGACTGCGCTCGATCGCGCGCCGCAGAATGATGTGCTAAAAGGAGCATCCGCCGACGCCCTCGGGAGAGGTCGCCGGCGGATTGCGAAAGGCGTACAGCGCGGTCCTCGTCAAACCGCTTCCTTGAGCTCTTTGGCGGCTCGGAAGGCGACTTTCTTGCTTGCCTTGATCTGGATCGGCTCACCGGTCGCGGGATTGCGTCCCATGCGTGCTGCGCGCTTGCGCACCACCAGGATCCCGAGGCCGCCGATGCGGATGCGATCGCCCTTCTTGAGGTGCTTGGTCACCAAGTTCACCAAGTCCCCGAGCATCGCCTCGGTCTGCTTCTTCGACATTTCATGGGACTCCGAGAGATTCGCGGCGAGATGCTTCAGGGTCACTGTCGCTTGTGCACCCGGTTTCTTCGCTGCCATGGCTGGCCCTCCTGGTTGCGGGAAAGTGTCGTCAAAGCCCGCTTCGACGCTGGCATTTAGACGATTCGGATAGGGTCTGACCATGACTTATTGCCGAAAAATGCGGGTTTTTTCAATGCCAATTCCCGAAAAGCGGCGAACGACGGGGCTTGGACGCACATGTCGACGAAGCCCAGCCGCTAATCTGGTCGTCGCAGCGTGCCCTTTTGCGCGCTGCCTTGACTCGGCGGTAGGCGGCATTTAACTCCGCAAACGCGCCCGCGGGGGCGTAGCTCAGTTGGTTTAGAGCGTCGGCCTGTCACGCCGAAGGTCGCGGGTTCGAGCCCCGTCGCTCCCGCCAGTTTCGCGTAATCGAAGACGCAGCGCGTCGCGCTCTCTACGGCTGGTTCCGACCGCCTTATCAGCTGCAAACGCCGATCCAATCGAGATTGGATTCGTATTCCAGGTTTTGCAGCCGATCGAACATCTTTTCCATTTCGGTGGCGCGGCACTGCCGGGTCGCCATCAGGAACTTCTCGCGAAGCTCATCTCGATCGAGCGGCTGCTCCGGCGTTCCTTTGAACTCCGCGACCGAGCGCGCAAGCACGCGCCCGTCTTTGAGCGTAACTGTGACATGCGCCGCCAGCGGCGTCGGACGGTTCTCGGCGACCGTGACGCTCACACGCTCGGCCAGCGAGCGGATCTGCGCCTCGCGCAAGGCGCTTTCGTCGAAAGAATGCGGATTGCGAGGATCGCGGACATGAGCGAGAGCGACGCAGAAGGGGACGCTGTATTGCGCCATCATGATGTCGGCAGGGGCGGGGATGTTGTTGACCTTCGCCATTTTTTCGCTGCCGCCGATGCGGATCGACACGACATCGGCGGCCGCGTAGCCGTGCTCGGCGCGCAAATCCAATATCGCCTGCACCGAGGTATGCGCCGTGATGTGGCAGGGAAAGCGCTTGAGCATGATCGAGCGCGTGGCATAGCTCTCGCTCAGCCCGCGAGTAAGCTCGTGCGGATCGATGTTGTCACCGCAGAATACCCGCAGGAAACCGAACTCGCCTTCGAGCACGCTCGCCGGACCTGTAAAGCCGTCGGCGGCGAGGGAAGCGGCGAGCACGCCGCTTTCGGCGGCTCGTCCAAGATGAAGACGCTTCACCATCGCGCCGTTGCCCGCGCGGGCGAATTCCAGCAATCCGCAGGCGAGCGAGCCTGCGATGCCCAGCGCGTTTTGCATGCGCTCGTTATCGAAGCTCATCAGTCTGCCGCAGGCGACGGCGGCACCGAACGGCCCGGTGGTGCCGGGCGCATGAAAGCCGCGGCTCTCGTTTCTATGCTGCGTCGCGCGGCCGATGCGGATCATGACCTCGGCGCCGGCGACAATCGCAGTGATGAGTTCGCTGCCGCCTTGTCCGCGCTCCTCGGCGATCGCGAGTGCGGCAGGCAGCAGCGTTGCGCCGGGATGCACACCGGTACTCGGCCAGGTCAGATTGTCCATCTCGAAGGCATGCGCGAGCGCGCCGTTTGCCAAGGCCGCCGCCGGCGCGTGCACGCGCACTCCGCCCGGTCCGAGAATTCGGCTGCTGCCGCGAGCGCCGTTCTTTTCCGCAAACTTCACAATGATGCGGCTCCAGGACAGGCTGGAGCCAAAGATCGCCGCGGCGATCGTGTCCGTGATGCACTGCTTGGCCCGTTCGATGACGTCCGGCGGGATATGCTCGTAGCGGCAACTCGACGCGTAATCGGCCAATTGCGCCGTTTCGTTCGCCATGGGACCCGTCGTGGTTTTCCTCACTGCTGGACAAGCTAAGGCGGAAGGCGCGGAGCCGACAAGCGTGTGACTGACAGCCGACGCAGCTGGAAGCAGCATACCGGCGAGTCTAGGCTTCTCTCCCCGCCCGTATCACCTCTCGCCTCTATTCTTCGGTGAATTCTCTGCGGCTACACGCCATGACCTCGGACAGCACGCCGCGGAGTCGCAGTGGGGGATCCGGTAGGACCGTCCAGGACTACATCGACGAGACCCCACTCTGGGCGGACGCGACGCCGGTCCGCTACGCCCCCATCACCAATATGCAGTGGCTGATCTGGGGATTGGCCACGGCCGGCAAGTTCTTCGAAGGCATGGTCGTCTTCACCACCGGCGTGGCCTTGCCGCTGATGGGAAAAGAGTTCGCGTTGGGGGCAACCGAGAAAGGCGTCGTCGTCGCGTCGTCGCTGGTCGGCATCCTGATCGGCGCTACGCTTCTCGGCGGGTTGGCCGACCGTTATGGCCGAAAACAGATGTTCATCGCCGAGATGGTTCTTTTCGCCATCTTCACCGTGATCCTGGCGTTCAGTTCGTCCTATGTCATCGCGGTCGCAGCGCTTGTGGGCATCGGCGTTGCGCTCGGATGCGACTATCCGACCGCTCATCTGATGATTTCCGAAAGCATTCCCAGCCCCATCCGGGGCCGAATGGTGCTGGCGGCATTCGGGTTTCAGGCGGTCGGCGGCTTGGTGGGGACGGCCGTCGGCTTCTTGATCTTATTTGAAAATCCTGACCTCGGCGCTTGGCGCTGGATGTATGCAAGCACGCTCGTGCTCGCGCTGCCGGTTCTTATCGGTCGTTTCTTCACGTGCAAAGCCCGCTCTGGCTGATGTTTCGCGGGCGCGTCGAGGAGGCTCAGGCCGCCACGGAGCGACTTTTGCGGCGTGATTCTACAGCATCTAGAAGCTGGCCGTAGTCATCGTGCCGACAAAGCGCCCTGGTCTAGGCTGTTTCACGGCACAAATCTTCGCCGGACCATTTTGGCCTCGGTACCTTGGTTTCTGCAGGACCTCGGCACTTACGGCATCGGGATCTTCACGCCCACCATCCTGGCGACACTCATCGGCGCGCGCGTCGATCATCCGCGCAATACCGCCGAACTCGTCCAAAGCGAGATTCTGGCCAGCAAGGGGGCGGCATTCATCGACATCTTGCTGATTGTGGGAATCGTCTTTGCCGTGCTGCTGGCGGATCGCGTAGGCCGCATCCGTCTTCAGATCCTCGGCTTCATCGGCTGCGCCGTTGGCCTGCTGATTGCGGCGCTGTCGCTTCACGTCGGCGGAACGCTATCCGCCGTGCTGCTCTTTGCGGGCTTCATGCTGTTCAGCTTCATGACCAATATCGGGCCAAACGCGATGACCTACCTGATCGCGGGGGAGGTGTTCCCGATTTCGATTCGCGGCACGGGAGCTGGATTCGCGGCATCCTTCGCCAAGATTGGCGCAGTGTTGACCGCGTTTCTGTTTCCAATCCTGCTCAAGGACATCGGCACCGGTCTTCTGCTGCTGATTCTGGTCGGCACCAGCCTCGCGGGCGCGCTCGTTACCAAGCGCTATGCCATCGAAACGAAGGGCATCAATGTCGAAAAGATCGACGACAAGGCCCATCCGCCGCCTTCTTGACGTGCAGAGCGCCTAATGCGCCGCTTTCAGCCCGAGCATTGCGCGCGCGTCTGCAGGAGTGGCGACGACATCGCCGAGCAGTTCAACGATTTTGGCAGCCTTCTCGACCAGCGCGGCGTTGCTCGGGGCGAGCTTGCCTTTTTCGAGATAAAGGTTGTCTTCGAGGCCGACCCGCGGATGGCCGCCAAGCAGAACGGCCTGCGCGACCATCGGAAACTGATGCAGCGATATGCCAAACGCGAACCACGGCGAAGCCGCGGGCAAGAGGCTTCGCATATAGGTCATGGCCTCGGGAGTAGCAGGTTGCGCCCAGCTGATCCCCAAGCAGATCTGGAACATCCCGGGCGGCTTGATCTGGCCGTTCTCGATCATGCGCTTGGCCAGGAGGAGATGACCGGTTTCGAATACTTCGAGCTCCGGCAGCACGCCTGCATCGCGGATCGCAACTGCCATGGCTTCGAGGTAAGTCGGCGTGTTGATGAAAACGTGCGGGCCCATATTCATGCTGCCCATATCGAGGCTGCAGATGTCGGGCTTCAACTTGACGACGTGTTTAACGCGCTCAGCTGGCGTCTTCATCGTGGTGCCGGGGCCTGGTTTCAGCGGGTCATCACTGCCCGGCACGAAGCGCGCCCCCGGGCCTGTCGTCAGATTGATCAGGACGTCACTGCCGCTTTGCCTGATCCGATCGACGACCTCCTCGTAGAGAGAGGTCTCCATGCTCGGGCGAGTGGTCTTCGGGTCGCGCACGTGAACATGAACAATGGCGGCACCCGCCTTGGCGGCGTCAATCGCGGATTGGGCGATCTGCTCGGGCGTCACCGGCACCGCCGGATTGCGGCCGGGCGTGTCCGCCGAGCCCGTAACGGCGCATGAGATCATGACCTTGCGTGGCATATACCGTTCTCCGGGGAGGGGGCGAAAGCGTGCTTGCAGCGGAGCCTAGCGCGGGGACAAGGCGGAGTTCCAGGGCTTCACAGAGGCGGAATGGATCAAACCCAACGGGTTCGGTTTGCTGCCGCCGTTGGCAGGTTCGAACTTGCTTAGGCGGCGGCTTGCCTAGCATTGTGCGCTGCGCTAAGGCTCCTGCGCCCGTCCTTGGAACGGATCCGATCTGAAGGAATTTCGCGAGCGCCTACGGCACGTTGGCCGCGGGGCGGGGGATAGGTTTTCCGTACGGGGCCGGAACATCGGAGGTGAGGTCGCCGATGAACCAACTATTGCTGGATTACCTGCCGCTGGTGATCTTCATTGCCGTGGCGCTCGGCATCGGTCTCGGCCTCCTGATCGTGCCTTTCATGGTGGCTTATAAGGCTCCCGATCCGGAGAAGCTTTCCGCCTACGAATGCGGGTTCAACGCCTTCGACGATGCCCGCATGAAATTCGACGTGCGGTTCTACCTCGTCGCGATCCTTTTCATCATTTTCGACCTGGAAGTGAGCTTTCTTTTTCCTTGGGCCGTCGCCTTCGGCGATCTCGGTCTCTACGGCTATTGGTCGGTGATCGTGTTCCTTGGCGTTCTCACCGTCGGCTTCATATATGAATGGCGCAAAGGAGCCCTTGAATGGGATTAGAGCGCACGCTCACCCCGCCCGGGGAAGGTATGCTCCATGCGCGCACCGGCAGCCCCGCGCGCGCGGACGATCCCTTCTTCGCCGGATTGAGCGGAGAGCTCGCCGACAAAGGCTTTCTCGTCACCGCGAGCGATGATCTCATCATCTGGGCGCGCACTGGCTCGCTCATGTGGATGACCTTTGGGCTTGCTTGTTGTGCGATCGAGATGATGCAGATGTCGATGCCGCGCTACGACGCGGAGCGGTTTGGCTTTGCGCCGCGTGCGTCTCCGCGCCAATCGGATGTGATGATCGTGGCGGGGACGCTGACCAACAAGATGGCGCCCGCTTTGCGCAAGGTCTACGACCAGATGCCGGAGCCGCGTTACGTCATTTCGATGGGCTCGTGCGCCAACGGCGGCGGCTATTACCACTATTCCTATTCGGTTGTGCGCGGCTGCGATCGCATTGTGCCGGTCGATATCTACGTCCCCGGCTGTCCACCGACCGCCGAGGCACTGCTCTACGGCGTGTTGTTGCTACAGAAGAAGATCCGCCGCACCGGCACGATCGAGCGTTGATGGAAGTCGCGCAATGGACGATAGGCTCGACAAACTCGGCGAGACCATCGCCGGCGCGCTTGCAGGCTCGCTCACGGGGTATCGCGTTGCAAACGGCGAGCTGACGATCAGCGCGATCAGCGACGACATCGTGAAGGTCGTCACGTTTCTGCGCGACGACGAGCGGTGCCAGTTCTGGAGCCTTATCGACGTCACCGCGGTCGACTGGCCGGGCCGCGAGCGCCGCTTCGACGTCGTCTATCATCTCCTGTCGCCTAAGCAGAACCTGCGCATCCGCGTGAAGGTGGAAATCGATGAGGTGACACCGGTTCCGTCGATCATCGGCGTATTTACCGGCGCGAACTGGTTCGAGCGCGAAACCTACGATCTCTATGGCTTGCTCTTTACCGGGCATCCGGACATGCGCCGGCTGCTGACCGACTACGGTTTCGAGGGGCATCCACTGCGTAAGGATTTTCCCCTCACCGGTTTCGTCGAGCTGCGCTACGACGATGAGCAGAAACGCGTCGTATACGGGCCGGTGCGGCTCACACAGGAATTCCGCAACTTCGATTTTCTCTCGCCGTGGGAGGGGCCAGGCTACCCGCTGCCGGGCGATGAGAAGGCGGGCGATGGAAAAGCGGGCGACGGCAAAGGCTAGCAAGAAGGGACGGGCACTTGAGCGATACGCCGACCACCGCCGCCCCCAAACCGGAGCTGCGCAATTTTACCTTAAATTTCGGACCGCAGCATCCTGCGGCGCACGGCGTATTGCGTCTGGTGCTCGAGCTCGACGGCGAGGTAGTGGAACGCGTGGATCCGCACGTCGGGCTCCTGCATCGCGGTACCGAGAAACTGATCGAGCACAAGACCTATCTGCAAGCAATTCCGTATTTTGACCGGCTCGATTACGTCGCGCCGATGAACCAGGAGCATGCGTTCTGCCTGGCGGCGGAAAAACTGCTCGCGCTTAGCCTACCCAAGCGCGCGCAGCTCATTCGCGTGCTCTATTGCGAAATCGGACGGCTGTTGTCGCATCTCCTCAACGTGACCACGCAGGCCATGGATGTCGGGGCGCTCACTCCTCCGCTCTGGGGCTTCGAAGAGCGCGAAAAGCTCATGGGATTTTATGAGCGCGCGTCCGGAAGCCGCCTGCACGCAGCCTATTTCCGCGTCGGCGGCGTGCATCGGGACCTGCCGCCCAAGCTCATCGACGACATCGCTGCGTTTTGCGGTCCCTTCCTCAAAGTCTGCGACGATCTCGAGGATCTGCTGACCGAGAATCGCATCTTCAAGCAGCGCAACGTCGGCATCGGCGTGGTCACGCTTTCCGATGCCTGGGCCTGGGGCTTCTCCGGCGTGATGGTGCGCGGGTCGGGCGCGGCATGGGATCTGCGCAAGGCGCAGCCTTATGAATGCTATTCCGAGCTCGATTTCGACATCCCCGTCGGGAAGAACGGCGACAATTACGATCGCTACTGCATCCGCATGGAGGAGATGCGCCAGTCGATCAAGATCATGAAACAGTGCTTGGAGAAGCTCTGCGCCTCCGAAGGGAAGGGACTAGTCGCCGTCGATGACCACAAAATCGTCCCGCCCAAGCGCGCCGAGATGAAGCGCTCCATGGAGGCGCTCATCCATCACTTCAAGCTCTACACCGAAGGCTTTCACGTTCCTGCGGGCGAGGTCTACGCCGCTGTCGAAGCCCCCAAGGGCGAATTCGGTGTCTATCTCATCGCCGACGGCGGCAATAAACCGTACAAGTGCAAGATCCGTGCGCCCGGCTTCGCCCACTTGCAGGCGATGGATTTCCTGTGCCGGGGTTACATGCTCGCCGACATCACAGCGATCCTCGGCTCGCTCGATATCGTGTTCGGGGAGGTCGATCGCTGATGGCAGTGCGTCGCCTCGCCGATCCCGCAATTCAGCCCAAAAGTTTCGCCTTCACGGTCGAGAACCTCGATTGGGCCAAGGGCGAGATCGCGAAGTATCCGGAAGGCAGGCAGAGCTCCGCCGTCATTGCGCTTTTGTGGCGCGCGCAGGAGCAGGCCGGCGGCTGGCTGCCGCAGAAGGCAATCGAACACGTCGCGGACCTCCTTGGAATGCCGAAGATCCGCGCGCTCGAGGTCGCGACTTTCTACACGATGTTCAACCTCGTGCCGGTCGGCCGCTTCCACGTTCAGCTCTGTGGCACGACGCCATGTGTGCTGCGTGGCGCGGATAGGCTGATCAAGCTCTGCCATGAGCGGATCGGCGAGCCGCTCGAAGTGACTACCGACGGGACGTTTTCTTGGACCGAGGTCGAATGCCTGGGTGCCTGCGTGAACGGGCCTATGGCACAAATCAGCAGCATCAATGCCCGTGGGCCGCAGGCCAATTATGACTATTACGAGGATCTTAGCCCCGAGAGCTTCACTAGAATCTTAGACGATCTTGCAGCCGGTAAGACCGTCAAGCCCGGTCCCCAGGTCGCGCGGCAGCTCTCGGCTCCGCTCGGAGGCCCGACCACGCTCACCGATCCCGCGCTCTATGGCCGGGGCAATGGTCGGCAACCACAGCAGCCGGCGCTGAGCGATGCCGAAGCAAAAAAGGCGGGCGATCCGGCCAATGTGCGGGAGGAGCCGAGACCGCGACCTCCAGTCGGCGGTGCATCCGCAAAAAGGCGGTCATGATGCTCGAGGACAAGGACCGCATTTTCACCAATCTCTATGGCCTCCACGACTGGGGCCTCGAGGGGGCGCGCGCGCGGGGCGCCTGGGACGACACCAAGGTCATCCTGGAGAAGGGCCGCGATTGGATCATCAATGAGGTGAAGGCTTCCGGGCTGCGTGGCCGCGGCGGAGCCGGTTTTCCGACCGGCTTGAAATGGTCGTTCATGCCCAAGCAATCCGACGGTCGCCCGCATTATCTCGTGGTCAACGCCGATGAGTCCGAGCCCGGCACCTGCAAGGACCGCGAGATCATGCGGCACGACCCGCATCTGCTGGTCGAGGGCTGCCTGATCGCCGGCTTCGCCATGGGGGCGAATACCTGCTTCATCTATATCCGCGGCGAATTTGTCCGCGAGCGCGAGCGCCTCCAGGCGGCGGTGGACCAAGCCTACGCGGCCAAGCTCATCGGCAAGAACAACGTCCACGGCTTTCCCTTCGATATCATCGTGCACCACGGCGCCGGTGCTTACATTTGCGGCGAGGAGACGGCGCTCTTGGAAAGCCTCGAAGGCAAGAAGGGTCAGCCTCGCCTAAAGCCACCATTCCCGGCCAATGTCGGTGTTTACGGCTGTCCGACCACCGTCAATAACGTCGAATCGATCGCCGTGGTGCCCGACATCTTGCGGCGCGGCGCCCACTGGTTCGCGGGCATCGGGCGGCCCAACAATACCGGCACGAAACTGTTCTGCATTTCCGGCCACGTGGAGCGGCCCTGCACCGTAGAGGACGCGATGGGGGTCCCGCTGCGCGAGCTGCTCGAGCGCCATTCTGGGGGCGTGCGCGGCGGCTGGAACAACTTGCTCGCCGTCATTCCCGGCGGTTCCTCGATGCCGCTCATTCCGGCTCATCAGTGCGAACATTTGCTCATGGATTTCGACGGATTGCGCGAGTTCAAATCCGCCCTCGGCACGGCCGCCGTGATCGTGATGGACAAATCGACCGACATCATTCGCGCGATGGCGCGCATCTCCTATTTCTACAAGCACGAAAGCTGCGGCCAGTGCACGCCCTGCCGCGAGGGCATGGGCTGGATGTGGCGGGTGCTCAGCCGCATGGCGGAAGGCCGCGCGCACAAGCACGAGATCGACATGCTGATGGAGGTCACGACTCAGATTGAAGGCCACACTATTTGTGCGTTCGGAGACGGCGCGGCCTGGCCGGTGCAGGGCCTGCTTCGGCATTTCCGGCACGAGATCGAGCGGCGCATCGATGAGTACAGCGCCAACCCACATCCGGAGCCGGTGCAGGTGGCGGCGGAGTAACGAACGGACACCATGACAACGCTCCACCTCGCCCAGCTAAATATCGGTCGCCTCCGTTATGAGATCGGCGATCCGCGCATGGCCGACTTCGTCAATAATCTTGCGCTCGTGAACGGCTTGGCCGAACAAAGCCCCGGATTTGTTTGGCGCTACCAGGACGACAGCGGAAGCGCGATCGAGACCCGTCCGTTCGATGGCGACCCGCGCATGGCGATCAACCTATCGGTATGGGAGACCGTCGAGGCGCTCGAGCGGTTTGTTTGGCAGACCGTGCATAAGCGCTTTTATGGCCGCCGCCACGAGTGGTTCGAGCGGATGGACGAGCGTTACTTCGTCATGTGGTGGGTGCCAGCCGGACATCGGCCTGCGGTGGGGGAGGCCATTGAGCGGCTTCAGCATCTGCAGGAGCAGGGGCCGAGTGAGCAAGCCTTCGGCTGGGAAAGTCTGCCGGCGGCGCGGCTGTGGAAAGCGGCGCGGTGCGCGTGAAGAGCGAAGAGAGGAGCATGACCAAGCTCATCGTCGACGGCAAAGAGATCGACGTCCCGGCGGACTACACTTTGCTGCAGGCTTGCGAGGCCGCGGGCGCGGAAATCCCGCGCTTCTGCTTCCACGACCGGTTGTCGATCGCGGGCAATTGCCGCATGTGCCTTGTCGAGCTCAAGGGCTCGCCCAAACCGGTGGCTTCTTGCGCCTGGGGCGTGCGCGACTCCCGCCCAGGGCCGAATGGCGAGCTGCCCGAGGTTCTCACGAAGACCCCGATGGTGCGCAAGGCACGCGAAGGCGTAATGGAATTCCTCCTGATCAACCACCCGCTCGATTGCCCGATCTGCGATCAGGGTGGCGAATGCGATCTGCAAGATCAGGCCATGGCGTACGGGGTCGATTCCAGCCGTTTCAAGGAGAACAAGCGCGCGGTCGAGGACAAATACGTCGGTGTGCTCGTCAAGACCATCATGAACCGCTGCATTCACTGCACCCGCTGTGTGCGGTTCATGACCGAAGTGGCTGGCGTGCCGGAGCTCGGCGCGATCGGCCGCGGCGAGGACACGGAAATCACCACCTATCTCGAACAGGCCATGACCTCCGAGCTGCAGGGCAACGTGGTCGATCTTTGCCCAGTCGGCGCGCTCACCTCCAAGCCTTATGCGTTTGCCGCGCGTCCGTGGGAGCTCAACAAGACGGAATCGATCGACGTCATGGACGCGCTCGGTTCGGCCATCCGCATCGATACCCGCGGCCGCGAAGTCATGCGCATTCTCCCGCGCGATAACGATGAGGTGAACGAGGAATGGATTTCCGACAAGACGCGGCACGTAGTGGATGGCTTACGCTCGCAACGGCTTGATCAGCCCTATATCCGCGAGAACGGCCGGCTTCATCCGGCGTCCTGGGCGGACGCCTTCGATGTCATCGCAGCTAAGTTGAAGCAGACCGATTCTAAACGGATCGGCGCGATCGCCGGCGATCTTGCCGCGGTCGAGGAGATCTTCGCGCTCAAGGATTTGTTGACGCGGCTCGGTAGCGTCAACCTCGACTGCCGGCAGGACGGGGCGGCGCTCGATCCGCGCTGGGGCAGGGCGACTTATGTCTTCAACGCCACGATCGCCGGAATCGATGAGGCCGACGCCTTGCTCATCGTCGGCTCGAATCCGCGGCGGGAAGCGGCCGTGCTCAACGCGCGCATCCGCAAACGCTGGCGCATGGGCGGCTTTGCGATCGGTTTGATCGGCGAGCGCGCCGACCTCACTTATCCTTACGAGTATCTCGGCGCGGGTCCGCAGACGCTCTCCGACGTGGCGACGGGCGCGCATGCATTCGGCTCAGTGCTCAAGCAAGCCGAGCACCCGCTGTTCATCGTCGGCATGGGTGCCCTGGCGCGCCCGGATGGTGCGGCAATCGCTTCGCTCGCCGCGCGCGCCGCGCAGGGCACCGGCAAAGGCGCCTGGAACGGCTATTCGGTCGTGCACACCGCGGCAGCGCGGGTCGGCGCCCTTGACATCGGCTTCATGCCCGGCCCCGGCGGCCGCACCGCGGCCGAGATGGCGAGCCCCGGGACACTCGACTTTCTGTTCCTGCTCGGCGCCGACGAAATCGATATCCCCCCGGGCGCCTTCGTCGTCTATATCGGCACCCACGGCGATGCCGGCGCGCACCGGGCCGATGTCATCCTTCCCGGCGCGGCCTACCCGGAGAAATCGGGCATCTACGTCAATACGGAGGGACGTGTGCAGATGGCCGCCCGCGCCTCTTTCCCGCCGGGCGAGGCGCGCGAGGACTGGGCAATCCTGCGCGCGCTGTCTGATGTGCTCAGCCACAAGCTTCCCTATGACTCGCTTGCACAGCTGCGCCGGGCGCTGTTCAAGGCACATCCGCACCTGCAGCGCTTCCATCAGGTGGTGCCGGCCGAGCGTGCAGACATCGCGGCGCTTGCCGCGCGTGGCGGCGCCTTCGAGAAGATCGCGTTCGGCCGCGCCCTCGACGATTTCTATCTGACCAATCCGATCGCGCGCGCCTCCGCCATCATGGCGGAGTGCTCAAGGATCGCCGAAGGACACGGCGCGCTCACTGCGGCGGAATAGCTGACATGTCGGAGCTGTGGACCAATTACCTTTGGCCGCTGATCGTCATTCTCGCGCAGAGCGTGTTGTTGCTGGTCGTTCTGCTGCTCGTCACCGCCTACGTGCTGTACGCCGATCGCAAGATCTGGGCGGCGGTGCAGATCAGGCGCGGGCCTAACGTGGTGGGACCGTGGGGTCTGCTGCAATCCTTCGCCGATCTCCTCAAATTTGTCGTCAAGGAACCGATCATCCCGGCGGGCGCCAACAAGGGCGTCTTTCTCCTGGCGCCGTTGGTCACCGCGGTGCTGGCACTGTCGGCTTGGGCTGTGATCCCGGTCAATGCCAATTGGGAGATCGCCAATATTAACGTCGGGGTGCTCTACATCTTCGCCATCTCCTCGCTCATGGTCTACGGAGTCATCATGGCGGGATGGTCGTCGAACTCTAAATATCCGTTTCTCGCGTCCTTGCGCTCGGCCGCGCAGATGGTGTCCTACGAGGTCTCGATCGGCTTCGTCTTCATTACGGTGCTGCTTTGTGCAGGCTCGCTCAACCTCTCGGCGATCGTCGAGGCGCAGAACGGCAAGTGGGGAATGTTGAACTGGTTTTGGCTCCCACTGCTTCCCATGTTCGTCGTCTTTTTCGTCTCCGCGCTGGCCGAGACCAACCGGCCGCCATTCGACCTGGTAGAAGCCGAATCCGAGTTGGTCGCAGGCTATGGGGTCGAATATTCCGCGACGCCATACATGCTCTTCTTCCTCGGAGAGTACATCGCCATCCTCACCATGTGTGCAATGGCGACGATTCTTTTCCTTGGCGGGTGGCTGCCGCCGTTTCCGGTCGCGCCATTCACCTGGATCCCGGGGGTGATCTGGTTCGTACTCAAATGTCTGTTCATGTTCTTTCTTTTTGCGATGGCAAAGGCGATCGTTCCGCGCTACCGCTACGATCAGCTCATGCGGCTGGGTTGGAAGGTATTCCTGCCGCTTTCGCTCGCGATGGTCGCAATCGTAGCCGGCGTCTTGCAGTACGGCGGATTGATCGCGAAATGACGGGTGAACCGCATGATAAACTTGTCGCTTGTCGGGCTCGTCGGGGCCGTCATCGGCACGATCATCGCGGCAGTGGTCTACGTGCCGCTGGTCACCTTCGTCGAGCGTGGCTTGCGCTCGCGTGCCGACGGCGCGGCCGAAGGCGAGACGTTGGAGCAGGAGATCTCGTTGCTGCGGCGCGCCGTGCTGGCGGCCGACATCATCGTGTTCGCGGGCATCGGCTATTGGCTCGGTGGCATGCTCGGGGACTGACCGCGCCGCAGTGAAAAGGATTGCGCCATGAAACTCGACCTGGCCGCGCGCTCGGTATTCCTCAAGGAGTTTGCATCGGCGTTCGTGCTCGCCCTGCGCTACTTCTTTAAGCCGAAGCCCACGCTCAATTATCCGTTCGAGAAAGGGCAGCTCTCGCCACGGTTTCGTGGCGAGCACGCGCTGCGCCGTTATCCCAATGGCGAGGAGCGCTGCATCGCCTGCAAATTGTGCGAGGCGATCTGCCCGGCACAAGCAATCACTATCGAGGCGGGACCGCGCCGCAACGACGGCACGCGTCGGACCACGCGCTACGACATCGACATGGTCAAATGCATCTACTGCGGGCTTTGCCAGGAGGCCTGTCCCGTCGACGCCATCGTCGAAGGCCCCAATTTCGAGTTTGCGACCGAGACACGTGAGGAGCTCTACTTCGACAAGGAGCGGTTGCTTGCCAACGGCGACCGCTGGGAGCGCGAGATCGCCAAGAATATCGCTCTCGATGCGCCATACCGGTAAGTGCGCAATGCTCTTTCCAGCGCTGTTCTTCTACCTGTTCGCCGGCGTGTGCATCTCTGCCGCGGTCATGGTGGTGGCAGCGAGGAATCCCGTGCATTCGGTGTTGTTTCTTATTCTCGCCTTCGTGAACGCGGCCGCGTTGTTCATTCTCCTGGGCGCCGAATTCCTGGCTATGATTCTGATCATCGTCTATGTCGGCGCCGTCATGGTGTTGTTCCTGTTCGTGGTGATGATGCTCGACGTTGATTTCACCGAACTGCGTCAAGGTTTTCTACAATACCTGCCGATCGGCGCGTTTATCGGCGCCATTCTTCTGATCGAATTGGTTCTGGTACTGGTCGGCTGGACGGTCGGTCCCAACGTGCAGCAAACGATCGCGGCGCCCATTCCGCCGGCCGCAAGCGTACTCAATATCCAAGCGCTGGGCCACGTGCTCTACACCCGCTACGTCTATTTCTTTCAGGCGGCCGGCGTTGTGCTGTTGGTTGCGATGATCGGCGCGATCGTGCTGACGCTGCGGCACAAGCCTCATGTCAAGCGGCAGAACATCGCCGAGCAGATCGCACGCACGAAGTCGAGTGCCATCGAGATCGTCAAGGTGCGGCCGGGCCAGGGCCTGTAGGGAGATTCGAAGGGGACGAGATGACCATCGGGCTGGGCCATTACCTCACGGTCGCCGCGATCCTGTTCACGATCGGCATTTTCGGCATTTTCCTCAACCGCAAGAACGTGATCATCATCATGATGTCGATCGAGCTCATTTTGCTCGCGGTCAACATCAATCTGGTCGCCTTTTCCGCCTTTCTCGGCGATCTGGTCGGGCAGGTCTACACGCTGTTGGTCCTCACAGTCGCGGCAGCGGAGGCGGCAATCGGGCTTGCTATTGTGGTCGCTTACTACCGCAATCGTGGCTCGATCGCGGTCGAGGACATCAACCTCATGAAGGGCTGAGCGCGGGATGTATTACGCGATCGTTTTCCTGCCGCTCCTCGGCGCCATCATCGCGGCTCTGATCGCCCTCGCCGGCGCGCGAGCCCGTTTTCCCGGCGGGTCGCCGGATGTCGGCGCGGAGAGTCACGCGCATGGCCCGGTGGACGAGAGCCGTCCGCGCGGCGTACCGCCCCCGCATGGCGCGCATGCCGTTCTCGACGCCTCGCCCAGCGAGCCGCAACCGCTGGAACCGCCGGCCGCAGGCTCGCGTTCCGCCGAACTCGTCACCACCGTCTTCCTGTTCGCCGCCATGCTTCTGTCATGGTTGGCCTTCGCCGATGTCGGGTTTGGCCATCACGACAGCCGCGTAACGCTCTTTCCCTGGATCATTGCCGGCGAGCTGAAGGTCGATTGGGGGTTGCGCATCGACACCCTCACGGCCGTCATGCTCGTTGTCGTCACCACAATCTCGTCCTTCGTTCATCTCTACTCCATCGGCTACATGGAGGAGGATCCGTACCGGCCGCGCTTCTTCTCCTATTTGTCGTTGTTCACGTTTGCCATGCTGATGCTGGTGACCGCCGACAATCTCGTGCAATTGTTTTTCGGCTGGGAGGGGGTCGGCCTGATGAGCTACCTGCTCATCGGTTTCTGGTACCACAAGCCGGAGGCGAATGCGGCCGCGATCAAGGCCTTCATCGTCAATCGCGTGGGCGACTTCGGCTTCTCGCTCGGCATTTTTGCCGCCTTCACGATGACCGGCGCGATCGAGCTCGATACGGTTTTCGCGCAGGCTCCCGCGCTCACCGGCAAGACCATCCATTTCCTCTCCTGGGACGTGGATGCGCTGACGCTGATCTGCTTGCTCTTGTTCATGGGAGCAATGGGGAAATCCGCGCAGTTCTTGCTGCACACTTGGCTGCCCGACGCGATGGAAGGACCGACACCAGTGTCCGCGCTCATTCATGCCGCTACGATGGTGACGGCAGGCGTGTTCATGGTGGCGCGGCTCTCGCCGTTGTTCGATCTGGCACCGACCGCACAAGCCTTCGTTACCTTCATCGGCGCCACCACTGCGTTCTTCGCCGCCACGATCGCGCTTGTGCAAAACGACATCAAGCGCATCATCGCTTATTCGACCTGTTCGCAGCTCGGCTACATGTTCGTTGCCATGGGCACGGGCGCCTATTCGATCGGCATGTTCCACCTGTTCACGCATGCCTTCTTCAAGGCGCTGCTGTTTCTCGGCTCCGGCTCCGTGATCATTGCGATGCATCACGAGCAGGACATCCGGCACATGGGCGGGCTCAAGGACAAACTTCCGCTCACGTATTGGACGATGGTGATCGGCACGCTCGCACTGACCGGATTTCCGCTCACCGCCGGCTATTTCTCGAAGGATGCGATCATCGAGGCAGCCTATGTGAGTGGAAACCCCATTGCGCTCTATGCTTTCGGCGCGACGGCGATCGCGGCGGCGCTCACCGCATTCTATTCGTGGCGGCTGATCTTTGTGACGTTCCACGGCACTCCACACGACCGCCACCACTACGAAGCTGCGCGCGAGAGCCCGCTCGTCATGGTGCTTCCGCTCTGCTTTCTTGCCGCGGGCGCGATCTTTTCCGGTTATCCTTTCCGAGACCTGTTCGTGGGCCACGACGTCGGCGAGTTTTTTGGCGACTCACTCAAATTCGCGGCCGGGAGCCATCTCTTCGAAGCGATGCACCGTATTCCGCTTCTGATCGGTATCGCTCCGACGCTGATGATGGCGATCGGCTTCGTCGTCGCCTGGGAGTTCTACATTCGGAGACCGGAGCTGCCAGCCGAGCTCGCCCGCCAGCAGGAGCCGCTCTACAAATTCCTGCTCAACAAGTGGTATTTCGACGAGATCTACGATCTTCTGATCGTTCGCCCGACTTTGCGGCTCGGCCGCGCGCTGTGGAAATACGGCGACGGCTCGACGATCGACGGTCTGGGGCCCGACGGCATCTCCGCACGCGTGCTCGACGTGACTCGTGGCGCCGTGCGGCTGCAGACCGGATACCTGTATCACTACGCCTTTGCCATGCTGATCGGGGTTGCGGCGCTGATCACCTGGTTCATGTTCGGCGCGCGCGCAGGCTGATGATGGGCTGGCCTATCCTCTCCGTCACGATCTTCCTGCCGCTCGTCGGCGCGCTATTCATTATGTTGATGCACAGTGATGGCGAGGCGGAGAAGCGCAACGCACGGTGGATCGCACTCTGGACGACGCTGATCACGTTCGTGATCTCGCTGATCCTGCTCTACCGCTTCGATCCCGCTTCGGCCGAGTTTCAATTCGTCGAAAAACACCCTTGGCTCGCGGGTGCGATCACGTATCACGTCGGCGTCGATGGCATCTCTCTGCCGTTCGTCATCCTCACGACGGCGCTGATGCCGGTCTGCATCGTCGCCAGTTGGCTGCCGATCCAGCACCGCGTCAAGGAATACATGGTCGCGTTCCTGGTGCTCGAGACACTGATGGTCGGCACCTTCGCGTCCCTCGACCTCGTGCTGTTCTACCTGTTTTTCGAGGGCGGTCTCATTCCGATGTTCCTGATCATCGGCGTATGGGGCGGCCCGCGCCGCGTCTATGCCGCTTTCAAGTTTTTTCTCTATACGTTCCTCGGCTCCGTGCTGATGCTGCTCGCGATCATGGCGATGTATTGGAACGCGGGAACCACGGAAATCCCCGCGCTCCTGCGACACGGCTTCCCGCACAGTCTGCAGACCTGGGCGTGGCTCGCGTTTCTCGCCTCCTTCGCAGTGAAACTGCCGATGTGGCCGGTTCACACGTGGTTGCCGGACGCTCATGTGGAGGCGCCGACAGCCGGCTCGGTGATTCTTGCTGGCATTCTGTTGAAGTTAGGGGGATATGGCTTCCTGCGCTTCTCGCTACCCATGTTCCCGGCGGCCTCGCATGATCTCGCGCCGCTCATCTTTGCCCTTTCCGTCGTGGCGGTGATCTACACCTCGCTGGTCGCGCTGGCGCAGGAGGACATGAAGAAGCTCATCGCCTATTCCTCGGTCGCCCACATGGGTTTCGTGACCATGGGCATTTTTGCCACGACCGTGCAGGGCGTGGCCGGCGGGATCTTCCAGATGATCTCCCACGGCATCGTATCGGCGGCTTTGTTTCTGTGCGTCGGAGTGGTTTACGATCGGATGCATACGCACGAAATCACGGCTTTCGGCGGTCTCGTCAATCGCATGCCACTTTATGCGGCGGCCTTTATGGTGTTCACCCTTGCCAATATAGGGTTGCCCGGTACCACGGGGTTTATCGGCGAATTCCTCACGTTAATCGGCACGTTTCAAATCAACACCTGGGTGGCGGCGCTGGCGACGACCGGCACCATCTTTTCGGCGGCCTACGCGCTGTGGCTCTATCGAAAAGTGATTTTCGGGCCCCTCGTCAAGCCGAGCCTCGCCGCGATCAAGGACCTCGACTATCGCGAGATCATCACGCTCGGTCCGCTGGTCGCGCTCACGATTCTATTTGGTGTCTACCCGAAGCCGGTGCTCGACTTATCGGCGGCTTCGATTGCGCAACTTCTCGAGAACTATCAGCGCGCCGTCGGGGCGGCGAAGGCCGCCGCGATGTTGGCGCATTGATCACGGGTTGCGAACTCCGGCATGAGCGAAACGGTTGAAATTCCCACGCTGCTGCCGGCAGTGCCGGAAATCGTGCTCGCCGTCGGCGCCATGCTGTTGCTGATGGTCGGCGTGTTCCGCGGCGAACGGGCGAGCAAGGGCATCGAAGGCGGCGCGGTCCTGCTGCTGCTCCTCACGGCACTCGTCGTTATTTGGCTGCCCGCGGGCAAGCTCGTCACGTTCGAGGCCAGTTTCGTCGTCGACGATTTCGCCCGCTTCCTCAAGCTTCTGGCGCTGGCCGGATCGGCGGCGGCGATTGTGATGTCTTCGGATTATCTCGCGGTCGAGAAGCGCGCAACGTTCGAATATTCGATCCTGATCCTGCTCTCGACCGCCGGCATGATGATGCTCATCTCGGCCGCCGACTTGATCGCGCTCTATCTCGGGCTCGAACTCATGAGCCTTGCACTCTACGTGGTGGCGGCGATCGATCGCGATTCCGTGCGCTCGACGGAGGCGGGGCTAAAGTACTTCGTGCTCGGCGCGCTCTCCTCCGGGATGCTGCTCTACGGAGCGTCGCTGGTTTACGGATTCACCGGCACAGTGAGTTTTGCCGGTATCGCCAAGGCAGTAAGCCAGGGACATGCGGGCGCCGCAGGCCTGGGACTCGTGTTCGGGCTCGTGTTCCTGTTCGCCGGCTTCTGCTTCAAGATTTCGGTCGTCCCTTTCCACATGTGGACGCCCGACGTCTACGAGGGTGCGCCGACGCCGATCACCGCCTTCTTTGCCGCCGCGGTCAAGGTCGCTGGCATCGCCATGTTCGTGCGCCCCACCATCGTGGCGTTTCCCGGGATATTGACGCAATGGCAGCAGATTGTGGTCTTCGTCGCCATCGCCTCGACGGCGCTCGGCGCTTTCGCCGCCATCGGCCAGCGCAATATCAAGCGCCTGATGGCGTATTCGTCCATCGGGCACATGGGTTTCGCCCTTGTTGGGCTTGCCGCGGGGACCCAGGAAGGTGTCCAAGGCGTGCTCGTTTATATGGCGATCTACATCACCATGACGCTTGGCGCGTTCGCTTGCATCCTCTCCATGCGGCGCGAGGGGCAGATGGTCGAAGATATCGCCGACCTCGCCGGCCTTGCCCGCACCAAACCGGCCATGGCGTTCTTTTTCGCCATGCTCCTGTTCTCGCTCGCGGGAGTTCCGCCGCTCGCCGGCTTCTTCGCCAAATTCTATGTGTTCTTGGCGGCGATCAAGTCGGGGCTATTCACGCTTGCCGTTATTGGCGTCGTCACCAGCGTGGTGGGCGCCTATTATTATCTCGCGATCGTCAAGACCATGTATTTCGACGAGCCGGCGAAGCCCTTCGAGCCGATGCCGCACGAGCTCAAGGCCGTGTTGGCGGCAACGGGCTTATTCAATCTCCTTTTCTTCGTCTATCCGAGCCCGTTGGTGGAGGCCGCAGACGCCGCGGCAAAGTCGCTGTTCTGATGAAGTTTGACCCTGAATGAAACTCGAGCCCAGGGCGACCGCGGCGGGCGTGCGGCACGTCGCTCACGAGGTACTTGGCTCGACCAACGCCGAGGCTTTGCGTCTGGCGCACCAAGGCGAGCACGGCCCGCTGTGGATCACCGCCGATCGGCAGACTGCGGGGCGCGCCCGGCGCGGACGCGCGTGGATATCGCCGCCGGGCAATCTTCATGCAAGTCTCCTGCTCACGCAGCTGGCAGCGGCCGAGCATTGGCCCCAGCTTTCCTTCGTTGCCGCGCTGGCAATCCATGACGCGCTCGTAGATGTCGCCGCCGACCTCAAGCCCCTGCTGGCGATCAAATGGCCGAATGACATTTTGTTGGCCGGAGCGAAGCTCGCCGGCATCCTGATTGAGACGGAGAGCGGCTTAAGCGCGGTCGCCGTGGGAATCGGCGTCAATTGCGCAGTCCATCCAGCTGATGCCGACTTTCCTGCGACGGATCTCGCTGCGGCGGGTGTGGCGGTTGCACCGGCCATGCTGTTCAGCGCGCTGTCGGTCAAGATGCTTGGACGACTGGCGCAATGGAATGCCGGCGAGGGCTTTTCGACCATACGAGCCGACTGGCTCGCCCGCGCAGCCGGTGTGGGCGAAAGCGTGCGCGTGCGTCTTGCGGAGCGCGAACTCGCCGGTCGTTTCGAAGCCCTCGACGAGTCCGGCGGCCTGGTGCTGGGCCTGCCCGACGGCGGCACCATGACCATCGCAGCGGGAGATGTGTTCCTGGACCCGCCGTCCGTCTCCGTCAGGGCGACGTGACTGGAACTCGCGACATGCGCGCCTCCGATGAACTCGTGTTCGCGCCGCTGGGCGGCGCCGGCGAGATCGGCATGAATCTCGCGATTTATGGCTTCGGCGACGAGCAGCGCCGGCAATGGATCGCGGTCGATTTTGGCGTTGCTTTTGCCGACGAGGCGCTGCCCGGCGTCGATCTCATCATGCCGGACATTCGCTATCTCGTGGAAGAACGGCGCAATCTCCTCGGCCTGGTGCTGACTCATGCGCACGAGGATCATTTCGGCGCGTTGCTCGACCTATGGCCGCGGCTCAAGCTTCCAGTCTATGCCACGCCGTTTACCGCGGCGCTGATAAATGCGAAGCGGCAGGGTGAGCCGGGCGCACCCGAAATCCCGCTGAACGTTCTGCCCCTCGGCGGCCGGTTTGTGCTCGGCCCCTTCGATATCGAGCTCGTGTCTATGGCTCACTCCATCCCGGAGTCGAACGGGCTCATTATCCGCACGCCGGCCGGCACCGTGCTTCACACCGGCGATTGGAAGATCGATCCAACGCCGGTTGTCGGCGCGCCGACCGACGAAGCCAAGCTGCGTGCGCTCGGCAACGAGGGCTGTCTCGCGCTGATCGGGGATTCCACGAATGCGTTCCGCGATGGGCGGTCTCCATCCGAGGCCGACGTTGCCAAACGTTTGGCCGAACTCATCCGCACCGCTCCCGCGCGGGTTGCCGTTACAGCCTTCGCGTCGAACGTGGCGCGGATGCGCGCCATCGCGCAGGCCGCCGCCGCCTGTGAGCGCGAAGTCGTCCTGGTCGGGCGGGCCATGGAACGCATCGCGCAGGTCGCGCGCGAGACTGGCTATCTCGATGGCGTGCAGGAATTCCGCTCGGTTGAAGTCTACGGCCACTTGCCGCCGGACAAGGTGCTGGCGCTGTGCACGGGCAGCCAGGGCGAGCCCCGCGCGGCGCTGTCGCGCATTGCCCACGACGACCATCCCGAAGTGGCGTTATCGCGCGGAGATCGCGTGATTTTCTCCTCACGTGCGATTCCCGGCAATGAGAAGGCGGTCACCCGCGTAATCAACGGCCTCGTGGCGCAGGGCATCGAAGTCATCACGGATCGCACCCATTTGGTGCACGTGTCCGGGCATCCGCGGATCCAAGAACTTCAGGACATGATCGGCTGGGTGCGGCCGCAGATGCTGATCCCGGTGCACGGCGAGCCGCTGCACATGGCCGAGCACGCCGAGGTCGCCCGCCGAGCCGGCGTCGAGGTTGTTGTTCTCTGCCGCGACGGCGAACTGATCCGCCTCGCCCCAGGCGAGCCGGGAAAGATCGACGAAGTGCCGGCGGGACGGCTCTACAGGGACGGCTCGATCATCGTCAGCGCAGAAGAGCGCACCGTGGCCGACCGCCGCCGGCTCGGCTTTGCCGGGATGGTTTCGGTCGCGCTCGCGCTGAGCGAACGCGGCGATTTGTTCTGCGAGCCGCAAGTGAGGCTCATCGGCATTCCAGAAATCGATACGCTAGGCCGGCGGATCGAGGAAATCGCCTACGATGCGGCAGTGGAAGCTTTCGAGTCGATGCCGCGTGGACGCCGGCGCGATCCCGAAGCGGTCGCCGAAGCGATACGCAGTGCCGTGCGTGCCGTGCTGGGTGCCGCCTGGAACAAAAAGCCCACGTGTCACGTGCATGTGCTGGAGGTTTGATATAACAGGCCACCATCCTGAGGGCGCCGCAGCGAATGATATTATCGATGCTTGTGACGATGCGAGCCAAGCGGTTTGCCGGCATCGGCGGAGCTCTTTTGTGTCTTCTCTCGTTTACTCTCATCGCGATGAGCGCGGCCGCAGAGTCGCCTCAGGACAAAATACTCGAGGACTTGCGAGTAAGATCTGACGGTAAGTCTTCCCCGAACTACATCGGAGGTTTCGATCTCATTTGCTTCACTCAAAGCGGTGATGGAAGAGAAGAATTGCTCCGGGAGGATGAACGGTTGGCAGCGAATTTTTCCGCGGCATTGAAGCAATGCGGGACGAACAGATCATGCTGTAACATGTCAAGCCATGGAACGACTGTTGCTTTAATAAAAAACAGGCAAATACTTTGTGTGGAAGTACATAAGTTCACTATTGGCGTGAAACTAATTCTCCGCCTTGCATGACTCCAAGGAGCCTCCGGGTTCACCAGCTAACGCGCAAAACCGCTCCGCAAGCATCGGGGCGGCCGGCGTTTGCGCCCGAATGGCCTGTATATTTAATCACGAAGGCACGAGAATGAGGATTTAACCGGGTGAGTGGCGCATCGCGGAGATGACATGATCGGAAGGCTCAACCATGTGGCGATCGCGGTGCGCGACGTGACCAAGGCGGCGGAGGTCTATCGCCGCGCCTTCGGCGCGCAGATCTCTGACCCGATGCCGCAGCCCGAGCACGGCGTGACCACGGTTTTCATCACCTTGCCTAATACCAAGATCGAGCTTCTCGAGCCGCTCGGGCAGGAATCGCCTATTGCAAAATTTCTCGAGCGCAATCCCGACGGCGGCATTCACCATGTCTGCTACGAAGTCGACGACATCGAGAGAGCGCGCGATCGACTCAAAGCTCAGGGTGCGCGTGTGCTCGGCGATGGCCACGCAAAGATGGGGGCCCACGGCAAGCCGGTGCTGTTCCTGCATCCGAAGGATTTTTGCGGCACTCTCATCGAGCTCGAGCAGGCTTGATGTCGCTGGCAACGTCGGTTGCGATCTATTTCATCATCTGGTGGATCGTGCTGTTCGCGGTGCTTCCCTGGGGCGTGCGCAGCCAAGAGGAGGACGGAACGATCACCCCCGGCAGCGATCCCGGCGCGCCCGCGATCCCCGGCCTCAAGCGCAAGCTGGTTTGGACGACCATTGTGGCGGCGGTCGTATTTGCGGCTTGGCAGGTGATTTACGCGTACCGGCTCATCGCGCTCGATGATCTCGCCGCGCTGATCGGCGTTAGGCTCCGTTAGGACGAAATGTGTTCATACGCTGCGCATGACTGAGATGAGATACCTAAATAATTTCATTTGTTTAGACGGATCAGTGGAGGTTCTGATAGAGCCGATCCCGAACTTTCGCCAACCCGTTCTTGGATCGCAAGTGCGTTTGTCGCGTTGACCCTCGTCGCGACGACAGGAGCGCAGGCGATGGACAGCGATGCCAGCGGATGGCTTTGGCTTGTGATCGACGTTCTCATGGTCGCAGGGCTCGGCGTCGCCCTTCTTTACGGGAGCATGTTGTGGCGCCGCCGACGCAGGAGCCGTGCTCTTGAGAAAGTCAGCGAGCGTGCCACCGCGCAGCTCTATGAGCGCGAAGCCGAACGTGAACGAAAAGCCGAAGCCGATCGCGTCGGCTGGTGATGCCCCTCGATCCAAGCGAAACGCCCCGAAGGCCCCCATGTACGCACCGGGCTCAAAGCAACCAAACGAAGAGCCTGACAAAGGCTGGGGGATATTGCTCGGCTCGTTGATTTTCGTCGCGCTCCTCCTCCTGTGCGCCGTTTGGTACGCGCGCGCTTTGGAATGTCCGTGGCCGTCGGCGTCGCCGCCCGAAATTGCGATGCTCGTCTGCGCCGATACTGGCGCCTAAAAAAATCGAGCAGGGCCAATAACCCTGCTCCCAAGACGCAAACTCACTCTACACTACGCTTACGCCTCGAACTCTAAGCGCTTGATCGAGACGGCTGCGGCTTTACGCCGACTACTCCTCCCAAGACTTGGACCCGCGCCGCCGATAGCGCGCGTTAAGTTCGCGCTCGGCCTCGCTTCAGCAAAGCTATCCGATCCAGCGGGCATTGTCATCAAAACGCAAAATACTAAATTGCGCCTTTCCTTCTGCCGCAACCTCTTGGTCCGTAACGCGCTGCCCGGACAAATCGAACTGTTCGGAAGGCTTTGATAGCCCTTGTCTTTTTGCCCGCGTTCCGGTTTCACTCGGCGACCCCCTCGATTCTCGGACCATCATGCGCCTCTCCCACTATCTCCTGCCGATCCTGCGCGAAACGCCCAAAGAGGCGGAGGTCATCTCCCACCGCTTGATGTTGCGGGCAGGCCTCATCCGCCAGGAGGCTGCCGGCATTTACGCTTGGCTGCCGCTCGGCTTTCGGGTGCTCAAAAAGATCGAGCAGATCGTTCGCGAGGAGCAGGACCGCGCAGGTGCCATCGAGCTGCTGATGCCCACCTTGCAGCTTGCCGATCTTTGGCGCGAGAGCGGGCGCTACGACGCCTATGGCCCGGAAATGCTGCGCATCAAGGATCGACATGAACGGGATATGCTTTACGGCCCCACCAACGAAGACATGATTACCGAGATTTTCCGCGCCTATATTCGTTCCTATCGCGAGTTGCCGAAGATCCTGTATCACATCCAATGGAAATTCCGCGACGAGCAGCGCCCTCGCTTCGGCGTGATGCGCGGCCGCGAGTTTTTGATGAAGGACGCCTATTCCTTCGATATCGACGAAGCCGCCGCCCGGATTTCTTACAACAAAATGTTCGTCGCTTACCTTCGTACGTTTGCGCGCATGGGACTCAAAGCCATTCCGATGGCGGCGGAGACGGGGCCCATTGGCGGCGACCTCTCGCACGAGTTCATCATTCTGGCAGAAACCGGCGAGTCCGCGGTTTTCTGCAACAGCGACGTACTCGATCTTCCCATTCCCGGTGAAGGCATCGACTATGAAGCGGACTTGATGCCGTACATTCGGCCGTGGACCAGCCTTTATGCCGCGACCGAGGATGTGCACGACGCGCTGCGTTTCGAGCGCGATGTTCCTCTGCAGAAGCGCTTGCGCACGCGCGGCATCGAGGTAGGCCAGATCTTCTATTTCGGCACCAAATATTCCGAGCCGATGAAGGCGGTCGTGGCGGGCGCCGACGGGATCGAACGCCCGGTCCACGGCGGCTCCTATGGGGTCGGTGTCTCGCGTCTGGTCGGCGCCATCATCGAGGCGTTCCACGACGAGGCCGGCATCAAATGGCCGGAGGCGGTGGCACCCTTCAAGGTCGCGCTTCTCAATCTCAAGCAGGGTGGGGCCGAAACCGATGCCGCCTGCGAGCGGCTTTACCGGGAACTCACCGCCAAGGGCGTCGACGTGCTCTATGACGACCTCGACCAGCGGCCGGGCGCGAAATTCGCCACCGCCGACCTCATTGGCACTCCCTGGCAAATCCTGGTCGGGGCGAAGGGCCTCGCCGAGAACAAGATCGAGATCAAGAAGCGGGCGGACGGCAGCCGCGAGCTCATGAGCGAGGCCGATGCGACCCAACGGCTGGCAGGCTGAAGCTGCCTTCCGCCTCCGCCAAAGGCCCGAAACGGCCAGAATCGTGTGAGAATTCAGACGCGGGGAATAGATCGATGAACGAGCCGACCCGCACCCATCCCTTCGCGCCATTCGAATGGATGCTTTCGCTGCGCTACCTGCGGGCGCGGCGACAGGAAGGTTTTATCTCGGTCAATGCCGCCTTCTCGTTCCTCGGCATCATGCTCGGTGTCGCCACGCTGATCATCGTGATGGCCGTGATGAACGGCTTTCGCAAGGAACTGCTGGACAAGATTTTGGGCATCAATGGTCACCTCCTGATCCAGCCGCTGGAACAGCCGCTCACGGATTGGGAAGCGGTTTCCGATCGCGTTTCCGAGGTGGCCGGCGTCACACTTGCCGCGCCGGTTGTCGAAGGCCAGGCGCTCGCGTCATCGCCGTTCAATGCGTCCGGCGTGCTGGTCCGCGGCGTGCGCGCCGCTGATCTCGCCAGGCTTCCCTCGGTTGCCAACAACATCCGGCAGGGCACGCTCGAGGGCTTCGATGAAGGGCAGGGAGTCGCCATTGGCAAGCGGCTCGCCGATCAACTGTCGCTGCGGGCCGGCGACAGCGTCACCCTTGTTGCTCCGCGCGGGGCGATCACGCCCATGGGCACGACGCCGCGGATCAAAGCCTATCGCATCGCCGCCGTGTTCGAAGTCGGTATGTCGGAGTACGATTCAGCCTTCGTCTTCATGCCGCTGCCCGAGGCGCAGGCCTATTTCAATCGCGCCGGCGACGTGACCGCAATCGAGGTCTATGTCGAGAAACCCGATCAGGTCGACTATCAGCGCAGGCTGATCACCGAGGCCGCCGGCCGCCCGATCTTCCTGATCGATTGGCGCCAGCGCAACGCCACATTCTTCAATGCGCTGCAAGTCGAACGCAACGTCATGTTCCTCATCTTGACCATCATCGTGATCGTGGCGGCATTCAACATCACGTCTGGCCTGATCATGCTGGTGAAGGACAAGGGTCGCGACATCGGCATTCTGCGTACCATGGGCGTAACGCAAGGCGCGGTCATGCGGGTATTCATGGTCACGGGCGCTTCCGTCGGGGTGGTCGGCACGCTCGTCGGCTTTCTATTGGCGCTGCTCGTGTGCCTCAACATAGAGTCGATCCGGCATTTCCTGTCGTGGATGACGAATACGGAATTGTTCTCGCCCGAGCTCTATTTCTTGTCGAAACTTCCCGCCGATCTCGATGCCGGCGAGACCACGGCGGTACTGATAATGGCGCTCATGCTGTCGCTGTTGGCGACGCTTTATCCGGCCTGGCGCGCGGCGCGCCTCGATCCGGTCGAGGCGCTGCGCTATGAGTGACACGATCAGCGCCGAGTCAAGGTCGGAGACCGGCGTCGCGCGCGGCGACGAAGAGCCGCCGATCCTGTTCCTGCACGAGATCGACCGGCACTATCGCCAAGGCGACGTTACGCTGGACATCCTCAAAGGCGCCGAGCTCGCCATCTGGCCGGGCCAATCCGTTGCGCTGGTAGCGCCCTCCGGCGCCGGCAAGTCGACGCTCTTGCACATCGCAGGTCTGCTCGAGCATGCCGATGGTGGCGAAGTCTACATCGATCAGGTTGCGACCTCCGCGCTCACGGATGCCGAGCGCACGCGTATCCGCCGCACTGAGATCGGCTTCGTCTATCAATTCCATCATTTGCTGATGGAATTTTCGGCAATCGAGAACGTGATCATGCCGCAGATGATCCGCGGCCTCTCGCGTCGGGAAGCCACTCGGCGCGCTGGCGACCTGCTTGGCTATCTCGGCTTGAAGGAGCGCCTGCGACACCGGCCGGCGGAGCTTTCGGGGGGCGAGCAGCAGCGCGTCGCGATCGCGCGCGCGGTGGCCAACGCGCCGCGCATCCTCCTTGCCGACGAGCCCACCGGAAACCTCGACCCGCGTACCTCCGAGCACGTGTTCTCCGCGCTCACTCAGTTGGTGCAAGCCTCCGGGCTCGCCGTCGTCGTCGCCACGCACAACATGGACATTGCCGCGCGTATGGACCGGCGCGTCACCCTCAAAGACGGCCTCGTGGTCGAGCTGGATTGAGTTCGAAAATCCCACCATTCCCAACGGCACCGCGACCACGTAGGTTGACTTAGAACAGAACATGAACTATGTTCATGCCTCGTTCTAGGTGGAGTGGATGAGCATGGTCCGCGCAGTTGTTGAAGAAGCTGCCAGTTTGGCGTCACTGGCGCTGTTTTTGGGCATGGTTGCGATCTGGGCACAGGTGATCGCGACGCTTTGAATCGCTTCGGCGGCCGCTCTGCGCCAGCCGCTCGCCTGACCATGAGGTTGGGGACAACTGAGCTGCGCGCCCATCGCTTGCGATGGACAGCCCGCGCACTCGCCCTCACATTTGCAAGCCGGGTTCAGAATCGCTGAGGGTTGAATGCCCGGCTTTGTCCATCTGCACGTGCACTCTTCCTATTCGCTGCTCGAGGGCGCCTTGAGCATCGCGTGCCTGTGCGAACTCGCCAAGGCCGACCGTCAGCCGGCGCTTGCGCTCACCGACACCGACAACATGTTCGGTGCGCTTGAATTCTCCGACAAGCTGGCGGCGGTGGGCATCCAGCCGATCGTCGGTTGCGCGCTGGCCATGGATTTTGCCGATCAAGACGCGCTTCCGCGTGCGGGAGGCGCCGTGGATCGCCCGCGGATCGTTCTGCTCGCCGCGCGCGAGAACGGCTATCGCAGTCTCATGCGGCTCAATTCCCGGGCATTCCTTGAAACCGCGCCGAACGAACCGCCGCATTTGCGCCTGTCGTGGCTCGAGGGTGACACCGACGGATTGATTGCTTTGACTGGTGGGCCGGGCGGCCCGCTCGACGCGGCCATTGCCGCCGGGCAAGGTCATCTCGCGCAATCCCGCTGCACGGCGCTCGAGCGGTTGTTCGGCGATCGGCTCTACATCGAGCTGCAGCGCCACGGCAGCAGCTCCGAACGCGACGTCGAGCCGGCGCTGATCGCGCTTGCCTATTCGCGCGGCATCCCGCTCGTCGCCACCAACGCACCTCTCTTTGCGACCCAGGAGGAGTATGAGGCCCACGATGCGCTCATCTGCATCGCTGAGGGGCGCCTCATAGCCGAAACCGATCGGCGCCAGTTCACGCCCGAGCATCGCTTCAAGACCCGCGCGGAGATGGCTGGCCTCTTTGCCGACTTGCCCGAGGCGGTCTCCTCGACCGTCGAAATCGCACGGCGCTGCGCATTCCGACCGCGCGTGCAGGCGCCGATCCTGCCGCGCTTCTCGGTCGTCGTCGACGGCGCTGCCGTCGACGAGACCGCCGAATTGCGCAATCGCGCCGAGGTCGGGCTCGAACAGCGGATCAAGATCCACGGCATCGCGTCCGGCCACGCTCTCGAAGAGTATAGCGAGCGATTGGACTTCGAGCTCAAGGTCATCGAAGGGATGAACTATCCCGGCTATTTCCTCATCGTTTCAGATTTCATCCAGTGGGCGAAAGCGCGCGGCATTCCGGTCGGGCCGGGGCGCGGATCCGGCGCAGGCTCGCTCGTGTCCTATGCACTCACCATCACCGATCTCGACCCCATTCGCTTTGGACTTCTGTTCGAGCGCTTTCTCAATCCCGAGCGCGTTTCGATGCCGGATTTCGATATCGATTTTTGCCAGGACCGGCGCGATGAGGTCATCGCGTATGTGCAGGAGCGCTACGGGCGCGACCGCGTCGCCCAGATCATCACCTTCGGGACCTTGCAGGCGCGCGGCGTGTTGCGCGACGTCGGCCGCGTGTTGCAGATGCCTTACGGGCAAGTCGACAAGCTCTGCAAGCTCGTGCCGCAGAACCCGCTCAACCCGGTCACGCTTGCCCGAGCCATCGACGACGAGCAACGCCTGCAGGCCGCGCGCGACAGCGATCCTTTGGTTGCTCGCGCATTCGACATTGCGCGGAAGCTTGAAGGACTGCACCGGCACGCTTCGACCCACGCGGCCGGGATTGTGATCGGCGAGCGCCCGCTGACCGAGATGGTCCCGCTCTACCGCGATCCCAAGTCCAACATGCCGGTGACCCAGTTCAACATGAAATGGGTCGAGCAGGCGGGCCTAGTGAAGTTCGATTTTCTCGGTCTCAAGACGCTCACCGTGCTGGACAAGGCGGCAGCGCTCCTGCGCAACCGCGGCATCGAGATCGATCCGGCGGCAATCCCGCTGGAGGACGAAAAAACCTACGCCATGCTCGCGCGTGCCGAAGCGGTCGGTATCTTCCAGTTGGAAAGTCAGGGCATGCGGCGCGCCTTGCTCGATATGCGCCCGGATCGCTTCGAGGACATCATCGCACTGGTTGCGCTCTATCGGCCCGGTCCGATGGCCAATATCCCGACCTACTGTGCACGCAAGCATCGCATGGATGAGCCCGACTACATCCATCCCAAGCTGGAGCCGATCCTGCGCGAGACCTTTGGAGTCATCGTCTACCAGGAGCAGGTGATGCAGGCGGCGCAAATCCTTGCCGGCTACTCGCTCGGCGAGGCCGACCTGCTGCGGCGCGCAATGGGAAAGAAAATCCGCAGCGAGATGCAGAAACAGCGCAGCCGGTTCGTCTCCGGCTGCGTCGAGCGCGGCATCGAACACGGTCAAGCCGAAGCGATTTTCGAATTGCTGGCACGTTTCGCCGATTATGGCTTCAATAAAAGCCACGCCGCCGCTTACGCACTCGTCGCCTATCAGACCGCTTTCATGAAGGCGAACTACCCGGTCGAGTTTCTGGCTGCCTCCATGACGCTGGACATGGGCAATACCGACAAGCTTTCCGAGTTCCGGGCCGAGGCCGAGCGCCTGGGCGTGAAGGTCGAGGCGCCGTCGGTCAACCGTTCCGGGGTCGATTTTGAGGTGGAAGGTGTGACCATCCACTACGCGCTCGCCGCGCTCAAAGGGGTGGGCCGCCAAGCGGTCGAGGCGATCGTCCAAGCGCGCCGCGGGCGGCCATTTGCCGACTTGTCGGATTTCGCCGCCCGCATCAATCCGCACGCGGTGAACAAGCGCGTGCTCGAAAGCCTCGCTGCGGCCGGCGCCTTCGATTCGCTCGAACCCAATCGCGCGCGCGTATTCGCCGCTGTCGATGCCATGCTTGCTGGCGCGCAGCGCGCCCACGATGACCTCGTCGTCGGGCAGTCGGAACTGTTTGGCGGCGCCGCGGCACGCGCGCCGGTCGCGCTCGGCCAGATCGAGCCATGGCTTCCAGCGGAGCGGCTGCAGAAGGAGTTCGCTGCCATCGGATTCTTCCTCTCCGGCCATCCGCTGGACGACTATGCGGCTGCGCTCAAGCGCATGCGGGTGCAGTCGTGGGCCGAGTTTGCTCGCGCCGTGCGCGCGGGCGCGAGCGCCGGCCGCGTCGCGGGTACGGTAGTGGCGCGCACCGAGCGGCGCACGCGCACCGGCAGCAAGATGGGCATCATCGAGCTGTCCGATCCGACCGGACACTATGAGGCCGTCGTGTTCTCCGAAGGGTTGGCGCAATTCCGCGACCTTCTCGAGCCGGGCGCCGCGGTATTGCTGACGCTCTCGGCCGAGCTGCAAGGCGACGACGTGCGCGCGCGCATGCAGGTGGTCGAGCCGCTCGATCAGGCTGCGGCCCGGCTCGCCAGGGGACTACGCGTTTTCCTGCGCGACCAGGCGCCAATCGAAAGCGTCGCCAAGCGGCTGGAAGGCCCTACGGGCGCGGCGAGGGATCATGGGGAGGTCGCATTGGTGCTGATGCTCGGTGAGGGAACCGAGGTCGAGGTGAAGCTCCCCGGCCGCTTCAAGGTCTCGCCGCAGATCGCTGGCGCCATCAAAGCAGTGCCCGGGGTGGTGGCAGTGGAAGCGGTGTAATCCGTCTTCCGCCGCGCTACTCTCCCCCATGGACGGCCGAGGCAGGCATCCTGGGCGCGCTGGGGAGGAGAGCATGAAAATCCTCATTGTGTGGCTAGCTGCCATTGTTGCGCTGCTGACCCCGGCACACGCCGAAAACGCGGTGCCGCAGTTTCAGGTCGATCCCTTCTGGCCGAAACCGCTGCCGAACAATTGGATACTTGGACAGGTCTCCGGCATCGCTACCGATCGATACGACCGTATTTGGGTTGTGCACCGACCCGGCACGCTTACGCCGCGCGAGCGCGCCGCCGAGCAGAGCCCGCCCGAGGCCAAGTGCTGCATCGCGGCGGCGCCAGTCTTGGTATTCGACCAAGCAGGCAATTTGGTCCGCCACTGGGGCGGCCTGGGCGCCGGCTTTCAGTGGCCGGAGAACGAGCACGGCATCTTCGTCGACGACGGCGACTTCGTCTGGCTTGCCGGCAATGGCAAGAAGGATGGGCAGCTCCTCACGTTCACGATGGACGGCAAATTCGTGCTGCAGATCGGCAAGCAAGGGGGAAGGTAACGACAGCAATTCCACAACCCGCCTCGGCTCGCCGGCGGACGTCGCCGTCGACGTCGCGGCGAAGGAGGTCTATGCCGCGGACGGCTACGCCAACCGCCGCGGGCTCGGTCTTCGATCTCGTGTTCTCGCCCGACAGGGATCAAAAGTTCATCTACATGGTCGACGGGGCGGCATTGTCGAGCGCGCTTCGAAAGAGACGCTCGGCCGCTTCGGCCGTACCGGACGGCAGGTTGGCCAGTTCACGGTCGTGCACAACATCGCCGTCGACCGCCAAGGAAACATTTTTACCTCGGAGGTGAATACCGGGCAGCGCGTACAGAAATTCCGCCGAACCGACCTGCAGGATTAGGAGAAATGCGTCGGCTTCGCTGTTGCGTGGGCCGATTGCTGCCTATATAAGCCCCGTCATCTCACACGCGGGCCTTGGCGTCACAGCCGTCCGGTGGCTTCTCCGACCGCTAGGAAGGATGAGCTCACGGGTCCGCGGCGGCTCAACCGGAGAATAAGATATGTCGCTCCCCGACTTCTCCATGCGCCAGCTGTTGGAGGCTGGCGTCCACTTCGGCCATCAGTCCCATCGCTGGAATCCGAAGATGTCCGAGTACATCTTCGGCACCCGCAACAATATCCACATCATCGACCTCGCCCAATCCGTGCCAATGCTGCACCGCGCGTTGCAGGCGGTGAGCGACACGGTCGCAAACGGCGGGCGTATTCTCTTCGTGGGCACCAAGCGCCAGGCGCAGGATGCCATCGCGGAGGCGGCCAAGCGCTCGGCGCAGTACTACGTCAATTCGCGCTGGCTCGGCGGCACGCTCACCAACTGGAAGACCATCTCCCAGTCCATCTCCCGACTACGCAAGCTCGAAGACATGCTCTCATCGGGGGAGGCCATGGGCTACACCAAGAAGGAACGGCTCACGCTGCAGCGCGAGCGCGACAAGCTTGACCGTGCGCTCGGCGGGATCAAGGACATGGGCGGCCTTCCCGATCTGTTGTTCGTGATCGACACGAACAAGGAGGACATCGCCATCAAGGAGGCGCGGCGGCTCAGTTTGCCGGTCGCCGCCGTGGTCGATACCAACTGTGACCCTGATGGCATCACCTACGTGGTGCCCGGGAACGACGATGCCAGCCGCGCCATCACCCTCTACTGCGATCTCGCGGCGAAGGCCGCCATCGACGGCATTTCGCGTGCTCAAGGCGAGCTTGGGGTAGATACCGGGGCCGCCGCCGAGCCGATCATGGAAGAAGTACCGCCGGCGACCGAAGGTCCCGGTTACGAGGTGCTGTCCGGACCGCGCGGCGTCGCCGACGATCTCAAGAAACTGCACCATGTGTCACCGACTATCGAAAAGAAGCTCAATGACCTTGGGATCTTCCACTATTGGCAAATCGCGGGGATTGGCCCCGACGCCGCGCGCACAATCGGTGAGGAGGTCGGATTGCCCGGCCGGGTGGAAGGCTGGATCGCCCAGTCGAAAGAGCTGACGGCAGAATAGCACAGCACTGCGATCGGCATCCGGTCTTTGTCGCGCCGCGACCCGCAGGCAGTGGACCTCGGGTGTATTGCGAGTTGGGCTTACGCAAATGCAGCTTGCGATGACGAAAGTGGAGCGGATAGAGGGATACATATGGCCAACATTACCGCGCAAATGGTGAAGGAGCTGCGCGAACGTACGGGCGCAGGCATGATGGATTGCAAGTCGGCGCTGCAGGAGACGGCCGGCGCGATGGAGCAGGCTGTCGATCTATTGCGCAAACGCGGACTCGCTAAGGCTGCGAAAAAGGCCGGCCGTATTGCCGCCGAGGGGCTGATCGGCGTGGCCATGGAAGACTCCAAGGGCGTCGTGGTCGAAGTCAACTCCGAAACCGATTTTGTGGCGCGTAACGATTTGTTCCAAGGTCTGGTCAAGATGATCGCGAACGTCGCGCTTTCCGTCGGCCCCGACGTGGAGAAGATAAAGGCGGCGAAAATCGGCGACATCACGCTGGCAGAGGGGATTGCCGACACGATTGCCAAGATCGGCGAGAACATGTCGCTGCGACGAGCATCCTCGTTGTCCGTCGCAAATGGCATCATTGGCAGCTACGTGCACAATTCCGTCGAGCCAGGCCTCGGAAAGATCGGGGTTCTCGTGGCGCTGCAATCGACTGGCAAGGGCGAGGAGCTCAAGCGCTTCGGCCGCATGCTTGCGATGCACGTGGCGGCCTCCAATCCGCAAGCGATAGAGGCCTCCGGCCTCGACCCGGACCTGGTCCGGCGCGAGAAGGAAGTACTTGCCGACAAGTACAGATCCCAGGGAAAGCCCCTGAATGTGATCGACAAGATTGTCGAATCGGGGCTCAAGACTTTCTACAAAGAGGTATGCCTGCTTGATCAGGCCTACATCCACGATGCGGACAAAACCGTTTCCCAGGCGATCAAGGATTCCGAGGGCAAGGTGGGGGCTCCGATCAGCGTCACGGGCTTTGTACGCTATGCCCTTGGCGAGGGCATTGACCGTCCCGACAGCGATTTCGGTGGTGAGGTCGCGGCGCTGGTGACATCGAGGTGAGGGTATGGGCTACCCGTGCCGTGCCGCTTGCGTCGGCGCTAGCGCGCGAAACTTGGAATGACGAAACCCATCTACCGGCGCGTCGTGGCGAAGGTCTCCGGCGAGGCCCTCATGGGCCCCGACCGGTTCGGCATCCATCAGCCGACGCTCGAACGGATTGCGGCCGATCTCCGCGCTTCTCGGGACCTCGGCGTGGCGATCGCGGTCGTAGTCGGGGGCGGTAATATCTTTCGCGGAGTGACGGTCTCCGAAAAAGGCATACCGCGTGCAACTGGCGACCTGATGGGAATGCTCGCCACCGTGATGAACGCGCTCGCGCTCGAGAGCGCGATGGAACAAGCAGGCTTAGCAGCCCGCACCATGTCGGCGCTTGGCATGTCGCAAATCTGCGAGACGTACGAACGGCGCCGCGCCTTGCGTCACATGGACGAGGGGCGGGTGGTTCTCCTGGCGGGAGGCACGGGCAATCCGTTCTTCACCACGGATACCACCGCCGTGCTGCGGGCCGCCGAGCTCGGTGCCGAGGCGGTGCTCAAGGCCACCGATGTCGACGGCGTCTATAGCGCCGACCCGAAGCACGATAGCAGTGCCAAACGCTTTGACCGGCTGACCCATCAGGAGGCGCTCGAACGCGACCTGAAAGTAATGGATAGCACCGCCTTCGCGCTTGCTCGGGAAAATCGTATGCCTATCATCGTGTTCTCGATCCGCGAAAAGGGAGCGATCACGGCGGTGCTGCGCGGGGAAGGGCGCGCCACCGTCGTCGGCAATTGAGTGCCTATCACCGCCTCGCGCGCAACAAGTCAGCCGGGATCGATCATTTTGTTCGAGGAACGCCATGGCAAACCCGACGCACGACATCAACGAGCTCAAGCGCCGCATGCAGGGTGCAATCCAGTTGTTGAAGCAGGAGCTAGGCGGACTGCGCACCGGCCGCGCCTCGGCGAGCCTGCTCGAACCGATACAGGTCGAAGCTTATGGCACGCACATGCCGCTCAATCAGGTCGCTACCGTAAGCGTGCCTGAGCCACGGCTCATTTCCGTGCAGGTGTGGGACAAGTCGATGGTGCATGCGGTCGAGAAGGCGATCGCCGCCTCGAATCTCGGTCTCACTCCTTCGACCGAAGGCCAAATGCTGCGGTTGCGCATTCCCGAGCTCAACGAAGAACGGCGCAAGGAATTAGTCAAAGTTGCGCACAAATATGCCGAGGCAGCACGGGTCGCCGTGCGGCACGTGCGGCGCGACGGCCTTGACGTGCTCAAGAGGCTCGAAAAGGACCACAAGATCAGCGAAGACGACGGCAAGCGCTCCTCCGAGCAGGTGCAGAAAACGACGGATGACGCGATTGCCGAGGTCGATAGGATGTTGGCAAACAAGGAAAAGGAAATCCTCACGGTGTGAGGTTGAAGCGGATGCCGAAGAGCGGACCGCTGCACAGTGAGATCGGCGACTTCGCCGTGCCGCGGCACGTTGCCATCATCATGGACGGCAACGGCCGCTGGGCGGCGGCACGCGGGCTGCCGCGGGGGGAAGGCCATCGCCGGGGCGTCGAAGCGCTGCGGCGCACCGTGCGTGCCGCCGGCGATCTCGGCATCGGCATTCTGACGATTTTTTCCTTCAGCGCCGAGAACTGGTCGCGACCGGCCACCGAAATTCGCGAACTGATGGCATTGCTGCGGCGCTTCATTCGTCATGATCTGGCGGATCTGCATCGCCGTGGCGTGCGCGTTCGCGTCATCGGTGAGCGAGAAGACCTTGATCCCGACATTCGGCGGCTGCTCGAGGAAGCCGAGGAATTGACGCGGGAGAATAGCAGGCTCGTCCTGGTCGTCGCCTTCAACTACGGCGCCAGACAGGAAATTGCGCAGGCGGCGCGGCGTATCGCCGCCGCGGTCGTGGCCGGGGATTTGTCGATTGGTGCGATAACGGCCGACACGCTCGCAAGCTACCTCCATGCACCGGATCTGCCCGATCCCGATCTCATCATCCGCACAAGCGGCGAGCAACGGCTCTCCAATTTTCTGTTGTGGCAAGCGGCTTACAGCGAACTCGTATTCGTGCCGACCTATTGGCCGGATTTCGATCGCGCTGCACTGGAAAGCGCGATCACGGAGTATCGCCGGCGGGAACGCCGCTTTGGCGGTCTCGTGGCGCGCACCGGGTCGTAGTCCGTGGCCGGCGCGGACCGCCCCTTGCGCGTCGGCACCCTTCGCAGCAGCGAGCTTGTGCTGCGCGTGTGCTCGGCATTGGTGCTCGTGCCGCTCGCGATCGGGACCGCCTATCTGGGAGGCTGGGCGTTTGCCCTGTTCTGGGGTGCAGCAGCCATTGGTGTGCTATGGGAATGGATCTCGCTCGTGGCGCCGAGCGAGGAACGTTCCATGCTTTTGATTGGCGGCGCGGCGCTTGCTCTTGCCGTTGCTCTCGCGGGCATGGGACACGCCTTGGCGGCAATTGTCGTATTGGCCATGGGAGCACTGGGCGTGGCGGCGCTGACGCTCGCTCAGCGGCGCGCCTGGATCGCCGGCGCGGTTGTCTATGCGGGTGCGCTGGCGGTAGCGCCGATCGTGCTGCGCACCGACGAGGAGGAGGGTTTCCTCGCCGTGATCTTTTTATTTGCAATCGTGTGGATGACCGATATCGGCGCCTATTTCGCGGGACGCGCGCTCGGAGGCCCCAAGCTTGTGCCGCAAGTGAGCCCCAATAAGACTTGGGCCGGGGCCGTTGGAGGTTTGGTGGCGGCCATCCTCGCCGCTGTCGCAGTCGCGAACCTGGCTGCGCTGACCGCAATCTTCGCGCTCGCCGTGCTTGCCCTCGCCTTGTCAGTCTTCGCCCAGGGTGGAGACCTATTCGAGTCTCTCCTCAAGCGTCGATTCCACGCCAAGGATTCGAGCCATCTCATCCCCGGACACGGCGGGCTGATGGATCGGCTGGACGGCTTCGTGACCGCCAGCGTCGCTGCTGCACTAATCGGCTTGCTGCGCGGAGGTTTCGAGGCGCCGGGCCGTGGCCTATTGATCTGGTGACTTATGAAGCCCGACATTTTGCGCGCTGCATTGGATCGAGCGCCGGCGGAGCGCACGGTGACGCTCCTCGGTGCCACGGGCTCGGTTGGCGCGAGCACGATCGACCTGCTCAAGCGCGAGCGCAAACGTTTTCGCGTCGAGGCGGTCAGCGCCAACAAGAACGCCGCCGCGCTCGCAGCGGCCGCGCGTGAGCTCGATGCGCGCTTTGCCGCGATCGGCGATCCCGCCGCGTTTGGCGATCTCAAGACCGCGCTCTCCGGAACCGGCATCAAGGTGGCGGCGGGCGAAAGCGGTTTGATGGAGGCAGCCGAGCGACCTGCGGAATGGGTCATCGGGGCAATTACCGGCGCCGCCGGATTGAAGCCCACGCTGGCGGCAGCCGAGCGTGGCGCGATTGTCGCCCTCGCCAATAAAGAATCCCTGGTCTGCGCCGGTGCGCTGTTCATGCGCCGCGCGGCGGCAGCCGGCGCCACTGTGCTCCCCGTCGACTCAGAGCATAACGCGCTCTTTCAGGCGATGAGCGGGAGCCGGCGGGAAGATGTTCGCCGTGTCATCCTCACCGCGTCGGGGGGCCCATTCCGGACCGCCCCGGCCGAGGCCGTGAGGACGGCGACCGTGGAGCAAGCGCTCAAGCATCCCAACTGGTCCATGGGTGCGAAGATCACCATCGATTCCGCAACCTTGATGAACAAAGGGCTGGAACTCATTGAAGCGCATCACCTCTTCGCGCTTGCGCCCGAGCAGATTGACGTGCTCGTCCACCCGCAGTCGATCGTGCACAGTTTGGTTGAGTTTTGCGACGGGTCGCTGATTGCGCAGCTGGGAAGCCCGGACATGCGCATCCCAATTGCCTATTGCCTTGCATGGCCCGAGCGAATCGTGGGACCGGCCCCCCGGCTCGACCTCGCGCGCGCTGCGACGTTGACCTTCGAGGAGCCCGATCTCGCGCGTTTCCCGGCTTTGACCCTTGCTCGGCGGGCCCTGGAGGCGGGTGGGGCGGCGCCCACCGTCCTCAACGCCGCCAATGAGGTGGCGGTCGGGGAATTTCTCGCCCGCCGGCTGAGTTTTGCCGGGATATCTGCCCTCGTGGAGGCGACGCTTGAGGCTGCAATGTCGCGAAATTGGACTGGGGAGCCCGAAAGCGCCGACGAAGCACTATCTATTGACCATAATACGAGATTGTTGGCACGCGGGCTCTTACCAGAAATTGCCGCAAAGGCACCGTAGAGCTTGGTGTTCGCAGATCTGGGTCGGGACGGGCGGGAACGAGAGCCGATGAATTTCGATTTTCTGTCGGGAATCAACGCGCTGGGGGGCGGCGTGCTCGGCTATCTCATCCCTTTTCTGTTCGTCCTAACACTGGTGGTGTTCTTCCACGAACTCGGCCATTTCGTGGTTGCCCGTAGGTGCGGTGTCCGCGTCGTGGTTTTCTCGATCGGGTTCGGGCCGGAGCTTTTCGGATTCAATGATCGCCACGGCACCCGCTGGAAAGTATCCGCCATTCCACTGGGCGGTTACGTAAAATTCTTCGGCGACGAAAACGCCGCGAGCGTTCCCGATCCGGCGGCGCTTGCCGCCATGAGCGAAGAGGAGCGCCGCCACAGCTTCATTCATCAACGGGTGTGGGCAAGGGCGGCCATTGTAGTCGCTGGTCCGATCGCGAACTTCCTTCTCGCCATCGTGATTTTCGCTGCCCTGTTCATGGCCTTCGGCAAGCCGAGTACGTCGCCTCGCGTCGATGCGGTTCAACCCGGCAGCGCCGCGGAAATTGCCGGGTTCAAGCCCGGCGATCTGGTTCTGACCATCAATGGAAGCTCGATCGAGAGTTTCACCGACATGCAGCAGGTCGTGAGCACCAGCGCGGGTGAGATGCTGACGTTCGAAGTCGACCGCGGCGGCGTCCATGTCACTCTCAAGGCCATTCCCGCGCTCCGCGAATCCAAGGATCGCTTCGGCAACGTACATCGCATTGGCGTTCTCGGCATCACGCGGTCGCCTTCTCCGGACGACACCCACTTTCAGCCCGTCGGGCCGCTCAAAGCGCTCGAGCTAGGCGTGCAACGGACGTGGTTCGTCGTCGAGCGCACCTTGTCCTATATCGGCGGGGTCATCTCCGGTCGCGAGGCCGCGGATCAACTCGGCGGGCCAATTCGGATCGCCCAGGTGTCCGGCCAGGTTGCGAGCGAAGGGCTTCCGTCGCTGTTCAGCCTCGCGGCAGTGCTTTCGGTCTCGATCGGCTTGCTCAACCTATTTCCAGTGCCGCTGCTCGATGGTGGCCATCTGCTGTTTTATGGAATCGAAGCCGTAAGGGGAAAACCGCTCTCGGAACGCGCCCAGGAGGTGGGCTTTCGGATCGGGCTTGCGATCGTGGTCATGTTGATGATCTTCGCAACCTACAACGATATCCTCCACCTCTGGCCCGCGTCGTAGGGAGGTCGCAACTTTTCGGGGGGTAAGGGGAAACTGAGAGTTTGGGGAGGTACTTGGTTGCGCAGCGGGTCTGTAGCCGCGGCGTTGATGTAGTACGGGCGTTCTGGGGAACGACCTTTCTCGTGCGGTATCCGAGGTGTTGAGGGTATCCAAAGGGGACGATAAAGGGTGCGTGGGGGATGAAATTTCGTAGGTGGCTTGTTCGAGGGCTTGGCCTCGCCTGCCTTGTCCTCGGGGGCAGTTTATTGAGTGGCGGCGTGGTGTCGTTCACGCCACGACCTGCCTATGCTCAAGCGCCGACCGTCAGCTCCATTGTCGTTCAGGGCAACCAGCGGGTCGAAGCCGACACCATCCGCGCCTATTTCCGGCCCGGGCCAAATGGTCAGCTCGATGCCTTCCAAATCGACGAAGGCGTGAAGACGCTTATTTCAACAGGTCTTTTCCAGGAGGTTCGCCCGACGATTCAAGGCGGACGGCTGATCATAACCGTCGTGGAGAATCCGGTCATCAACCGCATCGCCTTCGAGGGCAACAAGAAGGTCAAGGACGACCAGCTAAAGTCTGAGATCCAATCGAAGGAGCGCGGCACGCTTTCGCGTCCAGTCGTGCAGGCCGACACTGCGCGAATCGTGGAGGTGTACCGGCGTAGCGGCCGTTTCGACGTCCGTGTCGAACCGAAGATGATCGAACTTCCGAATAATCGGGTCGATCTCGTTTTCGAGATCACCGAGGGCGTAAAGACCGGCGTCAAGCTCATCGAGTTCGTCGGCAACCGGGCCTATTCGTCATATCGCCTCAAGGACGTCATCAAAACCTCCGAGACCGGCTTGTTGCTTGCATTCTTGCAGACCGGCGACATTTACGATCCTGACCGGATCGAGGCTGATCGCGAGCTGCTGCGCCGATTTTATCTCAAGCACGGCTTCATCGACGTACGCATCGTCTCCGTGCTCGCAGAGTACGATCCAAATCGACGGGGGTTCGTGATCACTTTCACGATCGAGGAAGGCGAGCAATATCGCGTCGGGGCAGTCGACGTTCAGTCCACGATCCGCTCGCTCGATCCGGCAATGCTGAGGGTGAAGCTGCGTGTTTATCCCGGCGATGTCTACAATGCCGAGGCGGTCGAAAAGACCGTCGAAGACATGACCATCGAAGCTTCGAGGCAAGGATTTGCCTTCGCGACGGTGCGCCCGAGCGCGACGCGCGACGCCCAGACGCCCACCGTCAATCTCCTCTTCACCGTCACCGAGGCACAACGCGTCTATATCGAGCGGATCAACATCCGCGGGAATACGCGCACACGCGATTATGTGATCCGCCGCGAATTCGACGTGACGGAAGGCGATGCCTACAATCGCGCGCTCGTCAATCGGGCCGAGCGACGCCTGAAGAACCTCAGTTATTTCAAAAACGTGAAGATATCGACCGACCCTGGCTCCGCCCCCGATCGGGTCATTCTCAACGTGGACGTCGAGGAGCAGCCGACCGGCGAATTTTCGGTGTCGGGCGGCTATTCGACCGCGGATGGATTCATGGGCGAAGTCAGTGTCGCCGAACGCAACCTGCTCGGCCGCGGGCTGTTCGGGAAGATCGCGGTGCAATACGGCCAATACATGAAAGGCGCCCAGCTCTCGTACGTGGATCCCTACTTCCTGGGCTATCGCGTGGCGTGGGGCGTCGACGTGTTCTACCGGCAACAGCTGCCGACCAGCTACGTTTCATACCAGACGGATACGGTGGGGTTTGCCACACGGCTCGGCTTTACGCTGCGCGAAGACCTCGCGTTGCAGCTGCGCTACTCGCTCTACCAGCAGAAAATCACGCTGGCGCCGAATCTGACGAACTGTAACAACATCAATCCAGATTTCGTGAACACCTTCCCGACGCCCGACAAGATTTTCACGACGGCGGCGCTTACGCCCCCGCCCGGATTTAACGGGATCGCCAACTGTTTTTCGGACGGCGAGGCTTCGCTTGCGGTCAAGAGCGCCCTCGCCAACGGCCCAGTTCTCACCTCGCTCGTCGGCTACACGCTCACCCACAACACGCTCGACAACAATAAGAACCCGACGTCGGGGCTGCTGGCGGAGTTCAGACAGGATTTTGCCGGGGTTGGCGGCGACGTCAGATTTTTCCGTACGACCGCCGACCTCTACAACTACCGCGAGGTCTTCCCCGATATTGTCGGCCTGTTGCATATTCAAGGCGGGCAGGTGGCGCCCACTGGGGGCAGCGGCCTACGCATGCTCGATAATTTCCAGATGGGGCCCAATCTGGTGCGCGGCTTTGCGCCGGCAGGCATTGGGCCGCGCGATCTGACCCAGTTGCCGTACACCGGCATTTTCGGAGACGCCCTCGGCGGCACCTATTATTGGGGTGCGAGTTTCGAGCTGCAGACCCCGCTTCATTTCCTGCCCAAGGATTCGGGCATGAAACTCGCTGCTTTCGCCGACGCGGGCTCCTTGTGGAATTATACCGGGCCGACGACGTTCCCAGCCACCGGCGAGGTCATTTCGGGTAGTATCTGTCCGACCTTTGGCCCCCAGGTATTTCCCAATGCGGTGCCGTGTCCGATCGACAATGGAATGCACGTTCGCAG
>DATFQX010000150.1:0-8475 GCA_035263865.1 Xanthobacteraceae bacterium
GACCCGGAATACGCATTCGCCGAGGCGCAGAAAATGTTTGCGTTTCGGACGGTGCTTGCTGTCCCGATGCTCCGCGAAGGAATTCCAAAGGGCGTCATTGGTCTCATCAAGACGGAGGTCGAGCCGTTCACCGACAAACAGATTGCACTGGTCGAGACATTCGCCGACCAGGCAGCGATCGCGATCGAGAACGTGCGGCTATTCGACGAAATCCAGGACAAGAACCGGCAGCTGCAGCAGGCCAGCGAGCACAAGTCGCAGTTCGTCTCCAGCGTCAGCCACGAACTGCGCACGCCGCTCAACGCCATTATCGGACTAACCGACATGTTGGTTACCAACGCGGCGCGCTTCGGCACAGAAAAGGCGCAGGAGCCACTCCAGCGCGTGAACCGCGCTGGTACTCACCTTCTCGGTCTCATCAACCAGGTGCTCGATCTGTCGAAGATCGAGGCGGGCAAGCTCGAACTCAACCCACAAACCGTGCAGCTAACGCCGCTGATCAATGATGTCATCAGCACCGCCGGACAGCTTGCCGAGCAGAACAAGAATCGCCTCGTCGTTGACGCCCAAGAGGACCTCGGCGCATTGACCGTGGACCCCATGCGGCTGCGGCAGATACTGCTCAATCTCCTCAGCAATGCCTGCAAGTTCACCAAAGCGGGCGAGGTCAAGCTTGCCGCCCGCAAGGTGAGCAATGGCGGCAGCTTCGTCGAGTTCGCCGTCTCGGACACCGGCATTGGCATGACGCCGGAGCAGCAGGCAAAGCTGTTCGAGGAGTTTAGCCAGGCCGATGCCACGACCGCTCAGCGTTTCGGCGGCACGGGGCTAGGCCTGGCCATCACCCGCAAGCTCGCGCGCATGATGGGCGGCGACGTGACGGTGACGAGCGAGTCGGGCAAGGGTTCGGTGTTTACGGTGCGCCTGCCGGCTGGTGCGAACACATAACGGCCATAACCTGCCGCCCGACGACGTGATTGTAAGGAAAGGTCGGAGAGGGAGAATTCAAAATGAAACTTTCCCGCAGACAATTTCCGCAACTGGTCGCCGGGGTTGCCGCTCTGCCCATCGCGCGCGTTGCAAGCGCAGAAACCTATCCGGCGCGACCGATCCGGCTCGTGGTTCCATTTCCGCCCGGTGGCGCGTTCGACACCCTCGCCCGACCATGGGTGGAGCAGGTCAAACCGCTGCTCGGCACGATGTTCGTCGAAAACATCGGCGGCGGCGGCAGTTCGTTGGGCGCTGCCGCGGTCGCCCACGCCCGCCCGGACGGCTATACCATTCTCCTCGGCGGCACCCTCCCGCATGTCAACGAGAGCCTGCTCAAGAGCCGGCCACTCTATGATCCGATCAAGGATCTCGATCCGATTGCTGGCTTGGCAGTCGTAGCGCTGGCGCTTGCGGTGCATCCATCGGTGCCGGCACAGAACCTCAAAGAGTTCGTCGCTTATGCCAAGGCCAATGCCGGCAAGCTGTCCTACGGACACGCCGGTGTTGGCTCGCTGAACCAGCTGACTGGGGAAATGTTCAAATCGCTCGCGGGGTTGCCCGAGCTCGCGCAGGTGCCCTATCGGGGCGCGGGGCCGGTGATAGCGGACCTGATCAGCGGGCAAGTCGTCATGGGCATGGTGGCTCTAACCAGCCAGTCGCTCGAATTTCACCGGTCCGGAAAGCTGCGGATTCTCGCCGTAACTAGCCCCGAGCGTCTCACCGCCGCGGCTAAGCTTCCGACCGTGGCGGAGGCGGGGTTCCCTGGCCTGACCAATCAATCGACTATCGGGCCGGTCGCTCCGGCAGGAACGCCGAAGCCGATCATCGAGCAGATCGCGCAGGCGGTACGCACGGCGCTCGCGGAACCAGCCTACCAGCAGAAGTTGATGGAGTCAGGCTTCGAAGCCAGTCCCGACACAACGCCCGAGAAATTCCGGCGTCGCCTCGAAGCCGATGTTGTTTTCTGGACGCCAGTAGTGGAGGCGATCGGGTTGAAGATCAACTGACCAAAGCGCGCCAATCATGCAGTGTCAGGGAAGCCTCATGAAACTTCCCCGCCGAAATTTTCTCCATCTTGCAGCGGGCGCTGCCGCGCTGCCGGCCATGTCGCGCATCGCTTGGGCGCAAGCCTATCCGACGCGGCCGGTGCGCATCGTTCTCCCATTTGCACCCGGTGGCGTGAACGACATTACTGCGCGCCTCATTGGTCAGTTGCTGACGGAGCGGCTCGGTCAGCAATTCCTCATCGAGAACCGTACCGGCGGTGGTGGCAATATCGGTATAGAGGCGGTCGTGCGTTCGCCGGCAGACGGCTATACGCTCCTCGTGGTCGGCACTACCGCAGCAATCAATGCAACGCTGTTCGAAAAACTCAACTACAACTTCATTCGTGATATTGCGCCGGTTGCGAGCATCATCCGTGTGCCGCATGTCATGCAGGTGAATCCATCGCTTCCTGTCGCAACTGTTCCCGAGTTCATCGCCTACGCGAAGGCCAATCCCGGCAAGATCAGCATGGGTTCGGGCGGCAATGGGAGCCCGGCTCACGTTGCCGGTGAACTGTTCAAGATGATGACCGGCGTTAATCTGACACATGTGCCATATCGCGGCGCGGGACCCGCGATCACCGATCTGCTCGGCGGGCAAATCCAGGTAACATTCACCGACATGGCGGCATCAATCGAATACATCAGGGCTGGTAAGCTGCGCGCCTTGGCAGTAACCACGGCGACCCGGTCAGAGGCACTGCCGGATATTCCCACTGTAGGCGATTTCGTGAGCGGTTTCGAGGCGAGCCAGTGGGTTGGCCTCTGTGCGCCCAAAAACACGCCGCCCGAGATCATCGGAAAGCTCAATACGGAGATCAATACGGGGCTCGCCGATCCCAGGTTGAAGGCACGGTTCGCCGACTTAGGCGGCACGGTGCTTCCCGGCTCGCCCGCCGACTTCGGCAAGCTGATCGCTGAGGAAACCGAAAAGTGGGGCAAGGTGGTGAAGTTCGCGGGCGTCAAAGCGGATTGATACACCGTGATCGAGATCACCATACCGGCCGATTTCCCGACCGTCACGGTCGCACCATAAATGTCGGTTCATCCAGAGGAGGAAATGTCATGAAGATCAAAGCGCGGCTTTCGCGCCGCACCTTGCTGCAGGGAACGACCGCCACCGGTCTCGCCTTCTTCGGCCCATGGAAGCACAACCACGCCTGGGCGCAGAAAACCGAGAAGCCGATCCTGATAGGTCTCACGTTTGACGCGACCGGTCAGTTCGGCAATGCCGGCCAGGACGAAATGCGCGGCGCCCTCATGGCCCTCGAGGAAGCCAACGAGAAGGGCGGGGTCTTGGGCCGCAAGCTCACGTCCATTCACGCTGACACCGAGACAACTCCAGCGACCGGAACGCGCGTCGCCGAACGCATGATCACGCGCAACGAGGTGGCGTTCCTGGTCGGGGCCATCCAGTCGGGCGTCGCCAACGCCATCGGACAAGTGGCGCAAAAATACGGCACCGTGTACTTCAACACCAACTCGTCCTCGCCGACGGAGGCCGGCAAGGACTGCCACCGCGTCAAGTTCGTGTGGGATGGCAACGGGACCAACTTCGCCATCGCCGGCGCCAAAGCAGCAATCAATAGCTACGGCAAGCGGTGGCTGCTACTCACCAATGATTATGTGTGGGGACACAACACGTCGAAGTCCTTCCGTGAGGTCGGCACGCAATTTGGCGCCGAGGTGTTCGACGAAATCCTGGTGCCAGTTGGCACCCGCGATTTCTCGCCTATCCTGCTGAAGATCCAGCAGGCCAAGCCTGACGTCGTGACGGTTGCGGTCGGTGGTGATGACGCCAAGACCCTGAAACAGCAGGTCGTGAGCATGAAGCTGGACAAGAAACCGGCCTGGCTCACCAACCAACAGGACTGGCCCGATATCTACGGGCTCGGCCTCGATGCCGCCTTCGGCACCTTCGCGACCACCTGGTACCATAAGCTCGACTTGCCGGGGGTGACGGAGTTCGTCGCGCGCTATCAGAAGCGCTGGCCGGGCGTGGCGATCGATGTACCCGGTAATGTGTCCTATAACGGCTACGTCGCCATGCGCGAGCTGATCCGCGCCATCGAACGCGCCGGCACCACGAACAACATCGCGGTGATCAAGGCGCTGGAGGGCCACCGCATGTCGGCGGTCGACCGCATGCAGCACTATGACGCGTGGATCGATCCCAGCTCACACCACGTGCAGCAGACGGTTTATCTGTGCGCGGCCAATGACAAGCCGGTCGACAACACCGACTATTTCAAGATTGTTACGGCGCTAAAGCCCGAGGACGTGAAGGATCCCGGGGAGTCCGCCTGCAAGCTGGAGTCCTATCAGGACACGCCCAGCTACGAGATGTAGGCTGTCGCCAAGTCCGCGAGCGAGGCCGCTGAGGTTTCCTCAGCTGGCGCAGCTCCCGCAAGAACCGCGGCCATGCGAGGCATCAACACCTCTGAAGATGGCCGGCGGACCAGGATCCGCTCCTTCCTGCAAAAAACGGGAGCGTAGCCTGATTCCGCCTAACGCAATCTGCGCAGCATGGATTTTCTCTACAATCTACTGCCGCATCTTCTGAACGGCATTTCGCTCGGCCTGTTGTTTGCGCTGGTGGCGCTCGGCTTCATGCTAATCGTCGGCGTGATGGAAGTGCTCAACCTCGCGCACGGCTCGCTGTTTGCGCTGGGCGCCTACGTGGCACTTCTTTTCATGCTGCCGCCCGGCGTCCTGCCGTTTGAGTTTCTGCAGCCGTACTACGCGCTCCCGCTCGGCTGGCGATTGGCTGTCGGGACCGTTGCAGCGCCGCTTGTGGTCGGCATTGCCGGCATGGCGCTGGAACTCTGCCTGAGGCGGACCTACGGCAAGGATCCGCTCTACGGACTCCTGCTGACGTTTGGGGCCGCGCTGGTGATCGAGGAACTGATCCGGGTGCTCTGGGGATCGGCGGAGAAGCCGTTTCCGGTGCCGTCCGCCATCACCGGCGGGCTGCTGATCGGCGATCTCATCTACTCGACGTATCGGTTCTACGCATCAGCCTTCGCGATCGGCGTCATCGCGCTGGTGTGGCTGTTTCTCGAACGCACGCCATACGGCGCGCTGATCAAGGCCGGCGCGCACGACAGCGAGATGGTGCGAGCGCTCGGTGTCAACCTGCCGCGTCTGCGCCTACTCGTGTTCGCCTTCGGCAGCGGCCTTGCCGCCGTTGCCGGCGTGATCATGGCGCCGATCTGGGGGGTGCGGCCCCACGTCGGCGTCGATGCCGTCGTGCCGGCCTTCATCGTCATCGTTCTCGGCGGTGTCGGCAGCTTCTGGGGCGCGGTGCTTGCCAGCCTGCTGATCGGCGTCGCAGTCGGGCTGACCGGCGCCTATGCAAGCGACTGGTCGCTGATCTCGATGTATCTCCTGCTGATCGCGGTAGTCACCTTCCGGGCACGCGGGCTGCTCGGCAAGAAGAGCATCCTCGAGCGATGAAAGCAGGGCCCTCCGTCATCGCCAGGCTGCGCGGCTGGATCACCGAGCCGATGCTGATCGCCTTCGGGGTCTTCGGCAGCGTGCCGTTCTGGATAAGTGAGGTCGGTCTCTATCCCTATCTGGGGGTCGAGGTGCTCTTGTTCTGCATCTTCGCGCTCGGCTTCAACGTGCTGTTTGGCAATACCGGTCTCCCATCGTTCGGACACGGTGCCTTTTTCGGCATCGGCGCCTATGGAATGGGACTGACGCAGTTGCACCTCGTCCCGAACCTGTGGATCGGCCTGCTGATGGCGACGTTCGTCGCGGCGGCCTTCGGCGCTGCGGTCGCCTGCTTCATCTCCCATCGGCGCGGAATCTATTTCGCCCTGATGACGATCGCGTTCAGCCAACTGTTCTTCTTCATCGCCAGCAAATGGACCTCCGTGACGAGGGGAGAAGACGGACTGCTCAACATCCGCCGCCTGCCAGCGGATTTCGGCATCGTCACCTTTCCGCTGCGCAGCAACGCGGCGCTCTATTGGTTCACCTTCGCCTGCTTCATCGTCGCGGTGGTACTGCTATGGCGGCTGGTGAACTCGCCCTTCGGCCGTGTGCTGCAGGCTATCAAGCAGAACGAGGAGCGCGTGGCATTCCTCGGCTACGATGTGTGGCTCTACAAGTGGCTGAGCTTTGTCCTATCCTGCGCGGTCGCCGGATTCGCCGGCGGCATTTTCGCCATGGGCCAGGGCGGCGCGTTCGTGCAGGTGATGAGCTTGCAATGGTCGAGCGTCGTCGTGCTAATGGTACTAATCGGCGGCGGCCTCGTGAGCTTCTGGGGCCCGGTGATCGGGACCGTCATCTACTTCATCGCGCGCGACCTGCTCGGGGCCTATACCGAGACTTGGCTACTTTGGTTCGGGCTGCTGTTCATGGCGATGGTAATGTTCAAGCCGGAGGGCGCGGCAGGCTTGGGCGCGAACCTTAGCCGTCGGCTGATGGCGGTGCGGGTGCGCGCCGGCACGGCGAGTGTCGGGGCCGGCGGCACCGGCGGTATGTGACGCAATGGCGCTGCTCGAAGCACACCGCCTGCACAAGCGCTTTGGCGACCGCGTGGTGCTGGAGGCTATCGATCTCGCATTCGAGGAGGGACGTCTCAGCGGCATCATGGGGCCGAATGGCGCTGGCAAGACCACATGCTTTCACGTGCTGACCGGACGCTATCGCCCGGATGGCGGCCGCATCGTCTTCGACGGCAAGGACATTACCGGGCTGACGTCGCGGACAATCGCACGCATGGGCATTTCGCGCTCGTTCCAGCTGATGAACCTGTTTGACGACTTCAGCGCACTGGAGAACGTCGCGCTCGCGGTGCCGGAGCGCCGGCGGCAAGGTTTTCGCATGCTGCGCGATACCCGGCAGGACTCGGGTGTCGCGGACAAGGCCGTCGGCGTGCTGGCGCGGGTCGGCCTCAACGGCAAGGAGCACGTGATCGCCAGGAACCTTTCCTACGGCGATCGCCGCGCTCTCGAAATCGGCGTGGCGCTCGCCGCCGAGCCGCGCATCCTGTTTCTCGACGAGCCTACGTCGGGCCTCGGGACCGAGGCGACTGCACGCCTTGCCGATTTGGTACGTGGGCTCAAGGAGCAGCTCACACTCGTCATCATCGAGCACAACATGCGGTTCCTGTTCGATCTCGCCGATACCGTGACGGTGATCCACTGGGGTCAAGTGATCGCCCGCGGCACGCCTGACGCGCTGCGCGCCAATAAATGGGTCAAAGCCTCGAATTTGGGCAAGCTCGCGTGAAATGAGCCTCGAAATCTTCAGCATCGATACGTTCTACGGCGAGACGCAGGCGCTGTTCGGCGTTTCGCTGCACGTCGATCCGGGAGAGATCGTCGCGCTGTTGGGCCCCAACGGCGCAGGGAAGACAACGACCCTGCGTTCCATTCTCGGGCTGACGCCGGCCCGGCATGGCTCCATCCGCTTCGCCGACTGCAACATCACCCATTGGCCGACGCACCGGATCGCGCGCGCGGGAATCTCCTGGGTCCCCGACGACCGCCGTGTGTTCCCGACGCTAACGGTGGAGCGCAACCTCTCGATCGCTGTGAAGCGCACGGCCTATCGCTCGTGGAACCAGAAGGAAGTCTGCGAAATCTTCCCCGCGCTTGACTACTTGCGCCGGCGCGAATGCGAGAACCTCTCCGGCGGAGAAATGCAGATGGTGGCGATCGCGCGAGCGCTGCTCGGCGCGCCCGGGCTAGTCTTGTTCGACGAGCCGAGCCAGGGACTGGCGCCGAAGATCGTGGACGACGTGCTGGGGACGATCCGCCGGCTGAAGCGCGAGGGCGTCTCGGTGCTGCTGGTCGAGCAGAACTGCGATCTCGCGCTCTCGGTCGCAGATCGCGTCTATGTGCTGGACCAGGGTGTTGTCGGCTACGAGGGTCCTGCCGTCGAGCTGCAGCGCGATGCCGCGCACCGGCATCAGCTGCTCGGGATTTGAGCATGATCCCGGCACCCCTGCTCGCGGTGCAGGACCTGCGCAAGGTCTACACACGCGGACTGTTCGATCGCACCCCGACGTTCCGCCTGCAGGCTGATTTCGTCGTGCCGGAGCCCACTGTTGTCGGCGTCATGGGGCCGAACGGTTCCGGCAAGACCACGCTGTTCGAACTGATAACCGGCAGCAATCAGCCAAGCGCCGGACGCGTCGTCACGGCCGGGCAGGACATTCATCGCGTCCGTTATCGCGAGCGCTCGCGGCTTGCCATTCACTATCACCAGTCCTACCAGGTGCGCCGCTTCATGAGGCTCATCCCAAATTTTCTGCTCGAGCGCGCTCGCTCGGATTCACCCGTCATCCACTTGTTCGACGAGCCGCAGTTCAACACCCAAGACGGCTATATCGGGTTCATGCTTGATCATTTCCGGCACCTGCGCGCCGACGGCCGGGTCGTGTTCGTGTGCCTGCATCCGACGGCGAGCTGGCAGCTCGAAATATTGG
>DATFQX010000151.1:0-2115 GCA_035263865.1 Xanthobacteraceae bacterium
GCGCCGGCCGAGCCGGTGAAGCCGGTGAGCCAGGCCAGCCGCTCCTCCGACGGCGGAAGATATTCGTTCTGGAAACGGTCGGCGCGCGGGACGACAAAACCGTCGAGCCCGCGGCGCTTCAATTCGGCGCGCAGCGCGGCGACGCGCGGCACGCTCGCGGCGGGCTCGGAAGCATCCTCGAACGACTGGAATTTGGCCTCGAACATGGCCCGGCAATCTATGGGCCGCTGTGCGATGAGGCAACTGCAGCAGATTTGAGCATGGCGCTGCCTCACGCGCGTGGCGTTTTGCACATGGCGCGCCGCTTGCTCCACCTCTCCCCGCGTGCGGGGAGAGGTCGATTTGCGAGCGGAGCCCTGGCGGAGCGAAGCAAATCGGGTGAGGGGGCGCTTCCACAGCCTGAGACTCGCGGCCACGCCCCCTCACCCGGATTCCTTCGCTCCGCTGCGCTTCGCTCGGAATCCGACCTCTCCCCGCATGCGGCAGGGCTGTCCGGGGAATGATTCACTGTGTCACGGTGCATGCTCGGCACAACCGGCGCAAACCGGCCCTTTCAGGTTGTCGAGACTCAGAAAGGAGCCGAGCATGCGCTTTCGCGGTAGCATCTTTGGACGTCTCCTTGAACCGATTAATCGGCGACAGTTTCAGGCGGCTGTGGATCGCCTGGACGCCGATGCCTACGACAAGTCGTTCAAGAGCTGGGATCATCTGGTGGCGCTGATCTACGCGCAACTGAGCGGTGCCAGTGGGCTGCGGGGGCTGATCGCCGGCTTCAATGCCAACGCCCATCATCACTACCATTTGGGGGTCGGCGAGCTTGCCCGTTCGACGCTGGGGGACGCAAACGCGCGTCGTCCGACCGCGGTGTTTGCGCAAACCTTGGCGATGCTGGTGGAACAGGCGGATCGCCGCACCCGGCAGGAGGGGAGCGCGATGGTGCGCTTGATCGATGCGAGCCCGATCCCGCTGGGCGAGGTCTGTAAATGGACCAAATGGAATGGACGCTTTCGCGGCATGAAGATGCACGTGGTCTACGATCCAACAACCGACGTGCCGCACTGCATCGAGATCACCCCCGCCAACATCAATGATGTCGAGGTCGGTCGGCAGGTGCGGATCGAGCCCGGCATGACCTACGTCTATGACAAGGGGTATTGCCGCTTCGACTGGTGGCGGAAAATCAATGATTCCAGGGCTTTCTTCGTCACCCGCCCGAAGGCCAACATGCGCCTGCGCGCCGCCCGCTATCGTTCCGTGCGCAAGAGGGCCGGCGACGGCTTCACCATCATCGATGACGCTGAGGTCGGCCTCGTCAGCAAGGGTGACTCCCGGCTGCCGATCCCGTTGCGGCGCATCCGGGTGAGGCGCGACAAGGGCGGCATCATCACCCTGCTCACCAATGATCTTGAGCGCACGGCCGTGGAGATCGCCGCGCTCTACAAGAGCCGATGGCAGATCGAACTGCTGTTCCGCTGGATCAAGCAGCATCTCTCTATCCGCAAGTTCCTCGGCAACAACGAGAACGCCATTCGGCTGCAAATCCTCGCGGCGATGATCGCCTATCTGCTGCTGCGCATCGCGGCGCGGGTCCACTGCATCACCATGCTGCCAATCCGTCTCGCTCAGCTCGTCAGCCAACTCCTGTTCTCGCGACGCACGATTACGCAAATCGGCAAACCTACACCGGTCAACCCCAGCAACCGCAAGCAACGCAGATGCCCAGACCAGATGGAGTTCTGCTATGCCTAACTTTTCCCCGGACAGCCCTGCGCACGCGGGGAGAGGTGGAGCGAGCGGCGCGCGCGTTGCCACCTCCAAGCAGCGAGCCATATGCGATTGCTCTGCCCCTGAAAGGGAGAGGTGGAGCGCGCGGCAATTCTTGTGCGACAATCCCACGATGATTTGGTTGCGCTTTCTCATCGCTGCCATCGCCCTGCTCGCCGCGGCCCCGCCCGCGCCCGCCGATGCGGTCGCCGAGTTCTATGGCGGCAAGACCATCAGCCTCCTGATCGGCGTCGGCGTGGGCGGCGAGTACGACCTGCAGGCGCGGCTGGTCGGGCGCCATATCGGCAAGCATGTCCCGGGCAACCCGGCCATCGTGCCGCAGCAGATGAC
>DATFQX010000152.1:0-50387 GCA_035263865.1 Xanthobacteraceae bacterium
AACAGGGAAAATCTAGCAACATCAGCTAGGTAGGTCCATTCCGCCGCGAGCCGGTAACCAAGCTGTGAGATTAATACCGGCCGGCATTTTGAACCCCGGCAGCCCAACATTCGACCAATGGTCATCGAAGGGGGACGTGCCATGTACAATATGACCCGCTTGAAGACCGTCACCGCGGTCGCGACGCTGATTGCCGCGACCGCCATCCTCACGAGTGCGGCTTCCGCCAACCCGTTCAATCCGTTCGAGGCGCTGTTCGGCCCGCAGCGTGAGCCGGTGACGGCGCCGGCCTATGCCAATCCGCAGGAGGATGCGACCGACCCGCGCGACGAACTGCGCCGTCAGATCGTCAACTATCGCACCAGCGAGGCGCCCGGCACGATCATCATCGACACGCCGAACACCTACCTCTACCTGGTGCTGGGCGGCGGCAAGGCGATGCGCTACGGCATCGGCGTGGGCCGCGAGGGCTTCACCTGGTCCGGCACGAAGACGATCGAGCGCAAGGCCGAGTGGCCGGATTGGACGCCGCCGCCGCAGATGATCCAGCGCCAGCCCTATCTGCCGCGCTTCGTGGCGGGCGGTCCGAGCAATCCGCTCGGCGCGCGCGCGATGTATCTCAGCGACTCCGTCTACCGTATTCACGGCACCAACGCGCCCGAGACGATCGGCGGCTTCGTATCGTTGGGCTGCACTCGGTTGCTCAACGAGGATGTGATGGACCTCTATAACCGCGTCCACGTCGGCACCAAGGTCGTCGTGCTGCCGGTGAGCGGGCGCCATGCCGCTACTGCCATCGACAGCATCAACTGAATGGCGGCGTCTCCCCACATTTGAGAGTCGCGCCGGCCTCTCGCGGGCCGGCGCTTGTTTTTGCCGCTCCTCTAAGCGCCGCCGCGGAAGCAGGAGTAGCCCCAGGGCGTGCATTTGAACGGCAGATGATAGTGCTGGGCAGGCTCGGCGATGCCGAAATCGAACCGGACGACGTCGAGGAACGGCACGGCGGGCAATGCCACTCCCTGCGCGCGGTAAAAGTCCGCGACATGAAAGACGGCGACATAGCCGCCGGGGCGGAATGTTTTCGACAGCTCAGGCCGTTTCAACAATCCGGTCGCGTCGGTGGGACCTTGGGCCACTAACTCGAGCTTGCCACCGACGCCAACGGCGTAAAGCTCGACCTGCATGCCCGCCGCCACCACGCCGCGCGACACGTCGACGACGTGGATCGAGACGCCCGCCATGGCTCATGCTCCTTGAGACGCGATGCCAACCAAAACATCGATCTTTACCGCATCTGCCGCGTGAGGCCGGCCATGCGCTCGGCCAGCAGCATTAGGATGAGGGTAAAGATGACGATCAGGCCGGAAACCGCCGCGGTGCGCACATCGAGGTTTGTTTCGATCTGCTGCCACAGGTGAATGGGCAGCACCTCGGTGCGTTCGTCGGCGAGAAACAACGACACGGGCACGTTGTCGAAGGAGGCCATGAAGGCGAGGAACGCGCCGGCGCCGAGACCGGGCGCGATCAGCGGCAGCGTGACCCGGCGGAACGTCATGAGGCGACCGCCGCCGAGGCTGTAAGAGGCATCGAGCAGCGCCGGATCGAGCTGGGAGAGCGTGGCGATGGTGGTGCGCAGCACGAACGGCACGCAAACCACGATGTGTCCGAGCACGAGGAACGGGATGCTCGGCGCGAAACCGAGCTTATGGATGTAGATCAACGCGGCAAAACCGAAAGCGAGCGCCGGCAGCAGCAGCGGTGACATGAACAAGACATCGCATACGCGCGCGAGGGCCGAGCGATTGCGTGCGATCCCGAGCGCTGCGGCGGTGCCCAGCACAACCGAGAACACCGTGGTCCAGAACGCGACCACAAGGCTGTTCCAAGCGGCGGCCTGCATCTGATCGGCGTCGAGCAAGGCGACGTACCACCGCAACGACAGGCCGTCAGGCGGAAATTTCAGGGATTGCGACGCGGTGAACGAAGTCAGCAGCATGATCAGCGTCGGTCCCACGAGGAAGAGGATCGCGACGGCGGCTAACGCGCCGAATACGAGGCGCAGGGATATCGCCTCCCAATCGAGGGAATGCTTAGGCGCTGCCATAGGTCTCGCTCTTGCGGCCGATCATGGCGAGCAGCGCCACCGCGGCGAGCACCGCGAGCATGAAGATCACTGAGATCGCCGCCGCGAACGGCCAGTTGTTGGCACCGATCGCCTGCTGATAGATGTTCAGCGGCATATAGATCAGCCGCGCTCCGCCGATCAGCGTTTGCGTGACGAACGCGGTGACGCAAGCCGAATAGGTCAGAATGCAGCCAGCGATCACGCCCGGCAATGACAGCGGCAGCGTCACCCGCCAAAGCGTGCGCCATTCGCCCGCCCCCAGCACGTGCGACGCATCCGCCAGATTCGGATCGAGTTTCGTGAGCACAGTGAGGATCGGTAATACCATCAAAGGCATCTGTACCTGTGCGAGCACCATGATCACGCCCGGTTCGGTGTAGAGTAGGCGCAGCGGTTCGTGCGTGAGGCCGAGGCCGAGTGCTACTTGGTTGAGTATGCCCTGGCGGCCGAGGATCACGATCCATGCGAACGTGCGCACCACCACGCTCGTGAGAATGGGCAAAATGACCAGGAAAACGAGGACGCTCTGCCAGCGCGCGCTCGCGTGCGCGCAAATCCAAGCGATTGGGTAACCGAAGAGGAGGCAGACGAGCGTTGCCTTCAGCCCGAGAAAGAGCGTGTCCCACAGGATCGAGTAATTGAAGCGGTCGGTGAAGAACTTCACGTAATTGGCCGCGGTCCACGCGGCCGTATCGGCAGTGAGCGAGAGCGCAACAAGCACGATCAACGGCGCAACGAAGAACGCGACGAACAGCGCCGCCAGCGGCAGTACAAGGGGAGATTGGGAAGATGTCATCGTTGCGCGTCGGCTACGACGGGCGGTGCCACAGCGTCCCCTCCCCCGCTTGCGGGGGAGGGACAGGAAGGGGGCACGCAAAATGAACGAGCATGTGCAGTCACCCCCTCCCCACCCCTCCCCCGCAAGCGGGGGAGGGAGCAGACCGAGCTTGCCGCGAGAGATTACCGCTACAGCTTAATCTCGCGGTTGAAGCGGTCGATCACCGCCCCCCGCTGCGGGTTGAGTTTGTCCCAATCGATCGTGCGGATCTTGGCGAGATCGTCTTGGGTTTTGGCGATTGCCAACGTGATCGCGCCTTCGAGCCTCACCTTCGAATTGGTCGGGATCACGTCGTATGGCGGCTTGAGCATCTGCGCCTGGATGTCCGCATCGAGATGCTCGTCGATATATTTCACCGCGAGATCGGGCTCGGCCGCGTTGGCGACGAGATGCAGGCTGGTGGACCAGCCGACCGGACCGCTTGCCGGGATCGCGAGTTCGACCGGCACATCCTTGCCCTTGAGCGTCTGCACGAAGTTGAAGTTGTAGGGCGCGATGTCGATCTGCTCCTGCTGCCACAGCGTGGCGTAGGCGCCGAGATTGGCGGCGATGGCGCCCACATTCGGCAAGAGCTCGCGCAACCCCTTGAAGGCCGGCTCGAAGTTGGACTCATCGCCGCCCTTGAGGCGATTGAGCTCGGCGAGAAAGGCGATGCCGAGCTGACTGTTGAGCGCGGTCAAGCCCACGCGACCCTTATATTTGGGCTCCCACAGTTCGTCCCAATTCTTCGGCGGGCTTGCGATCTTCTTCGGGTTGTAGCCGATGCCGATCACCTGCATGGTGATCTTCGGCCCCCATTTGTCCTGAAACCCCGGCAGCAGCTCAGCGTAGCGCGGCGACTTGGCGACCGGGTATTCCACGATCAAGCCCTCGCGGGCGGCGTCGAGCACCTGGGGTGAATCGAAAATTGCCACATCGAATGGCGGCCGGCTGCCCTTGGCCGCCTGCAGCCGCGCGACCTGATCGGTGCCGAGAATAATCGACTGGGTCACGGTGGCGCCGGTAGCGCGGCGGAATGCCGGGGCGAGAATATTGCGGTGAGCTTCGTTCCATGTGCCGGGAAACGTGGCGGCGACGAGTGTTTTCGCTTGGGCGAATGCGCGCGCGGGAAGAATGGAGGCTGCGCCGAGCGCGGCGGCTCGAGTGAGCAAGAATCTGCGGTCCATGGTTGTGACTCCTCCGCTGCTTCTCATTCCGTAGCAAAGATGCGACATGCCGCCTCAGAGGCGGCCGCCACGTGCACGCTCTCGCCGGGGCGCCGCAATGGTGTGGCCGGTGCGCGTGGCTCGCTGACCTTGAGCGAGGCGCCGCCTCGAGTCTCGACCTCGTACACGACGTGCGCGCCCAGCGGCATCACCGCCTTCACCACGCCGGCGATGCGGCCCTCGCCAGCGGCGGCTTCGAGCCGCAACTGCTCGGGACGCACCGACATCAAGACTGGCCCGCCGGTCACGATTTGCGGGATTGGTCTCGCCCGCAATACGGCCCCACCGGGCAGGCGCACGCTGGCGACGCCCTCATCGGCGCTCACGAGTTCGCCGGAGAGCACGTTCGCCGTGCCGACAAATTGGTTGACGAACAGCGTTGTCGGCCGGTCGTAAATCTCGGTCGGGGACGCAACTTGCTCGATCGATCCGCGCGCCATGACCGCGATGCGGTCCGCCATCGATAGCGCCTCTTCCTGGTCGTGAGTGACGAGGATGGTGGTGATGCCGTATTCGCGCTGCAGCCGTTTCACCTCAATCTGCATGTCAAGGCGCAGATTCTTGTCGAGCGCGCCGAAGGGCTCGTCGAGGAGCAGCACCTTTGGGTCAGTGGCCAGACAGCGCGCAAGCGCGGTCCGCTGCTGCTGACCTCCGGAGAGCTGCCGCGGCTTGCGTGCCGCGAACTCGCTCATATGGACGAGCGCGAGCATCTCGGCGACGCGTTCCGCAATGCGCTGCCGCGGCCACTTTTGCGCTTCGAGCCCATAGGCGACGTTCTGGGCCACCGTCATGTGCGGAAAGAGCGCGTAATTCTGGAACACAATGCCGGCTCCGCGGCGGCTCGGCGGCAGATGGTCGACCGGCTCGGCGTCGAACAGGACGCGGCCGCTCGTCTGGCGGACGAAGCCGGATACGATGCGCAGGAGCGTGGACTTGCCGCAGCCGGAAGGGCCGAGCAACGCGACGAGTTCGCCAGGCGCTATGTCGAGGTTGATATCGCGCACGGCGACGACGTCGCCGAAGCGATGGCTGATGTCCTCGAGGCGCAGCCGGTGCCCGCGATTGGACGCCATGACCCTCGTGGTTCTTCCGTGCGTTTCGACCCCGGCAATTCACCATCGCCGGACGGCCGACCGCCGTCAACGCTAATTTCCGCCGGTGTTTTGGCGCATACGCTGCCCGTTCAACAGGGCGCACCGCTCAACAAAGCCGCGCCCAGCCCGCGTTGACAGCCGCAGAGGCAGGCCTACATTAACGGCTGTTCCGAGGGGAGCTCCGGTCAAGGAGCTGAGAGACCCGCCAGTTCGTACCGCGGGGACCCTTTGAACCTGATCCGGGTTATGCCGGCGAAGGGACAGGACATTTCCATGACAGCACCCTCCCTCCGAATCTCGGTCTTCCTCGCAAGGCTGCTCGGACCCGTCTGCGTCGCCATTGCCATCGGCGTATTGGTCAACGGAGCCGCCTATCGCGCGCTGGCGCAAGAATTCTTGGACAGCACCGCGCTGATCTATGTGACCGGCCTCTTGGCCATGACCGCGGGCGTCGCGATTCTGCTCAACCATAATGCCTGGGTGGCCGACTGGCGCTTCCTTATTACGCTCTTCGGCTGGCTCGCGGCTCTTGGCGGCGCTCAGCGCATCATCTGGCCGCAGGGCACGGAGGCCGCCCTTCGCTGGTTCCTGGAACGCCCGACGAGCCTGATCGTCGCCGGCATCATCTGGCTGATAATCGGTGCGGTGCTCTGCTTCTTCGGCTATCGCCGCGAACCCGTTACGGGAGCAACACGATGAATATCCACGATCCCAATATCGCGCCCCCCAAAGTCACCACCGGACCGCTCCCGGCTTCGCGCAAAGTCTATGCGCGACCCGAAGCGGTACCTGAGCTGCGCGTGCCGGTGCGGGAGATCGTGCTCACCGATGCCGCCGCCGAGCCCCCAGTCCCCGTTTACGATACGACCGGCCCCTATACCGATCCCGCCGTGAGCATCGACGTCGAGCAAGGGCTCGCGCGCACGCGCCTCGAATGGGTGCGCGAGCGCGGCGGCGTCGAGGATTACGACGGGCGTCCCATCCAGCCGGTCGACAACGGCAATGTCAGCGGCAAGCACCTCGCCCGCAATTTCCCGACGACACACCGTCCGCTTCGCGCGGCTAATGGAGACCCACTGACGCAGCTCGAATGGGCGCGCGCCGGCGTCATCACCAAGGAAATGATCTACATCGCCGAGCGCGAAAATCTCGGCCGCAAGCGTCAGCTCGAGCGCGCCGAGGCCGCGCTCGCCGACGGCGAGAGTTTTGGCGCCGCGGTGCCGGCCTACGTCACGCCGGAATTCGTGCGCAGCGAAGTGGCGCGCGGCCGCGCCATCATTCCATCCAACATCAATCACGCCGAGCTCGAGCCGATGATCATCGGCCGCAACTTCCTCACCAAGATCAACGCCAATATCGGCAACTCGGCGGTGACCTCCTCGGTCGAAGAAGAGGTGGAGAAGATGGTGTGGGCGATCCGCTGGGGCGCCGACACCGTGATGGATCTCTCAACCGGCCGCAACATCCACACGACGCGCGAATGGATCATCCGCAATGCGCCAGTGCCGATCGGCACCGTGCCGATCTACCAGGCCCTGGAGAAGGTCAACGGCGATCCGGTCAAGCTCGACTGGGAGTGCTACAAGGACACGCTTATTGAGCAGTGTGAACAAGGCGTCGATTACTTCACGATCCACGCCGGCGTGCGGCTCGGTTACATCCACCTCACCGCCAATCGCGTCACCGGCATCGTCTCGCGCGGGGGCTCGATCATGGCGAAGTGGTGTCTGTCGCGGCACAAGGAGAGCTTCCTCTACGAGCGCTTCGATGAGATTTGCGACATCATGCGCAAATACGACGTCTCGTTCTCGCTCGGCGACGGGCTGCGGCCGGGCTCGATCGCCGACGCCAATGACCGCGCCCAGTTCGCCGAACTCGAGACCTTGGGCGAGCTCACCAAGATCGCCTGGGACAAAGGCTGTCAGGTGATGATCGAAGGCCCGGGCCACGTCCCCATGCACAAGATCAAGGTCAACGTGGAGAAGCAGCTCAAGGAATGTGGCGAGGCGCCGTTCTATACGCTCGGGCCGCTCACCACCGATATCGCGCCCGGCTACGACCACATCACCTCGGCGATCGGCGCGGCCATGATCGGCTGGTTCGGCACCGCCATGCTCTGCTACGTCACGCCCAAGGAGCATCTCGGGCTCCCCGACCGCGACGACGTCAAGGAGGGCGTCATCGCCTACAAGATCGCGGCGCACGCTGCCGACTTGGCCAAGGGCCATCCGGCGGCGCAGATCCGCGACGATGCGCTCTCACGTGCGCGCTTCGAGTTCCGCTGGGTCGATCAGTTCAACCTCTCGCTCGATCCCGACACCGCGCGCGAGTACCACGACGAGACTCTGCCCAAGGAGGCGCACAAGGTGGCGCATTTCTGCTCCATGTGCGGCCCGAAATTCTGCTCCATGAAGATCACGCAGGACGTGCGCGACTACGCCGCCGCGCTCAACGACAAGGAGCAAGGGATGGCGCAGATGTCGGAGAAATTCCGCCAGCTGGGTAGCGAAGTCTATGTTGACGCGGCGGCCGTCAAGGAGAGCAACAGAGCGTTGTAGGATCGCCCGCCATGAACAAGGAGCGTCGGGGCCCCTGGGGCGGTTCCAGCACCTGAGATCGCTGGATGAGCGAAACTCCCGAGCAGATGAATCAGCGTCTGTGCGGGGTCATTGCCCAGGCTCGCTTCACGGTTCTGACCGAGCCGCACGCCTGGCAGCCGCTGGCCCGATTCGCGCCGCTCCCCGCAGGCGCGGTCGCAGTCGTGCGAGACGGCGAGGCATGGGCTGCTCTGGTGCCTACTACGACGGAGGCAGTGGGCGCCTATCGCATCTTCGCCTTCCATTTCGCTGAAGGGACGAACGCATCGGGCTTCGTCGCCTGGCTCGCCGGGCTCATGAAGAGCGAAGCAGGCACCGGTGCGATGGTCGTGTGTGGATTCGACGCGCGCGCCACCGCAGGGCTGTGGCAGACTTCACTGGGCCTATTCGACTACTGGGGATGCCCGTGGGCCAAGGGCGGCGCGGTGATCGCGCTGGTCGAACGGCTCCGGGGTAAAAATAACATTTGAAGCACCAGCATCGAATGAGCCTGACGCTCCAGGTGTTCCGCAGACAAATTGCCGTGTCAATTACATCAAAAATTCCTGCTACCGACCGATCCGGTCGCCATCAATCTCCAAACACCCACCGCGTGATCCGCGCGTCCCTCTGATATCCGCCATTCTTGGCAAACGGCTCCTCGTTCCAGAACTTGTCCGCCGCCGCCCGGTCCGGCAGCTCGAGCAGCAGCGCGGTGCCGATGTTGTCGGCGCCGTCGGCCGAGCGGATTGGTCCGCGGAAGATGAAGCTGTCGCCGTACGAGGCGAAGTATGACTCGTGCGCGTGGAGGCGCTCGCGGAAAAATTCCGGCGTGCCGGTCTTGGGTCCCGTGCACAGGAACTGCTGCATGCCTTTGCGGCGATAGTCGGCCGCGCGCTTCTGGAAGCTGTTCGACCAGCGGTGAATCTCGACGCGCTGGTAGAGGCCGGCCCTGCTCATGGGCTCGCCCGCGACGAATGCGTCCGCCGCCGCGCGGTCGTCGAGCTGCATGAAGAACGATGTGCCGAGCGTGTCGCGGCCGTCGTCGGAGACGAAATGGCCGTAGCCGATGACGCGGTCGCCGAAATGTTTGACGTAGCTCTTCTGATCCTGAACCAAGCGACGCCGGGTCTCGGTCGTCCCCGGCTTGTCCCAGCAGTAGATCGCCCACTGGGCCGGCTTCGTACGGTAGTAGTTCCGCAGCGCCTCCCCGCTCAATCCATATCGAGGATCGCCCGGCAGATATCCGGTCGCGGTTTCCTGTGACATCTCATCTCCGAAATCACGCGACCCGTATCCTACCACGCCGGTGGCGAGTTCGCCCGACCGCGGACGACGGCGGGGCGCCTCGCGCACGGCCTTGCCGTAGCAAGTAGAGATGGAGCGAAGCGGACATCCGGGGTCACCGGCCCGTGTCAGCTCCCGCATGTCGCTGCGCTCATGCGGGCTACGGGTGGTTACTTCCTCTGCTATGCTCGCGGCCTCGTGCAGTGGTGATGTCATGCTCACCCTCTACTCCTACCCCGAGCTGTTCGGCGTCGCGGACAACAACGGCTATGGCCTGAAGGTGTTCGCTTTTTTGCGCCTCGCCGACGTCGTGTTCCGGCACGAGCACATTTTCGACGCGTCGGCGGCGCCGCGCGGTCAGTTGCCCTACATCGTCGACGACGGGGAGACGATCGGCGACAGCGACCCCATCATCGCCCACCTCATTCGCAAGTACCGGCTGACGATCGACGAGACATTGACCGGTACGGAGCGCGATACCGACCACCTGATCACCCGCATGCTCGACGACCTCTATTGGGTGATGTCGTACTCGCGCTGGAAGGATGAGCGGTTCTGGCCGCTGTTCAGGGACGCGCTGATGCGGGAGCATCCGAGCCTCAGCCCGGAAGGTCTGCGCAAGGCGCGGGAATACAACGCCCAGCGCTACTATTTTCAGGGCATCGGGCGCTACGCTCCCGATGCCGCCTACCGGCGCGGCGTAGCCGATTTGCAGGTGCTGGCGGACTTGCTGCCGGCGAGCGGCTATCTGCACGGAGAGAAGCCGACCAGTATCGACGCCGGCATCTATGGCTTCATCGCCAATATCCATTTCTACGACATCGATACGCCGCTCAAGCAGTTCGTCGCCTCCCACGCCAACCTCGTGCGCCATTGCAGCGCGATCCATGCGACCGTGACCGCGCCGACGCGCGCGGAGCAGCAGTCCGAATGATTGAGGCGGCATCTGGGCTCGCCGCGCCCAGATTTTGCCGGCTGCTGACTGTTGCGAGACGGCTGCCGGCAGCGATCGTCCGGTCACCACGTCGAGAATACGAACTGAACGGAAAGCAAGTCACCGAATTTTCGCGAAGTCGCCGTGCCGGCCGAGGCCCGACTTAAAGCGGCTCGCGCCGGCGACGCCGTCCTGAATCAGCGCCTCGCGTCCGTTGTACCATTCCTGGATCAACGCCTCGCGCACGCTGAGCCCGTGGCTGCGGATGGCGGAGCGCCGATCGGCGCGCACGCAAACCTGCGGGAAGCGGGCGATGTCGTGGGCGAGCTCCTCCGCTTTCTCGCGCGCGCCGCCCTTCTCCGTGAGGTATTCGCACAAGCCGATTTGCAAGCACTCCTCCGCCGGCACCTTTCGCCCGGTCAAGATGATCTCCAGCGCGCGGCCCTGTCCGACGATGCGCGGCAAGCGCACGGTGCCTCCGTCGATCAGCGGCACACCCCAGCGGCGGCAATAAACGCCGAGGTAGGACTCCTTCGCCATAACCCGGAAATCGCACCATAAGGCGAGCTCCATGCCGCCGGCGACGGCGGGACCCTCGACGGCGGCGATCACCGGCTTGTCCAATTCGAGCCGCGAGGGACCCAGCGGCCCGCGCGGAATTTCGCCACCATTGCCACGTGGCCGCGCCGTCGAGATGTCGAGCTCGCCCAGCGGATAATCGGCATCGAGCGTGCTGACGTATTTGAGATCCCAGCCGGCGCAAAACGCGCCGCGCGCGCCATAGAACACCGCGACGGACGCATCCCTATCGGCATCGAATTCGAGAAAGGCGGCGGTCAGCGCATCCGCGCTTTCGGGATCCATGGCGTTACGCGCTTCGGGCCGGTCGTGAATTACCGTCCACACCCGACCATCTTTCTCGATTCTGACTGCCATATGGGAATCCTCCTTGACAGCGCGCCGCTGCGGCCTGTGCGGCACGACCCTCTCGGCCAGGCTCGGCTTCGAGATCAGCCGGGCAACGATCGGCCGCCGACGACGGGCTCGCCTTTTTCGGTTGTTCGCAGGGCATCGAGGCTCCATGGCCCGCCGCCAGCGAACGACAAGTAGAAGAATACAAAGCAGAAGACGATCGCGAGATTGCCGCCATTGAGGATCGGTAAGAAACCCCGCGGCGCGTGGCCGAGAAAATAGGCAAACGCCATCTCGCCCGCGAGAATAAACGCAACGGGACGGGTGAAGAGACCCAAAATGACCAGAACCGCCGACGAGTTCGATCGTTCCGGCAAGGCCGAGGAGGGAAAACAACGTCACATCCTTGAACAACGGCACCGCCGGGAATTTCAGCAGCTTCGCCATTCCGTACTGCAGAAACAGCAGCCCGGTCACGATGCGCAGCACGCTCAAGACGCGTGGCCGCCAGGAGATGTAAGTCTCGGTCCACGTCATCGCTGATTGCCTGTTCTCGTTGGGAAACCGCGCCCCTCTGGCGCGGAGGTGCACCTACAGTATTTTGAAATCCCAGCGGTGCACAAGTTCCACGTCAACGGCGTGCCAGCAGACGCGAGCGCGGCCGGCTGAGGGCCGCGCAGGGCAAAATCCAACAGCTGATCGGAGCTTGTCCTTGATCAGTAACCGTTAGACCCGAAGGACGAACTCGCCGGGGACATCGGCGCCGCGTTCGCGGGCGAGGTGAGCGTTGGAACCACAATCAGGGCGGCCAAGGCGAGGGCAGCAAAAAGCATCTTCATGACACGTCTCCATATTTGGAATTATCGTCCTTGATTGCATCGGCGCCGCGACCGAAGGGTCCGCGCCTGCACGAGGAAAGATGTATCTGCCAGTGCCGCCGCGCTGTGACGGCGATCACATCTCCAGGACGATTCAGAAAGATTCAGAATAACGATTGCGTGAGCTTCAGAAAGATTCTGAATAACGATTGTGTGAATACTGCAGGATGGTTGAGACGCAGCAAAACCCATCCTACGGCGCCGATAGTCGCCGAAAAACTGCGACGAAGCGGTCGATGTCCTCTTCATCGTTATAGACGTGCGGGCTGATGCGCATGCGTCCGATGCGCGGAGCGACATAAATGTGCTCCGCCGCCAGCCGATCGATCAAGTGTTCCGGCATGCCGGCCGGAAATTGCAAGCTCAGAATATGCGGGGCGCGCACCGAGGCGTCGGGAATGCTCGCGCCGCTGTTGGGCAATCCATCGGCGAGCCGCGCGGTAAGCATGCCCAGGCGTTGTTGAATGGCGTCACAGCCCCATTGCACCATCATCTCCATTCCGATCGACGCCATTTCGAGTGAGATGAAATGATCGCGCTCGCCCATGTCGAAGCGCCGTGCCCCGGCGACGAATTCGGTATCGCGATAGTACGTCTCCCGCTCGGAATTAATCGCGCGGCGGCCATAGCTCGTCTGCTCGAGCGGCACACCGTCCTGGCGGCGTTTGGCCACATAAAGAAAGGCCCGCCCGTATGGTCCGAGCAGCCATTTGTAGGTGGGGAAGACGAGAAAGTCGGGATCGAGACGACGCACGTCGATCTTCATCACGCCCACGGCGTGCGTAGCATCGATCAAAAGCATCGCTCCTTGTCGGCGCAGCCCCGCGTCGACACGATCGATCTCGACCACCCCGCCGTCGGCCCAGTGCACCGATGAAATGGAGGCAAGGGCGACGGGGGCCGCGCCGGGCTTTTCGATCGCGGCAAGAACGGCCGCGGTCCAATCGCCGTCCTGCGGCCGTGGCACGGCCTCGATGGTGAACCGCCCCGCGCAAGCGCGAGTCGCCCATTCCAACACCGCCGACGAGTGGTCGTTCTCCAGCACGAGGACGCGCGAGGACGCCGGCACGGTGATGAGCTTGGCTGCCGTCGCTACCCCATAGCTCACCGACGAGATCAGCGCGACATCTTCGGTCTCAGCGTTGATCAGTCGCGCCGCCGCGCGACGCGCCCGCTCGAATTGTTGCTGCGGAAGCGCCGGCTCGATCGCCCAAGGCTTTCCCTTGCGCGCGACGCCGAGGCGGCCTGCCTCTTGCGTGGCAATGGGCAAAGGGCTCCAAGAGGCGGCGTTGAGGTAGCAAATCTCGCGCGGAATATCGAACAGCGCGCGTTGCGATGGCAACATGCCGTCGGGCAGGGCACGCGCTGCGGTCCCGCCGGAGGCCTGGGCCTCGGCCTTCATTCCTCCGGCTCGGTGGTGAATTGCAGCGGATAGCCTTTGCGGCGGCCGGCCTCCGTGCCGCGCGTGGCCTTGGTCTCCGCAACGTCACGCGTGTAGACGGCGACCACGCACACGCCGCGTCGATGCGCCGTCATCATCACCCGGTAGGCCTGATCCTCGCTCATGCGGAATTCGCCCTTGAGCACGGTCACGACGAATTCGCGCGGCGTGTAATCGTCGTTGAGGAGAATCACTTTGTGTAGGCGTGGCCGCTCCGGCTTGAGCCGAACCTTGGTGCGTGGCTTGGTGGCGATGTCGGACATTGCAGCAGCGTCTCGTGATCACGAGGCGCTATCTTCGCACGCCCGCCACCGCGCGCGCAATTCGCCGAAGCCTTAGGAGCAACGCGACGCCGCGAAGGAGAGCCGGCTCAGGTCTCGTATTCGCCCTCGATGCTCTTGCCGGTATAGTCGGTCATGAGCGCCGTTGCGATAAGGCTGATCACCGCGCAAACGCCGATGTAGCCGGCGATCGCATAGGGCGTGTGATAGCGGCCGTACAGCCATGTGGCGATCAGCGGCGCCGGCCCGCCGGCAATGACGGACGCAAACTGATAGCCGAGCGAGCAGCCGCTATAGCGCAGCCGCCCGGTAAAGCTTTCCGCGATCAGCGCGGCTTGCGGGCCATACATCATGTCGTGCGGCACGAGCGAGATGAAGATGGCGAGAAAGGTGATCGCCATGATGCCCGTGTTCACCATGCCGAAATAGATAAAGCCGAAGACGCCGGTGACGACCGCGCCGATCATGTACATGTTCTTGCGGCCGATGCGGTCGGACAAATGCCCGAAGAACGGGATGCAGAAGAAGGACAAGACCGACGCGGCGAGCACCGCGGTGAGCAGGAAGTCGCGCGAGACGTGCAGCGAGGCGATGCCATAGGAGAAGATGAAGGCGGTGAAGATGTAGAACGGAGCCTGCTCGGCCATCCGCGCGAAGGCGGACAGCACGATCTCCTTCGGATGGCGCTTGATGACTTCCAATATCGGCGCGCGCTCCACCCTGCGCTCGGCGAGAAGCTTGGCGAAGATGGGCGTCTCGAAGATTCCCAGCCGGATATAGAGACCAACGATGACGAGCAGCAGGCTCAGCACGAACGGTATGCGCCAACCCCAGGCGAGAAACTGCTCGCCGGACATCTGGCTGAATGCGAGCACCGCCAAGTTGGCGAGGAAGAGCCCGCAGGGCACGCCGAACTGCGGCCAGGAGGCGATGAATCCGCGCGAATGATTAGAGCGCGCCCATTCCATCGACATCAGCACCGAGCCGCCCCACTCCCCGCCGACGCCGACCCCTTGGATGAAGCGCAAGATGGTCAGAATGACCGCGCCCCAGATGCCGATGCTCTCGTAGGTCGGCACCAGCGCCACGGCGAAGGTGGCAAGTCCCATGAGCAGCAGCGTGGCGATCAGCGTCGACTTTCGGCCGATGCGGTCGCCGTAATGGCCGAAGATCGCGGCCCCCACCGGGCGCGCGACGAAACCCACGGCATAGATTGCGAAGGCCTCGAGCGTGCCCACCCAGGGATCCGAGTTCGGGAAGAACAGCTTGGCGAAGACGAGACCGGTGACGGTGCTGTAGAGAAAGAAATCGTACCACTCGATGGCGGTGCCGATGGTGGACGCAATCACCGCGCGGCGCAGTTGCTTCTGATGTTCGGCGGGCGAAAGTTCGAAGGCAGTGACGTCGATGGTAGCCATGGCGTTCCTCCCGCCGGCCGCCACGCCCAGATGGGAGCAACACGGCGTAAATGATGAAAAACAAATTTGTGATGGAACTCCCGATCGACCCGAGAGTTCCGGCCGCCGCGCCAGTCTATCAGGAACGGCCGGATTAAATTTCGGAAAGTTTGCCGCGCCGCGTCAGTTCCGCCCATTCCGCGCCGGAGGCAGCGCGAACCTTTAACGCCTCCCTCCGTTATCCCGGCAGATCATTGGCGCTTGCCGCAGCTCCGAGAGGGTGTGTGCAGATGCGTCACACGCGACAGGTGATTTGTTCCGCCGCGGCCGCCGGCTCGATTGCGTTTGTGTCTCTGATGGCCGCCACAAATGGGCCGGCAGCCGGTGCTGACGCGGCCTGCGTGGCGCCTGCGGACCTCGTTCGGCTCGACCTGCCGCTCGAGCGGACGGCGCGCCAATTGGCGTCCCGCAAGCTCACCTTGATCGTCGCACTCGGCTCGTCATCTACCGCGGGCTCGGGGGCGAGCTCTCCTGGGGCAAGCTATCCGAGCCGGCTCATGGTCGAGCTTGCGCACCGGTTCCCGACCGAGCCGATTATGGTGCTCAACCGCGGCATTGCCGGCGAGCGTGCCGTCGACATGCTCGCCCGCTTCGACGATGCCGTCGCCTCCGAGCATCCGGACCTGGTGCTTTGGCAACTGGGCACGAATGCGGTGCTGCGCGGCTACGAGCACGCGAAATCCGATTCCGTCATCCGCGAGGGTATCCGGCGAATAAAGGCGACCGGCGCTGACGCGGTGTTGATCGATCCGCAATATGCGCCGAAGGTCATTGCTCGGTCCCAAGTCAGCGACATGGTCGATTTGATCTCGAGCGCCGCCGCGCAAGAAAAAGTCGACGTGTTTCATCGCTTCGCCCTCATGCGCTATTGGCACGAGCATGAGGGATTCCCGTTCGAGACATTCCTTTCGGCGGACGGGCTTCACATGAACGATTGGGGCCACGGCTGTCTCGCCAAAGCGCTGGCCGACGCCATCGCCGATGCAGCGGCGCTGGACCAAACGAGCCGCAAGGACAATCTCGAAAGCGAAACCGCCACAACCGGCGAAGCGCATTGATGGAGCAACATATGCAACGTCTTTTCTATTGTGCCGCTGTTTTGGGTTTGATCGTGGCCATCCCCGCCGCAGCCCAGGAGCGCGGCACCGGAACTCCCGGAGCGATCCCGCAGTACGTCCCCCCAGCAATTTCGCAAAAGCCTTCGACCCCGCCGCTCAAACTGTCGCAGGCGCAACGCGAAAAGATTGCGCGCGCCGTGCGCTCGCAAGATACCGAAGTGAGCTTCGCGCTCAAGCCGGCCAAAGCTGCGCAGAATTTCGAGCCTTCGGTCGGCGCGAAAGTTCCGGGCGGGTTGAAGTTGCATCCGCTGCCGCGACCGCTCATGAACGAGATGCAGCCGCTGAGACGCTATGGCTATATCAAGTTCAAGGACCAGGTGCTCATCGTCAATCCGATGACTCGCACGATCGTCGATATGTTTCCTGAAACCTAGTGAGCGGTGCGGCGCGCCGCGATTCCCTCAATCCCGGGCCAACGCTGCAATCCTAGCGTCTTTTCTGCCTCAACTGCACGACACTGGAAGAGGGATGCAGTAATCCCTCGGCCGTCGCGAGCAACTGAGCTGAGCTGAACGGTTTGGCGAGTACGGCGACGCCGCGGAAGGCCTCTGGTAAAGCATCTCGCCCATATCCGGTAACGAAGGCAAACGGGCAATTTTTCTCTGTCAGCAAAGCTGCAAGTTCATCGACCGGTTGGCCCTTGAGATTGACGTCGACGAGGGCTGCATCGTACTTGCCCTCTTCGACCAGCGTTCTAGCATGCTCGAGCGTCGCGGCTGGCCCGATCACGCCGCAACCTGCCGCTGCCAGCTCCCCTTCTAGTTCCATCGATACCAGCGGCTCATCCTCGATAAGGAGGATGCGCTTGCCGTGAAGGCCCCGCTGGACCGGCGTTGCGCGCGAGGATGGCGCGGGCGGGAGTCTTGGCGACGCCGTGGCAGGAGAGAGATCGGCCTGCGGCTGCGCTGGAAGGGGCAGCTCGATTTCCCACCTCAGTCCGTCGCGCCGGTAATGGACGGAAGTCCGCCCCCCGTGCGAGCGCACCGTCTGGTCGATGAGCGCGCGACCGAAGCCGTGCGTGCGGGGCGCGCTGACCTCCGGCCCATCACTCTCTTTCCACGATAACAGCAAACTGCATCCGCCGTTCGACCGCATCTCCCAAGTGACCGACAGACGTCCGCTGGGCACCGACAGGGACCCATATTTGCGCGCATTCGTCGCAAGCTCGTGCAGCACCAGCGCCAGGTGCACGGCCGTCTGCGGATCGAGCATGAGCGATGGCCCCGAGCACGAGATCTTGTCGCCGTTGGCGGCGCCAATCAGTACCTGCTCGCCCACAAGTGCCATGACGTCGGCGCCCTGCATCTGCGTCCGTGTAAGCAGAGTGTGGGCGTTCGCCAGCGCCTGGAGGCGCCCGGCAAAACCGGAGACGAAATCGCCGGAGCTTTTGGCGCGCATCAGCGACTGACTGGCGATCGCCTGCACCGTGGCCAGCGTATTCTTGACGCGATGCGACAGCTCCTCGGTGAGGACGCGCTGCAATTTTTCCGCCCGCTTGCGATCGGTGATGTCGCGGCCAACCTTCGACGCGCCGATCACCTTCCCCGATCTGTCGTGCAACGGCGATACGGTCAGCGAGACATCGATTCGGCGGCCGTCCTTTGCGACGCGCACCGTCTCGTAATGATCGATGCGCTCGCCCCGTTGCAGCCGCGCCAGTATCTCATACTCTTCCCCCTGCAGCTCCGGTGGAATGATCCGAAAGATCGATTGACCGATCATCTCGCTCGCCTCATAGCCGAAAATCCGCGTCGCGCCGGCATTCCACGAGGTGATGCGCCCTTCGAGAGTTTTGCTGATGATCGCGTCGTCGGAGGAAAGAACGATGGCTGCAAGACGCTCCGATTCAAGGTGTGCGTCGTGCTCCTCGGTGATGTCCATCAGCAGGTTGATGGCCCCGATGAGTGCTCCGGAAGGCTCGCGCAGTGGGGTCGGATAGGGACGAAAACGCACCCGCGTGCCATCGGGTCTCTCAGCAATCGCTTCGACGCCACGTACTTCACGCCCCTCTTTGAGCGCTATAGCCATCGGGCATTGGTCGTGGCGCATGGGCCGTCCGTCGGGCCAGTACAGGCGCCACGACCCGCACCATTGGCTGCTGCCAAGCGCGGGATTGTGACCCCAAAGCGCCGCGGCGGCTCGATTGTAAAAGGTGATGCGGCCCTGCGCGTCGGTGGTGTAGACAGCGACCGGCAAGGCCTCCAGCAACTCAGTCCTGGCAATCATTGCGACTTTGCCTGTTTGGCCAAAGGGGTAGTGGTTCAGCGAGCGAGCGCCTCAACGCAAGGTCTCGTTCCCCAAATCCGCAGATGTATTGGAAGTGCAATTCCGGTCGACACGGCCAGAGATCACAGCCCCCAATTCTTCGCGTGTACGAAATCGGGTTGGCCAGAAAACGTCGGGCCACTCATAAGGTTCCTCGCGTTCTCAGTCAGTCGTGGAACCGAACGATAGCTGCCGGGTTTCAGCTATGCGCTCTCGAATGTCGGTAAGCGTACCGACCACGAGAGGGCGCGCCATTACAACCCGATTTCAGGAGCCTTGTGTTTCCCGCCGCTTCCAGGCTCAATCCATCGCGAGACCGGCGGCTTTGATCGGCGCGGCGTTCTTCTCAATCTCGGATACGACGAATTGCTGCAGGTAAGCGGGTGCTCGCCGCTCTGGCGCGACGGTCACAGCGCCGACCTCCTTGAGCCGTTCCTGCACCCACGGCGTGTCCATCGCCGCGACGGTGGCGTCATGGAGTTTCTGGATGATCGGTTCAGGTGTGCCCCTGGGGAAAAAGAAGCCGAACCAAGTCGTCGCCTCGAAATCGAGCCCCTGCTCCCGGGCGCTCGCGAGATCCGGCAGCATGACGGAGCGGTCGCGCGAGAGGATGGCGAGGGCCTTGATGAGCTTGCCGTCAACCTGGTGTTTGGCGGTTGCACTCAGCGTACAGAAATAGTCGATGCGGCCGGCGATCAAATCCTGCATCGCCGGGCCGCCCCCACGGTAGGGGACATGGGTGACGTTGATCCCGATCGCCGCGTTGAGCAGCATGCAGTCGAGGTGGCCGGTTGAGCCGGCGCCAGCCGAGGCCATTTGCATCGTGGCTTGGTTCGCGCGCGCATAGGCGATGAACTCGCGAAGGTCATTGGCGGGCAAATCCTTGCGCGCGATCAGGAGCGTCGGCTGATCGGCGATCAGGACCACGGGCGCAAGATCGCTGGCAAAATTGTAGAGCGGATTTTTGTAGAGCGTCTGGTTGATCGCGTCGGCGCGGCTGCCGAGCACGAATTGATAGCCGTCCGGCGCCGCCTTCGCCACGCGCGCCGATCCGACCATGCCGCCAGCGCCGCCGACATTCTCGATGATCACCTGCTGGGCCAGAATCTCGGAGAGCCGCCGCCCAACAATGCGCCCGAGCACGTCGGTCCCGCCGCCCGCCGCGAATGGGACCACCATGGTCAGCGGCCGCGCCGGCCAGCTTTCTGCAGAGGCCGGGCTGCCGCACAAAAGCGCGCTGGCAAGCGCCGCTCCGATGGCCCCGCTCGTGCGCCTGGCCGCCGCGGAAAGTCCGCTGCGCAATGGAGGATAGGATTGCTGTGCGATCATCCCGCCTTGCGGCGCCCGGCGGATTTTTTGCCGGCCGCTCGCGGCAGCGCTTCTTTGCCCTGGATCGGCAGCAACATTTCGCGCTGGCCTTCGACGCGCTTGCGGCTTTTCTTCGCCTGTGGCGGGGCGCCCCGCGCGGTTTGCACACTGCGCCGCAAGGCCTCCATGAGATTGATCACGTTGCGAGGTGCGGCGGCGCGCTCCTTGGTCTTCGGCGGCTTGAAACCCGCCTGCTTCTTGCGCAGCAGTTCTATCAGCGCGCTTTCGTAGTGGTCCTCGAACGCACTCGGATCGAAATCGCCGGCCTTGGTATCGAGAATGTGCTGAGCAAGCTTCAACATCTCGGCGGGCAACTTCACGTCCGCGATGTCGCTGAAAAATTCCTCGGGCTTGCGCACCTCATAGCCGTAGCGCAGTGTCGTTCCCAGCATGCCCTTGCCGTGCGGCTCCAAAGCGATGACGCGCTCGCGCTTGGCGAGCACGATGCGGCCGAGCGCGACCATGCCCTTGCCCCGCATGGCTTCGCGAATGACCGCGAACGCCTCCTGCCCTACGCTATCGGTCGGAGCGATGTAATAGGGGCTGTCGTAAAAGCGCTTGTCGATCTGCGCCGCCGGGACAAAGCTGTCGATTTCGATGGTGTGCCTGCTCTCCACCTGGATGGCTTCGAGCTCGTCGTCCTCGACCTCGACATAGACGCCTTTATCGATCTCGTAGCCCCGACCCTTGTCCTCGGCTTCGACCGGCTCGCGCGTGTCTTCGTCGACGAGCTGCTGGCGCAGCCGATTGCCAGTCTTCCTGTTGATCTGCCGAAACGAGATGCGCTCGGACGACGAAGCCGCGGGACTAAGCGCAATAGGACACGAGACGAGCGAAAGCTTGAGATAACCCTTCCAATATGCACGCGGCGCCACGGTTACACTCCCCGGAAAACAACGACCCCCGTCTAGCTAACAATTTTTCCGCGGCGATAGGAGTCCTGCTTTTGTTCCTGCATCCTCCATGTAGCGGTTGGAGGCGGGACAAAGACAAGCGATTGACGTTTTGCGCAGCCCTGCGTCCGCGCCACCGACGAACGGGGTTAAAAAACTCTAACGCCGCGACCCAAATGAAAGCGCGCCCAGAGCCTTTGCTCGCGCGCGCATCCCCATGGTGGACGACCGGGCAAGATGCAATCGCTTTCGCTCGCACTCGCGCTTCAGTGGCGCGGTAGCCGCAATGACCGCAGCGCGCTCGATTCCCGGCAGGGAGAACGGCGCAAACAGAGAAAAAGGCCGTGGTTCCAGGACGTTAGAAATTTTTTTGCGGGCGCAACATCTGCCCGACTGAAGCGTTGGGTCCGCTGAAGTAAGAAGGAGGATGTCATGAGGAACCTGCTCTTGGCTGCGGCCACCGGCGTGTTGCTCATTGGGACGGTTCCCGCCTCGGCTCAGATTTATGGCGGCGTGGATCCTTATGGTGCAGGCGTTCAGGTTGGCCCGTTCGGATTCGGCGTGGGGCCCCGGTACGATTACGGTTGGCGTGGTGGCGAATACTATGCCTATGGCGCCGACTGTCCGATGGTAAGGGAGCGGATCCATACCAATGATGGCCGCGTGATCGTCAGGACGCGCCGCGTCTGTCGGTAACGCCGGCTAAGCGAGAAACACAAAATAAATAACTAGGCGCGCGTGGCCCCGGGTGATCGCCCGGGGGCCACGCGTTCAATCACGCCGGCAGCTTCCGCGAACAGCTATCGCCGTCACCCGCGCAATTGAAACTCCTCGTAGCAGGGGGTGGACCCCCGGCGACAAAACGCCAGATCAGAAGATCAGCACCGCTCTACGCGGATCTTTCGCCGGCATAAGGAACTACTGTCAGGCTCGCCGACCAAATGCAGTCCGACCAGCCCTTGCGCTTGCCGACCTCGGCGCGCAGCCAGGCCTTGTACTGATCAATGCACTTTTGCGAGCAAAAGCTTTTGAACGCTCGACGGTGCCGCACCAGGCCGAACTTGCCGTGGCAGTATGCGCAGTGGTTCTTCATGGCTTCCTCCCCGAATGGCGGCTTTACCGGCGGGTTGAGGATCACGATGAGGATAGTGCACTGCAACAGCCGTCTATTGCAATGCACCATTAGTATTACAGCTTTATATTGAGAATTGGTTGAGGTGGTTTTCGCTGGATCCGAGCTTGCGAGCCGGGGTTGACCTTTCGAATGCGTGGCCAAGCAGCCGTGGATCAGAACATTCGATATGCGACGTCCTGTGACGGCGTCCGCATCGCTTATGCGGTGATGGGGAAAGGCACGCCGGTTGTGCGGGCGTCACACTGGCTCACGCACTTGGAGTACGAACTCAATAGCCCGGTGTGGCGGCATCTTATTATTCTCGGGATGGCCAGCCGGCATACGCTCGTTCGTTACGACGGGCGCGGCACCGGCTTGTCCCAGCGGGACGCCGTCGAAATTTCGCTCGATCGATGGGTCGACGACCTCGCATGCATCGTCGATTGCCTTTCGCTCGAGCGCTTCGTTCTGCTGGGCGTGTCGCAGGGCGGCGCAATCTCCATAAAATATGCCGCGCGCCACCCCGAGCGGGTGTCGCATTTGATCATCCACGGCGCTTACGCGCGCGGTTTTCTCCATCGCGACAATCCCGATAAGCAGCGGCAGTTTGTCGAGCTCAATCGAGCGCTGATCCGCGCGGGCTGGGGCAGCGAGCATGACGACCTACCGGCAATGGTTCACCTCGCAATTCATCCCGGGAGGGACAGCCGAGCAGTCGCGCTGGTTCAACGACCTGGAACGCGTCTCCGCAACCCCGGAGATGATGGAGAGATTCGTGATCGAGATGTCCACCATCAATATCGCCGACCTTCTGCCACAAGTGAAGGCCCCGACCTTGGTCACGCACTGCACGGGCGACGTGCGCGTGCCGTTCGCGGTCGGGCAGGAAATCGCTGCGGGAATTCCAGGCGCCAAATTCGTCCCTTTGGATAGCCGCAATCATAATTTTTTGGCGCACGAACCCGCCACGCGGATTTTCTTCGACGCGGTTGCCTCGTTCCTCGGCGATCCGCCGTTCAGAGGCGCGCTACCAGGGACGACAACGTTTAAGGAACGCGCGCAGCGGCGGATCGCGGCACTCGAGCGAAACTGTTCTCGCCGCCCTTGCAGGCGCGATGATCTCGTTTCTGCAGCTTATGCGCCTGCTCCGCCAGTGAGGCTTTCCCGAGTTTCAGCTTCGACGCTGCGTCATTGTGCCTTGATGCCGGCCTCGCCGATGACCCTTCCCCATTTTGCGGTTTCCGTCCGAAACCGCGCCGCGCAATCTTCGGGCGTGCTGGCGACCGGCTCATAGCCGAGTCCTGCCAAGCGTTCGCGCATGTCCGGCAGGGTGATGGCGCGCGCGATCTCGCGCTGGAGGAGCGTGATGATCTCCTTGGGCGTTCCGGCCGGCACGACGGCAGCAAACCACGATTCCCCCACCACCTCGGGATAACCGGCTTCGGTCATGCTGGGTGTGTCGGGCATCGCCGGCGAGCGGGCCTTGCTCGACACGGCCAGCGCCCGCAACTTCCCCTCTTTGACCAGCGATACCGCCGGCGGCACGGAGCCGAAGGAAATCGGGGTGTGGCCGGCAACCGCCGAGCCGATCGCCGGGCCGCCGCCGTTGAAGGGGACGTGCACGAGGTCGAGACCCAGTGAGAGACGAAAGAGTTCGCCCACGAGATGGGGCGGAGTGCCGGTACCCGGCGACGCGAAGCTGTATTTGCCGGGATTGGCCTTGATGAGTGCGCCGAGTTCGCCGACGGTCTGCACCGGCAGCGCCGGATTGACGGTAAGCACCGCGGGCGCGCTCACCGCGATTGTGACCGGATCGAAATCCGCCACCGGGTCATAAGGCACGCGCTGATACAGCGAGGGATTGACGACGTGGTTCGCACCATTGACGAGAATGGTGTAGCCGTCGGCCGTCGACTGCGCGGCGCGACCCGCCCCAATATTTCCGCCGGCGCCGGCGATGTTCTCGACATAGAACTGCGCCCCCAATTGCTCGGAGAGCTTCTGCGCCATCAGCCGGGCGAATACGTCGGTCGGACCGGCGGGCGCGAATGGCACGATCACACGCACCGGCCGGGCAGGATAGGTTTGTGCGCTGACGATGCGCGGGAGCAGCACGGCGGCAGCGGCGGCCGAGAAGTACAAAAATCGGCGACGGGGAAATTTCATCGGGAGCTCGTCGACTAGCGCCTTCGTCGGGCGCGCTGCACATTAGCTCTTTTTTCGGTCTAGCCGCGGATGAATTTGCGATATCGGTTAGGCCTACGCCAGCGCCGGTTTGCTGGACTTTGCCAAGTCGACGTGATACGTCGGCAGAGAGGGTTGTCGAGCACGCACCACCCGGTGACGTGTCGTCTGCATGGATCTTTCGGTCTCCCGCATCGCTTTGGTGAGCAGCGCCCGAGCGCTTAGTCCGAAATGGTTGATGTCGGTCAATTTCTCGGACTGCGCGCAGCCAAGCGGGCGAGCCCACCGGCGCCAACCGCAGCTCGAGCCAGCATTCTCGGCGATACCGAGCCGATGCCGCAGCCGGCGGTGCGCTTCCGCGGGAGCCAGATCGCCATCTTATTCATTGCGCTGGCCGCCATCGCCTCGATCCCGATCCTGCTTTATCCCTGGCCGCCGTTGTCCGACTACATCAACCACTTGGCGCGCATGCATGTGATCGCCACAGTCAGCAACGATCGCGATCTGGCGCTGTTCTATCAAATCGAATGGCAAGTCATTCCGAACCTGATGATGGACCTGATCGTTCCGGTCCTTCAGCGGGTCATGAACGTCTATCTGGCGGGGCAGGCCTACACCATCATTACTTTCGTGCTGATCCTCTCCGGCACGCTGGCGCTCAACCGTCAGCTCTATCGCCATTGGTCGGTGCTGCCGCTGATCGCCTTCCCGCTGCTCTACAACAACGTCTTCCTCGTCGGCACGATGAACTATCTATTCGGCATCGGGCTCGCACTGTGGGCGCTCACGAGTTGGGTGGCATTGCGCGAGCGCGCGCTGGCGCTGCGTCTGGCCGTGTCGACGCTGTTCGTGCTGGCGCTGTTCTTCTGTCACCTCTTCGCCGTCGGAGTGTATGGACTGGGACTCCTCGCATTCGAGCTCCAGCGGCTCTTGGCGCTGCGATGGCGCGAACCGGTCCCTCTCGAGGAGACAGCGGAGCGGCGGCGCCTGTCCCCTTGGCTCGATTTCGTTGTGAGCGGGCTCCCCTTCCTGCCGGTGGTGCCATTGTTGCTGATGAGCCCAACCTGGACGCTGCGCTGGGACTTCACGTGGGAGCTCAACGGCAAACTCAATGGCCTCCTGTTCGTCATCGAGGTCTATTCCCATTCGGCAACGTTCTTTCTGGCGACGATCGTTGCAATCGCCGCGGTCTTCGCGGTCCGGCACCACGCGCTGCGATTCCATCGTTTCGGCTGGATGCTTCTGGCGGTCGGCGGCATTACCTATTTGGCGCTGCCCCGCGTCCTCTTCGACACGTACATGGCGGACCAGCGCCTGCCGATCGCGCTGGCCTTCATGATCATTGCCTGCGCGCATCTCGATCTGCGCGACGAATTCGTGCGCCGGGGCTTTGCCACGGTTTTGGTTCTCCTGTTGGCCGTGCGCGCGTTCGAGGTGCAAGGCGTATGGCGCGAGCTTTCGCGGGGAACCGCCTCATTCCGCGATTCGGTGCGGCACATCGAGCGCGGCTCGAAAGTGCTGGTTGCTTATGCCGACCCCGACAACGGCGACAACGCACGCGATCTTTGGCTCACGCATGCCGCCTGCCTGGCGATCATCGAGCGCTCCGCGCTGGTCACGACCGCGTTCACCGTGCTCGGCAAGCAGGTGATGCATGTGCGCCGCGATTACCGCGACCGCGTTGATACCGAGGATGGAACGCCACCCTCGATCCGGCAGCTCCTCTCGCATACAGAACCGACGGATTGGGACGACGATCCGCCCTATTGGTCGCGATGGACCACCGACTACGATTATCTGTACATCTTGTTCACGGACCGCGATTACGCCAATCCCGATCCGGTGCGGCTCACCCCCGTTTTCGCCGGCAACAGGTTCGTCCTCTATCAGATTAACGGGGCACAGCTGGCCGGCGCGCCCAAAACGTCGAACTAGCCTCCCCCTGTACGCTTGCTGAGCGCGCGGGGACCGGCTTGGCAGCGGATCTGTCAGCGCCAATGGCCGCTGGTATTACGGCGAATCCCTGCATCATTTGGAACGGCTATGCCCTCAGCATCTGCCTACCGGGCGGAGCGTTTGAGGCCCGACGGCGGCAGCGCTGGAGCGGCCGCGCCACGAGGCCGACTGACGTGCCTACCTTTCCTCGGCCGCGGCGGGCGGAGATTGAACCGTAAGGAGCGCTCGCGCGACTAAGGTTAAAAGTGGGAGGCTGGAGATGAGCGAGCGTCGGATTACCCAGCTGTTTGGACTGATCTTGGGTGCCCTATTCACGTGCACCCTGGTCCTCAACGCCTTCGCTTTTTAAGCCCGCACGGGCGTCTGACCAAGGTTCTCGTCCCTGCCCGGCGTCGTGCTTTTTGCCTTCGCCTGAGCTGTCGCACCAGCCCAGCACATTTGCCCCAATCGGCTGCGCCCACGCGTGAACCGGCACCCTTTGCCCGCTGCGGGCGAGCGGCGCCTGTGGACGCACCCTGAACTCCGCGCGTCCAGCAGAACATGTGCGGCGCAGCGAAAGCGGGGATGGCCGCCGTCACAACGTTTCAGGCATCTGTAAGGAGCCGTTCAGCCCGCGTTCAGCGTCGGCGTGGAACACTTGAGACAAGGATGACGTTTGACCCGTCACCCCTTCGAGCTCACAGAGAGGTGACCCCATGAAGAAAACTCTCACCGCTCTCGCTGCGGCGGGAACATTGGCCCTCGCCACGGTGGCGACGCCGACCTCGGCAGATGCCCGCTGGTGGGGCCCAGCCATCGGCGCCTTCGCTGCGGGTGCCATCATTGGCGGCGCGCTCGCAAGCCCATACGCCTACGGGTATTACGGCGGCTATTATCCCGGCTATTCCTATTACCCCTACGGCTACTATCCGGCGTACAGCTACGGCCCAGCCTATTACGGCTATGCCGCTGCGCCCGGGCCCTACGGCAGCTGCTGGCGCTGGCGCAATGGGTACCGCTATCGCGTGTGCTGAACGGCTCCCGCCCGCCCGGGCGGATCGGCAGCCTGACCCGGCGCTCCGCGCTCGCAGGAGCGCCGGCCTTTTTTTCGCTCCAAAGCTTTGTCGCGGCCGTCCCAGGGCTGACCAAATTCCGACAAATTAACCGGCATGATCGGGAACGGCTGAACATCGGGGATGGGTCAGTCGGGGCTATTCGGACAAATCGCAACACCTCGGAACTGCGTCCGGCGAACGCCGGCGCTCAATGCTCGGCACCCGCCGAAAGGAGACGCTGATGAAGAAGACACTTGTTGCCTTAGCTGCGGCTGCGACCATCGCCACTGCAGTCGCCGCCGTTCCGTCGCCGGCGGATGCTCGCTGCTTCGGGTGCGCGGTCGGCGCCGGCGCCGTCGGCGGCTTCGTGGCGGGCGCCATCGTCGGCAGCGCAATCGCGAATTCCGCGCCGGCACCAGTGGTCGTCGCGCCCGCGCCGGCCTACGTTGCTGCGCCTCCGCCCGGCTATGTGGTGTACTCAGCCTATGGGGCGCCACTGCCAGGACCGCGATGCTATTGGACCCGCCAGCCGGTCTATGACGTCTACGGGAATATGGTTGGATGGCGCGGCCGTCCGATCGCGGTTTGCGGGTAAGCCGCTTCGCGCAGGAAGCTTCACCATCGAACCCGGCGGGTCTTCCCGCCGGGTTTTCATTTAAGCTGGCGCCGCTGCGGATTGGGCGCCAGTCGCGGGGGACGACTGCAGACGGTGTGATGCCGAAGCAATCAGCCTGATTGCGGATCAATTCCTCGCCGCGCGCTTTTGCATGTCGTCGAGCACCGCCGCGGTGGGCCAGCAGTCGACCTTGAGCCGATTCGCCTTCTGATAAGCGCCGAGCGCCGAGCGGGTGAGCATGCCGGCCTTGCCGTCGATCTTGTCCTTGTAGAGGCCAAGCTTGGTGAGCGTGTGCTGCATGGTCTCGACCTGCACCGTGCGCAGCTGCGTGTTCTTGCTCCACGGCGTCTCGAAGTGGCGCGGATCGCTGATGCGGTCACTCAAATGGCCCACGAACAGCACGTAAAGATCGGAGAAGTTGTATTCCTTGATCACGTAATAATTCTTGAGCGTGAGAAATGCAGGCCCGTATGTGCCCTCAGGCAGCAGCAGCGACGCCGGTTCAGCGAGTTCCGCCGGCGCGGGCTTGCGGCCATAGGCGAGCGTAAATCCTTGGGCAAGCCACTCGCCGAGCGGCCGCGTGACTTCGGGCACCGCGATGGTGCAATCGACGCCTTGCGGCGCGCGCGCCTCGTAGGCCCAGCGCGTGCCGCGCTGCCAGCCTTTGCCGGCGAGCTGCTGCGCGGCCGAGGCGAGCGCATCCGGCACCGACCGCCAGATGTCCTTCTTGCCATCGCCGTCGAAATCGACCGCGTACTTGTAAAATTCCGAGGGCAGGAACTGGGTCAGGCCCATGGCGCCGCCCCAGGAGCTGCGCATATCGGCGAGCTTGATCTGCCCCTCTTCGAGCATCTTCAGCGCATAGAGGAACTCCTGGCGAAAGAAATCCTTGCGCCGCCCGTAATAGCCCTGCGTGGCGAGCACCGTGACGGCGTTCTTCGGCAGCTTGTAGCCACCGAACGCGGTCTCGCGGCCCCAAATCGCAAGCAGGATGTTTCCGGGCACCCCGAATTGCTGCTCGATCGCGGCGAGCGTGCGCGCGTGCTCGGCGGCGAGCTTTTTCGCCTGTTCGGCAAGATGCGCGATCGTCGTCTCCCTGATGTAATCGGCCGGCGTCTGCACGAACTCGGCCTGCCCGCGCGGCGGCGCGCCTTCGCGCCCGGGAAGATCAAGATCGGGCAGCGTGAGGTCGGGCTCGAGCGCGCGCGTCGCCGCGTCGAATGTCGCGCGCGAAACGCCGAGCGCTTGCGCCTGCGGCCAGAGATCTTGCAGCCATTTTTGAAAGCCCGGATCGACCGCCCGCGCACATGTGAGCGCGGCGACCCACGCACTCAAGAGAATCACCGCATAGCTGCAAAGTCGACGCATGACTGCTTCCTTCTCCTGCCAAAAGTCGGCGCTCAATCCACTCCGTGATCGGCTGCAACGATTCAAGCCGTCCGGGCGTTAATAAAAAGGCCAAAAAGCGCCCAAGATATGGAACCGCCGATGCTGCAGGTGCCGCTGGAGATCGCTTTCCACAATATCGAAAGCTCGGATTGGGCGGAGCGGCAGATCCGAGCGCGGGTGGCCGACCTCGAAAAGCTCTACGACCGGCTGGTCTCGTGCCGGGTGCGGATCGATCAGCGCGCCAAGGATCTCACCGGCACCATCCCTCCCGTCGTCCACATCGAACTCGGTATACCCGGGCGCGGTGATCTGGTCGTCAGCCACGAGCCCGAGCACCTGCTGCGCAAGTACCGGCACCCGGACTTGCACAAAGCCATCAACGAGGCGTTCCGCATCGCCGAGCGGCGGCTGCTCGACCTCAAAGAGCAGCGTGACGGCCGCACCAAGGCTGGGGATCACGACACCGAAAACCAATCGCTGGGCCAGATCGCGGAGGTCACGCCCGAGGAAGATTTTGGATTCCTGCTCACGAAAGAGGGCGGCCTGCTCTACTTCCACCGCAACGCGCTGCTGTCCGGCGACTTCGACGATCTCAAGCTTGGAGATGAGGTCTATTACAACGAGGACGTGGGCGACACCGGCCCGATCGCAACCAAGGTGCGCGTGAAGGGGCGAGGCTCAGACACGCAGTAGTGCTCGGAGGTTCGACCCGCGCCGCACGCCGGTGGCCTCAGCGCGCCTCACAAATTCCAGGCCCTCCTATCGCACTGCCAGGATGAAGAGCCGCGGGAACCGCAAGAGCACGCGACCCTCGTGCCGTGGCGGATAGGCGCGCGCTATTCGCGCAGTGTACTCGGCAAGGAATCCGCGCCGCATCGCCTCGTCGAGCGGGGAAAGAAACGGTCGCATCCCCGAGCCTCTGAACCATTCGACAATGGCGTCAGGACCGGCCAGCACATGGTTATAGACCGTGTGCCAGATGTCGAGCTGCGCGCAAAGGGGCTTGAGCAAATCGTAATACGCAGCTGGTGTCGGCAGATCGTCGCGCGCCGCCATCGCTGGCGCGAGTTGCGGGGCCCATGGTCCGCTTGCCGCCACCTCGCGCATGAGCGCAAGCCCCGGCTCCGTGGTGTTGTCGGGCATCTGCACGGCCAAGACGCCGCCCGCGGGAAGCGCGGCGAGCAAGCGGCGCAGGACCGCGGGATGGTCGGGGACCCATTGAAAGACCGCGTTGCCGAACAACAGATCGGTGTGCTCCGGCGGGCTCCAATCGGCGAGATCGGCCTGCGCGAACTCGCAATTGGGAAGCCGCTCGCGCGCCTGGCGCAGCATGTCGGGCGAGGAGTCCAGCCCGATCACCTGCGCCTGCGGAAAGCGTTCCAGCAGAAGCTCGGTGGAATTGCCGGGCCCGCAGCCGAGATCGATCACGCACCGTGCGGACTTGAGCGGCACCTGCGCCAACAGATCGCGGGGCGGGCGCGTGCGCTCATCCTCGAACTTGAGGTATTGACGCGCGCTCCAGTCCTCGGCCATCAGCGCGAGAACTTCTTGTATTTGATGCGCTGGGGGATGATCGAATCGGTTCCCAGCCGACGCATCTTGTCGCGCTCGTAGTCCTGGAAATTGCCCTCGAACCATTCCACGTGGCTATCGCCTTCGAATGCCAGGATATGCGTGGCGATGCGATCGAGAAACCAGCGATCGTGGCTGATGATGACGGCACAGCCGGCGAAATCCTCGAGCGCCTCCTCGAGCGCGCGCAAGGTGTCGACGTCGAGATCGTTGGTGGGCTCGTCGAGCAGCAACACGTTGGCACCCGACTTGAGCATTTTTGCCAGATGCACGCGGTTGCGCTCTCCGCCCGACAGCGAGCCAACTTTCTTCTGCTGGTCGGCGCCTCTGAAATTGAAGGTCGAGCAATAGGCACGCGAGTTCACCTCACGCTTGCCGAGCGCAATGACGTCCTCCCCGCCGGAGATCTCCTCCCAGACGTTCTTGCCGCCGTCGAGCGCATCGCGGGATTGGTTGACGTAGCCGAGATGCACCGTGTCGCCGAGCTTGATGCTGCCCTTGTCCGGCTTTTCCTCCCCGACGATCATGCGAAAGAGCGTCGTCTTGCCGGCACCGTTCGGGCCGATCACGCCGACGATGCCGCCGGGCGGCAGGCGGAAAGTGAGATCGTCGATCAGCAGGTTGTTGCCATAGCTCTTGCGCAGCTTCTCGAAGTCGACCACGGTCTGTCCCAGCCGCTCCGCGACCGGAATGATGATCTGCGCGCTTTGCGCCGTCTTCTCCGCCGCCTGCTTCACAAGATCTTCGTAGCGCTGGTACCGAGCCTTCGATTTCGCCTGCCGCGCGCGCGGGGAAGCCGCGATCCATTCTCGCTCGCGCGCGAGCGTGCGCTGGTGCGCCGCCTCCTCGCGCCCCTCCTGCTCCAGCCGCTTCTGCTTCTGCTCGAGCCAGGCAGAATAATTGCCCTGGTAGGGAATGCCGCGGGCGCGGTCGAGCTCGAGAATCCAGCCCGTTACGTTGTCGAGGAAATAGCGGTCATGGGTGACGATCAGGATCGCGCCCGGGTAGTTGCGCAGGTGGGTCTCGAGCCAGCTGACCGATTCGGCATCGAGATGGTTGGTGGGCTCGTCGAGCAGCAGCAGGTCCGGTTGTTCGAGCAGCAGACGGCAGAGCGCCACCCGCCGCCGCTCGCCGCCGGATAGCGTTTTCACGTCGGCCTCATCCGGCGGACAGCGCAGCGCCTCCATCGCCTGGTCGATCTTGGATTCGAGATCCCAGAGGCCCTTGGCCTCGATCTCGTCTTGCAGCTTCGTCATTTCCTCCGCGGTCTCGTCCGAGTAGTTCGCAGCGAGTTCGTTATAGCGGTCGAGAATTGCTTTCTGGGTCGCGACGCCCTGCATCACGTTCTCGCGCACGCTTTTGCCCGCATCGAGGCGCGGCTCCTGCTCGAGGTAACCGACCCGCGCGCCCTCGGCCGCCCATGCCTCGCCGGCGAAATCGGTATCGATGCCGGCCATGATGCGCAGCAGCGTGGACTTGCCCGAGCCGTTGACGCCGAGCACGCCGATCTTGGCGTCCGGATAGAAAGACAGGTTGATGTCCTCAAGGATCTTGCGATTGCCCGGATAGGTCTTCGACAGACCTTGCATGTGATAAATGAACTGACGGGCCATAGCCCCGCTCGCACTGTTGAACGCCGATCGGCGCCGGATGTCGGGAGGTCGGCGCTGATGTAGCGACCTCTCCGGCCGAGAGCAAGGCTGCCGCAACGCCCACGTTTCATTAGAAATGCAACAAACTGTGACGCGGATCACATCTGCCGTGCAGCCCTCGTCCTATGTGACGTTTTAGAGGGTTTCGCGCTTAGCCGAGCCTTACGAAGGTTTAATCCAACCGAACGGCCGCTCCTTGAACTTCCAGGATGCGCGCGATGACCAACGGTTGAGTGAATGAACCGGTGACGGCAGGGCGCGCCTGATGATCAGGGCAACGACCACAGTTCGCAGGCGTGCCGCCCGGCGTCAGGCTCGAGGGGTTGCCGCCGAGATCGGCGCGCTCTTCTACGATGTCCTCAAAGCCCTGTTTGATCCGTACCGACCGGAGCTCCACTACATGCGCGGGCCCGGCCCACGATGGCGCGCCAAGCATGCCAGCTCCCCGCCCTCCGATTCGGCTGTTGCGCACACACCGTTGCCGACTCGCGCGCCCATCCCCATCGCGGTGCCGGTCTTGATTCGAGGCTCGTGAGGCGGCCGGGCGGGCTTTCGTGCCAGGCGGCCCGCCCTTCGCGACGTCATTGCGGTCGAAGTGTGACCTAATTGCAGCAATCCTTAACCCTAACCGTCGCTTTTCTGCAACGCCTGCTCACGAATCTGAAATCGCTAGCGAATTCGCACTGGTGTTTAACAAATTTGCCGGGACAATCGCGTGCAAAGGGGCGCTCCAAGCGATGGGGAATGGAGCGAACGGGGAGCCGGCGCGAGTTGTGCCGGATGGGGACCATGGCAAGAACAATTCGAGACAGCGGCAGCCGCGGCCGAGCGCCAAGCGTTTTGGCCGATCTCTCCGAGTTCGTGCAGACCTTGGCGCGCAGCCTCTTCGATCCGTACCGGCCCGAACTCTATTACATGCGCGGTCCGGGCCCCAAATGGCACGCCAAACACGATGCCATGCCGGCGCTCGTGCGCGTGCGGGCGAAGCGCTAGCGCGGCGCAAATCATCGCATAGAACGGACGAGTTGTCGGGCGCCCGCAGGACCCGGACCGCCTGCGGCATGGCGCTTTGGCCTGTGCTATAGGGAGCCAACCCTACCGCTCCTTCGTCTCCACGGGCCAACGGACATTTGTCATGCCTCGCCATCGCTGCGCGATTCTCGATGATTACCAGAACGTCGCTCTCACTGTGGCCGACTGGTCGAAGGTTTCGGGCAACCTCGACATCAAAGTATTCAACACGCATCTCGGCGGAGCCGACAAAGTCATCGCGGCGCTGCAGGAGTTCGAGATCGTCTGCGCCATGCGCGAGCGCACCGCCTTCCCGCGCGCCGTGATCGAAAAACTGCCGCAGCTCAAGCTGCTCATCACGACCGGCCTGCGCAATGCGTCCATCGACGTCGCCGCGGCCAAGGCGCGCGGCATCGTCGTGTGCGGCACGCCAACGGTGGGCAGCCCGACCTCGGGCATCGCCATCGGGCTGACGCTCGAACTGACCCGGCGCATCGGCTACGAGAACGCGCGGATGAAGGCCGGCGCACCTTGGCAGACGACGATCGGCCTCGATCTCGAGGGCTTGACGCTCGGCGTCCTCGGGCTGGGCAAGCTCGGCACCCGCACCGCGAAAATCGCTCAGGCGTTCGGGATGAAAGTCGTCGCCTGGAGCCAGAATCTGACGCCGGACAAGTGCAAGGAAATCGGCGTCGACTACGTGGGCAAGGAGGATCTTTTTCGCCAGGCGGACATCCTCACCATTCACGTGGTCCTGTCCCAGCGCACACGCGGCCTCGTCGGCGCGAAGGAACTCGCCCTGATGAAGCCAACGACCTACATCATAAACACGTCGCGCGGGCCGATCATCGACGAGCCTGCACTGCTGGCGGTGCTACGCGAAAAGAAGATCGCTGGCGCCGGGCTCGACGTGTTCGATGTCGAGCCGCTGCCCGTCGATCATCCGCTGCGCAAGATGGACAACGTGGTACTCACGCCGCATCTCGGCTACGTGGCCATGCAGAATTATCGCGCTTATTTCGCCGGCGTGGTCGACGATATCCGGGCTTTCCTCGACGGCAAGCCAGTCCGGGTGATCGACTGACGCGAGGGTTAGCGCGCCTCAGCGCGCCATCGCCGAGGGGGGCGGACCGAGCGGAGCGCTCGTCACCGCAGCTCCCGCCGACGGAGTCGGGGCGCCCGCAGAGGGTGCAGCAGCTCCGGGCGGAGCACTGGCGGCTGCCGCAGCGGCTGCCGGGGGCTTGCCCGGCAGGACCACAACACGCGTGCCGGTCTTCACCCGGGTGTAGAGATCCATCACGTCCTCGTTGGTGAGGCGGATGCAGCCCGAGGACACGAAGGTCCCGATGGTCGACGGCTGATTGGTGCCGTGGATGCGGTACACCGTTTTGCCGAGATAGAGCGCCCGCGCGCCAAGCGGGTTGGTCTCACCGCCGGCCATGAAGCGCGGCAAATAAGGCTGGCGCACGATCATCTCCTCGGGCGGAGTCCAATCGGGCCATTCCGCCATCTTCGTGACCCGTTCCGCGCCGGACCAAGTGAAGCCCTCGCGGCCGACGCCGATGCCATAGCGCAGCGCTTTGCCCTGGCCGAGCACGAGATAGAGATACGTGTTCGGCGTGTCGATGATGATCGTGCCGGCCGGCTCCTTGATAGAGTAGTCGACGAGTGTGCGCCGGAACTGCGGCGGCAGTTGCTTTTTCGGACCCGTCTCGGGCCGCACCTCGGGGGGAAAGGCCGCCATGTTTCGTGGATCGACCGGCGTCGCCCCGCCATTCGCAGCCGGCTCGCCTTGTCCCGCATCGTGGTAGCCGGGGGTGATCGGCAGCGGCGGCCGCGCGGAGTCGGGTTCGTACGGAGTGCCCGCCGCAGGCGCGGAATAATTGGGAGTGGGCGATCCGTAATAAGGACGCGTGCCCGCAGCGGCCGGTTCGTAGCCTTGCGGCGCTTGCTGCTCGCGGTAGCCCTGCTGCGGCGGATCGCGGTAGGCAGGTGGCGGGGGCGCCGCCTCATCGGGATAACCAGCGTGGCCGTATGGCGCGCCGGATGCATGAGGCTCGACCGCAGCCGGCGGAAGCGGACGCCCCTGGAGATCGTAGATCTGATTGTCGTCGGCATCGGCGATTGGCGGCAGCGGCCGATAGGGCGGATAGGCTTGCGTCGGAGGAGAGGCCGGCGGATAGGCTTGCGGCTGCGGATAGTATTGCGCGGACGCGTCCCCGACAGAGGTCCCGAGCCCGATCAGTAGCGTCGCGATGGCACCTGTGGCGCGGAAAATCATGCCCCCTCCCCTAACGCAACCCGGCTCGACTGAATCGACCAGGAACAAGGCACATTCAAGACCATAAGCGCAAAAAGATGACCAAGGTCTTGATGCGTCCCGCCCCACAGAAGTAGCCGGTATTCAATGACTTACGCTGGTTCCCGGGCTGCGCAAGTTCCACCACGGCTGCGCGGGTGACGTCACCTCGCCTTGGCCTCCCCCAATACCGTTTTGGCCAGCCGGAAGCAGTCCACTCCGACCGGGACGCCACAGTAGATGGCGATTTGCGTGAGCACCGCGCGGATCTCGTTGGGCGTAAGCCCGTTGCGAAGCGCCCCACGAACGTGCGTCTGGAATTCCTCCATTTTGCCGAGCGCAGCAATCATTCCGAGATTGAGGATCGAGCGCTCGCGCGGGGTCAGGGTATCGTCGCCCCAAGCCTCTCCCCAACAGTACTGCGTGACGATCCGCTGGAAATCGCGGTTGAAGTCGTCGGCGCTCTTGAGCGCGCGGTCTACGTACTCTTCGCCGAGCACCTTGCGGCGCATGGTGAGTCCGCGGTCATAAGTGTCCTTGTCCATGTCACTCCTCCGGGTTGCACTCGAGGCGCCCAAACGCCGCGAGCAGGGTTTCGGTTGGGGAAGAAGGAAAGGCGCGACCGCACGTAACGGCATACGCTTCGATGTTGGACCGCGCGGCCGCCTCGAGCGAGGGGGCCTGCGCTCCCATTGCGGACGAGCCGGCGAGCTCGTGCAGCGCCTCCTGCTGCAGCCGCTCGGCCTCGAGCTCGACCGCCTTGATCCTGGTGCGAAAGAGTTCGGCGGTTGCGCCGGCAACGAGCGCAGGTGGCGATTTGAGCGCGCGGCGCATGGCGCGCAGCGGTACGACCGTCATATCCCGCCACGGCGCGATGCGCCGTTCGAGCTCAGTGATCTCGCTTGCCGACAACGTCCGCTTTCGCGTCGCATGCCAGAGCAGAAACAAGAGCAGATTGACGTCGACGCCGGCCTCCTCTTGCAAGGTAATGCAGGCGTCCGCGACGCCATCCTGGCGGTAGAACCGCAGCGAGAAGCGCCAGAACGGCGATGCAGACGACGCCGTCATGCGCGCGCACTCAGCGGGGCGATGTCGAGCGATGTGGCAAGCTCGTCGATCTGCGCCAGCACTGCTGCGGAGAGCGGCACGCCGTTGCGTTCCCGCTCCGCCCTGCGCGCCGCGCGTCCCATGCCGGGTGCGCGAATCTCATCGTGGTCGGGCAGACGGTGCGAGGAGACGAGATCGCGAATGTGCCGGCTGATCTCCGCCTTGAACGCGTCGAGCGGAACGAATCGCGCGACATCGAACGCGATGACGAATTGCCCGACATTGCCCGTCCCGCTCGCGGGCGCAGCGAAATCCCGGATATCGCGGCCGAAGGCCGCGCCGTTGAGCGGTCCGGCCAAAAGGCCGATGACGAGGGAAAGCCCGCTGCCCTTGTAGCCGCCCATGGGGAGATACGTGCCCTCCTCGATCCGTTGCGGATCGCTGATCGCCGAGCCATCCTTGCGATGCTGCACCCAACCCTCCGGCATCGACTTTCCTTCGAGCTCGTAGGTCCTGATCGCGCCGTTCGACGCGAGCGAGGTCGCAATATCGAGCACCACCGGTGGCTCGTCGCCGGCCGGGATCGCCACTGCGATCGGGTTGGTGCCGAGCAAGGGTTCGCTGCCGCCCCATGGCGCCATGTGATTGACGCTCGATGCCGCGCCGTAGATTCCGATCATGCCGTGTCGCAGCGGGATGGCGGCGTAGATCGCGCCAGCCCCGGCGTGATTGGAGCACCGCGCGCCGACCCAGCCGACGCCCGCGGCGCGCGCGAGCTCCACGGCGAGATTGGCGGCATAGGTCATCACAACATGGCCCATGCCGCGGTCGCCGTCGATGAGGGCGGTCGCCGGAGAGCGCTCCAGGACGCGGATGTTGGCTCGCGGGTTGATCGCGCCGCGCTTGAGCTGACGCACATAGCCTGGGAGGCGAAAGACGCCATGCGCATCCGATCCGGTCAGATCGGCTTCAAGCATCGCGTCGGCGGCGGTGGCGGCATCGGCCTGCGGCAGCCCGCAGGCACGCAAGGCGTCGACGAGAAAGGCGCGCAAGCTGGCCGCCGGAATGCGCCGGGTCTGCTGAGCGTCGGTCTTGGTCAGCACGTCCTCGCTCAACCCTGAGCCACCGCAATCTCGAGCGGGAAATTGTCGACGCATTCGTGGCCGGTCTCGGTCACGATGAAAGTGTGCCCGAGAAAAATGCCGAATAGTCCGTCGGCGGTGATCGGATTGGGTTCGGCCATGATGATCATGCCGGGCTTGAGAACCTTGTCGATCTCGTCGGCCTCGGTGCGTTCGGCGAAGACGTGCGGTTTATCGGTCACGATGTCGATGCCGTGCACCTGCGTGGGTCGCGACTGCACGCCGCGCTCGCGAAAGAAACGACTGGCGAGACGCATATTGTCGGTGGTGTTGCCGGGTTTGATCTCGGCGACGATCTTGCGATAGCCGGGCAGCGTGATCTCGTCCCAGAACTTGCGCACCATGTCGGTGGGCGGCCCGAGCGTAATCGGCGAGCCGATCTGAGCGGAGAGGCCGTTGTAGCCGGCGGCGAGCTCCATGTTGATGATGTCGCCGTTCTTGAGCTTGCGATGGGATGGGCGCGGATTGCCGAACACCATCGCCGGATCAGCCATTGGTGTCGATCCGATGATGAGAAAATCGATATCGCCGCCGCCCTCGAGGATGGCGGCGCCGGCGGCCGCGCGCAGCTCATATTCAGGCACGCCGGGCTTGGCGCGGGCAACCATCGCCTGCATCGCACGCTCGCACAGCACGCCGGCCTTGCGCACGCAGCGCAGTTCCTCTTCGCTGTGCACCACGATGAGCTCGTGCATGAAGCCTTTGGTGAAGACGAGCTCTGCTTCGGGCAGCGACCGGCACAGCACGTTGTATTGATTGACCGGCAGATAATCGCCGTGCCGCGGGTCGACCTCGACAAGGCCGATGCGGCCGCACTCGAGCTTGAGCTCCTTGAGCCGCTCGACAATGACTTCGGCGTATTTGCCGCTACGGCTATGGCGCACGTCGGACAAAGCATTGGCGCATTCGCGCCGGCAGGCCTCGGCGTGGGTGCCGCCCATCGAGAAGACCAGCGTCGGTTCCGCCTCGAGCGGCACCACAACGTATGACGCGATCGCGTGCCATTCCCAATGGCCGGTGAGCCATTGCATGCCGCCGCCGAAGCTCCAATGACTCGGGCCGCCCGGCACGATCACGCAGTCGAGCTTGTTCTCGCGCATCTTGTCGCGTAGCGCCCGGTAACGACGCTGGTATTCCTGCTTGGAAAAATGATCGTAAACCGCGTCACGGTAATACGGCGTCTCGTACATGTTGGAGAAGGGAGCGTTCTGATCCAGGCGCTGTCGCACCTGTTCCCACAGCTCATGCGCGGACCCACGCGGCATCTGGATGTTCATGGCGTTTCAATCCTTGCAATTGCCGATGGTAACGGGCCCGCCGGCGGCCTCGACCGCCTCTTGGGCCAGTTTGATATTGGCGACCTGCTCGACCGTCGGCTTCTTCTCCTTGTCGATGTCGCCGTTCTCCGCGCTATTTTCGATCGTCCATTGGACACGCTTGGGATCGAGCCCGGTATTGACCGACCAGACGCAGTTCTTAGTCAGAACGTCGATTGCATATTCCACCGCATCGCTCGGCTTGTCGGTCGCTTTCTCGATGATCGGCACGACTTTCGCCTTGTCGCGGAACATGGCCCGATTGGCCTCGATCATGGCGGCGGCAGTGTCGCGCAGGAGCGCGCGATCGCGGGCGATCCAGTCGAGCGAAGCGCCATAGGCATTGAACATGTAATCGGGCATGAGATCGGCGAGCTGAACGAGGACATTCAGGCCCCGCTTCTGTTTCTTTGCCAGGTAGACGTCCTCGGGATGCAAGGCGACGCCGTCCGTCTGTCCGGCGATCAGGCCGGGCAAGCGGCCGGCGGTGGCCGCGGAGATGAAGTGCGCGTCATCGACCGTGAGGCCGGCGGTGCGCAACACCTCGCGGCCCATGCGCCAATTGAAACCGCCGACCCCACCGCCGGTGGCGCTGAGTTTTTTGCCCTTGAGGTCGGCCGCGGTCTTCACATCGGGCGAGACCACGTAGGCTTGCGGCATTTTGGGTGCCAAGCCCCAGAACTGCTGCACCTTCATGCCGCGGCCGATCGCCACCTCGTTCACGCTCACGATGGCTGATCCTTGTGCAGCCGCAGCGCTCGCCGTGGCGGACGCGCCGCCCTCGAATTGAATGATGGTTGGCTCGATGCAACGCTTGGCGAAGAAGCCGAGCTCCTTGGCCACATAGGGCGAGGTGTGCACCACATTGGGCGGCGCGACCGACACGCCGATGTTGATCTTTCGCATCGTGCTGCAGCTTTGTGCCGCCGCCTCGCGGTTTGCCGCATCCGCAAGCGCAACGCCGAGCACGGCCAGCACCAATAGACAGATCAATCGAGACCGGTTCGTCATAACGTCTTCCCGTCGGCTCCCCCTCTGCGCCCCCGCGGATTTAGTCCTCTTGCGACGCCGCGGTCCAGGGCGCCACATATTTCTCGGCCACACGCAGCAGCGCCGTGAGCGTCACGCCCAAAATGCCGAGCGTCACGATCGGCACGAACATCTTGTCGACCTGGTAGGTGCTCGCGGTGCGCACGATCAGGTAACCGATGCCGGAGATGGCGGTGTAGAGATCGGCGAGAACCATGCCGATCAATCCGCGTCCGAGCGCCAGCCGCAATCCCGTCACGATGAACGGCAGGGAGGCTGGAAGCACGATATTCCACCAGAGCTGACCTTCGGAGCAGCGGAAAGCGCGACCGACTTCCAGGAGCTTCGGATCGACGCTTTTGACCCCTTGATAAGTATTGATCACCATCGGGAAGAACGCGAACAGAAACAGGATGATCACCTTCGCCGTGGTGTCGAAGCCGGCCCACAAGACGATCAGCGGAACGAGCGCCACCGAGGGAATGGAATAGAGGAAGGTGATGTAGACGGTGAGCGCAACATCGAGCACCCAGAAGCGGGCAAGCAGGAGTCCGATGCCGACCCCGAGCATGACCGCGAACGCGAATCCGATCGCCAGCACGACGAGGCTCGGCCACAAGTAGGTCCACAACTCGCCGCTGAGCACCATGTGATAGGCCGCCACCACCACCTTGCTCGGCGAAGTAAACAGCACCGGGTCCACGTTCCAGGCGGCGATCTCCCACAACGTGAGCGCGATGGCGAGCGAGGCGAGCCGGATGATGAAATCGATGAGACGGCGGCGATGTCTGCGCGCGGCGGCGACCTGCTCGGCGCGCGCCTGCCCGCCGGAGACATCGGCGGGCTCTGCGGGGAGTTCGGCGCGCGCTCGTTCGATCGCGGTCATGCAACCTGTCTCCCCGCACGCAGATTGGGCTTGGCGGCATGAAGCTGATGCCAGATGTGCACGCGAATTTCCGCGAAGCGCGGATCGGACCGCACTGCATCCGCATCGCGCGGCCATCCGAACGGCATGTCGAGCACCTCCTTGACGCGCCCCGGACGCGCGCTCATCACCGCGATGCGGTCGCCCAACAAGATCGCCTCGTCGATGGAATGGGTGATGAACACCATGGTCTTGCGCTCGTCCGGTCGCTCCATAAGGGAAAGGAGTTCCTCCTGCAGGATCTCGCGCGTCTGTGCATCGAGCGCGGCGAATGGCTCGTCCATCAACAGGATCGACGGGTTCATGACAAGGGCGCGCACTAACCCAACGCGCTGCTGCATTCCCCCCGACAGCTGGTAAGGGTAGTGGCCTTCGAAACCGGCGAGCCCGACCAGGTCCAGGTAATGCGTGACCCGCGTTTTGATTTCAGCGCGCGGCACGCCTGCCACAGCCAGCCCAAAGGCCGCGTTGTCGTAAACGGTTTTCCACGGCAGCAGCCCGAAATGTTGAAAAACCAGGGCAATCCCGTCCGGCGGCCGCCCCCCAACCGGCTTGCCATGGACGAGAAGGGTGCCGCTGCTGAGATCGGTCAGGCCCGCAATGCAGCGCAACAGCGTGGTCTTGCCGCAGCCGGAGGGACCCACGACGCACATGATCTCGTTGCGTCTGACCGCGAGCGATAACTGATGGAACGCCACCACGGCGCCGTCGAGGAAAAGCTTGCTGGCGCCCTCCGCAAGGATAGCTGCATCACCGGCTGTGTGCGCGCCTGCCATGCATTCCTCGTTCATGCCACGTGTGAGGCCTAATACCAGCAGCCGTTTAAACCGACCGGTCGGCTGTCATTGTCGGGCTTGACCCGGCAATCCATGCGCTTCGCAAAATGGATGCGCGGCCACCAGCGCGTTTACGCGCGTCTTCGACGCGCTTCTGCCCGCGCAATGAGTCAAGAACAACTCCCGCAGGTATAACCTTCCTCAGTCGGGTCGTGCCAAGTCTCGGGAAAAAAGTGCCCGACGCAATGCGAGCTTGCGCAACTGCGCGCGTATAGCGATGCGTGCACCGGTCGAGCGCGGCCGCTCTATGGTTTGGCGGCGATCTGCTGCAGCAGCGGGCTCCATTGCCGCTGCTGCTCCTGAATGAAGGCGCTGACCTCGGCGGGGGACATTGCAAGCGGATAGCTGCCGCGGCCGGCGAGCTGTGCGCCAAGCGTCGGCTCGGTGATCACTTTGCGCAGGTCCTCGCTGACCTTGTGCACGATCGCCTCGGGCGTGCCGACCGGCGCCACGAGCCCTTGCCAGCCCATCGCCTTGAAGCCGGGCAGAGTTTCCGCAACCGTCGGCAGATTGGGGAAGTCGGGCAGCCGCTGCGCCGATGCGACCGCGAGCGGTTTGAGGTTTCCGCCTTGGATTGCTCCGGCGAGGCCGGAATAGCCCTCGATGATCAGCGGGATGCGGCCGCCCATGATGTCGTTGAGGGCATGATTGGGACCGCCGGAATAGGGCACCAGCAGCAATTTGATGCCGGCGCGCAATTGCAGCAATTCGCCGGTCAGATGCGTGAGCCGTCCAATGCCGGTGGTGGCATACGAGATTTCGCCGGGTCTTTGTTTTGCAAGCGCAATCAATTCCGGCAGTGTCGCAACGCCAAGGGAAGGCGCCGCCGCGACAAACATCGGCTGCTCCGTCAGCGAGCCGATCGGGGCAAAGTCGCGCGGCAGCTCCAAGGCGGTGTTGGCCGCCTTGCCGGGCGCCGGCAGGAACACCGAGAGCGCCGGCATGTAAAGCGTGTACCCATCGGGCGCAGCCTCGGCCGCGACGCGGGCGGATATGGCGCCGCCGGCACCAGGTTGATTGACCGGCAAGACCTGTTGTCCCCAGATGTGGGCGAGCCGATCGGCGACCAGCCGCAGCGTGACATCAACCGCGCTACCGGGGGCAGAATCCGAAATGATCTTCACCGGCCGCGTCGGATAGTCCTCGGCATGCGCCGGTTCTGAAAGATGGGCCGAGAGCGCCAGCAGCGCGAGCGACAGCGTGAGCCGGAGCATTACTCTTCTCCGATGTTTCTCTGACGAGATACTATCACCAGGTCGACCATGCGGCATGAGACGAGAGGACACAGGCGGCCGGCGGCGGACAATCCCAAGATGTCCATGATAGCCCTCAGGCAGCGATCTTCATATCGAGGGGGCGCCCGGGAATGATCCGCCCTCCCCCCTTCCGCGCCGAACATATCGGCAGCCTCGTGCGGCCGCCGGAACTGCTGCGCGCGCGCGAGCAGCAGGTGGCCGGCAAGCTCGATCATGCGGCGCTATTCGCAATCGAGAATGCCGCCATTGTCCGCGTGGTCAAGCTCCAGGAAGAGGTCGGCTTGCAAGTGGTCACCGACGGCGAGTTCCGCCGCGGCAGCTATTCCGATGCATTCACCAGCGCCGGCATTTCCGGCGTCAAAGTCGAAATGACTGAAGAGGACGGCTGGTCCGGTTCGCAAAGCCATGGCCACCGCATGGCGCGGCGCATCCCAATTGTCGTCGGCCGCATTGCCTGGAATGGGCCGCAGAACGCGGACGATTTTCGCTTTCTCAAGTCGCTGGGCACCCGCACGCCGAAGATCACGCTCCCGGGCCCTTGCTATATTCATTATCGCGCAGGGCGAGCCAACATCAGCCGCGACGTTTATCCCGATCTCGACATTTTCTGGTCCGATCTGGTCGAGGCCTACATCCGGGAAATGCGCTCGCTCGCGCAGGCTGGTTGCCGCTATCTGCAGATCGACGAGACGTCGCTGGTGAAACTTGGCAATCCACGCGTGCGGCGGTTGCTGGCAGAGCGCGGCGACGACTGGCGCGATCTTCTGCAGGGTTATGTCGGCGTCATCAATGCCGTCGTCGCAGGTGCGCCGGACGGGATGACCGTCGGCATTCACATTTGCCGCAGCCAAGATCCGAATTGGCAAGCTGACGCGGGCTACGATGCCATCGCGGAGCCTCTGTTCAACGCGTTGAGGCTCGAGAACTACTTTCTCGAATATGACAATGCGCGGGCCGGAACATTCGCACCACTGCGAGCGGTGCCGGCGGGAAAATTCGTGGTGCTCGGACTCGTCGCCTCCAAAACATCCGAGGTGGAGAGCGTCGATTTCCTTATGCGGCGGATCGAGGAGGCAAGCCGTTATATCGACCTCGAGCAACTGGGACTGAGCCCGCAATGCGGTTTTGCCACCAGCGCGGCCGAGCACGTCACCGTCACGCAGGAGGTCGAGCGCGCGAAGCTCGCGCGAGTGGTTGAGGTCGCGCGGCGGGTGTGGGGCAGTGCGTAAGGCGCAGTCGCGCGTCGCGCTCAGCGATCTAAACGGGCCAGGTCTCCAACCGAAAAGCGGAGTCCCAGAACATCCACTCGAGCTGGGCGGCGCGGGTGAAAGCCGCATGCATGCGCGCATCGAGAGAGGCGGCCACACCGGCGGCGGCCGCGTCGGCGGCTGCGATCACCGCGCGCACGGCGGCATGGAATTCTTCGCCCGCGTAGGTATCGATCCAGGCTTGGTACGGATTGGCCGGCGCCGCGCGCGCGTGGATGTCGCGGCCCACCTCCGCGTAGATCCAGAAGCAGGGCAGCAGCGCGCCAAGCAGCACTTCGTACGGCTCCGCATAGGCGGTGGCGAGAAGATAAGAAACGTAGTGGTGGCAGGCCGGCGATAATGGGGTTTGTGCGAAGACGTGCGGGGTGATGCCATATTGCTTGAAAAAGGAGCCGTGCAGCGCACGTTCGACGACGAGGGCGCCTTCCGCCGCTTTGGCGAACTGCACGACGCGGTCCGGATCCGGCGCCTTCGCCGCTGCCAGTGTCAAAGCGCGTCCGAAGCCGATGAGGTAATGGGCATCCTGCGTAATGTAGTGCTTGAACCGCGCCTCGCTCAGCGACCCCGAGGCGAGCTGCGCGTTGAACGGCATCGTGCGGATGGTCTCGTAGACCGCGAGATTGCGATCCCAAGCTTCGCGCGAGAAGAGATTTGTTCCGCTCATGGCCCCGGCCGTGCGTGATTTGCCGGTTTTATTATACAGCCGCCCGGGGGAGCTGGCGGGCTTCAACCCGCGCCGCGCCGGCCTCCTGTTGCTGCGGTGTGCGAGAAGCTCTCTTAATCGCATCGCGAACGAGGAGTCCGGTTCCACGGATCGGCAGTCCAGTGTTGCGATGAAGACACGCGCCTGACGGCGCGCGACCCGTTAAAAAAAGCGGCTCGTAACCCAACCATCTGCTTATGGGTCGGCATGAAACTCGATTAAACAGTTAATCGTGTCGATCCACCGCAATCGGTAGTTTCTGCTACCCTCGCACGCTGTTCTCTCTGTGGTATTATGATCATGCTGGAATGGGATGTGCCATGCGAGCTACTGCCGAGTGGCTAGCATCGATCGGCCTGGAAAAGTACGCCCGACGCTTTGCCGAGAATGCCATTGACCTCTCGGTCGTCTGCTATCTGACGGAGGAGGACCTTAAGGAGCTCGGCGTGCCGCTCGGGCATGGCCGCAAAATGTTGCACGCCATCGCGGAGCTTAGTGCGGCCGCTGCTGTGAAGGGATGCGAATACGCACCGGCTCGCTGGAGGCCACTTCGATTATCGCGATCTCGGCCCTTGCGCGGTGAAAGGCTGGGTGGAGCCGATCGCACTGCCTTCGTGGCCTATCCGCCTCGGCGAAGATCTAGGGGAAGGGCAAATGCGTTTGATTTTTGGAATGATTATTGGCGCTGCGCTGATGGTGGGTGGCGCCTATGTCGCTGATGCGATGGCGGGCACGGAAGCAAAGCCGATTGTGAACTGGAGCGTCGTCGCCAAAAACATCGAAACCATGACCGCACTCGCGCGCGCAGGTTGGAAGAGGATTGCCGGCTAATGTGTTCGGCGCGCCCGCGGGATACGTCGATAAGATCGATCCTCATTAACGTCTTCTTCATTTAACCGGGCAATCGTTCGGCCACTCAAACCAAAAGCTATAACGGTTTTAATGAAAGCGAGACGCCAAGGGTCGTTGAAGGAACGCATCAAGCGCCCGGAGCAGTCCCATTCGCTACTGCCATTTTGGGAAAACGCGACCGGATTTTGGGGCAAACGCGGCACGCGGTTGTCATGGATCCTGTCTGGCATTCTTATGCTCACGATCGTTCTTAATCTTATCACTTCCTACGGTATGAACGTTTGGACACGCGGGATCTTCGACGCGCTACAGGAACGGGATTCGCACACGATTCTGTTCCTTTCTATGGTTTACTTACCCCTGCTGGCGGCAAGCGTTGTTTTTAGCGTTCTGCAGGTCTACGCGCGCATGACAATCCAGCGGCGATGGCGAGAGTGGCTCACCAATCAACTAATCAATCGCTGGCTTAAGAATGGCCGCTACTATCATCTCAATCTAGTGAGCGATGCTCCTAAGAATCCGGAATATCGGGTAGCGGACGACGTTCGGGTTGCGACCGGATCGCCGGTAGATTTCGTCACTGGAATGATAACGGCTGTTCTCTCGGCGGCGACATTCATTGTGATTTTGTGGACGATCGGCGGCGCGCTCACCATCCACCTCGGTGCCAGGTTTATAACCATTCCTGGCTTTCTCGTGCTCGCCGCGTTGATCTATGCAGTAGCGGCAAGCGGATTCATGGTTTTCATCGGACGCCACTTCATTGCGGTATCAGAGAATAAGAATCAAGCCGAGGCAGAGTACCGTTGCGTGCTCACTCGCCTGCGGGAAAATGCGGAAACCATTGCTATCCTCCAAGGGTGTGGCGAAGAGCGGAACGGCGCCGACAAATCTTTCAAGACAGTGCTGCGGGCGTGGCGAGATATTTGCATTCAAACCATGCGAACCACGATTGTCTCCCAGACCAGCAGCTACATAGCACCAGTCTTACCGATCATTCTATGCGCGCCCAAATTCCTGGATGGCGCGATGACGCTCGGCGCAGTCATGCAAGCGGCGGCGGCCTTTACAATTGTCCAGGGGGCTTTCAACTGGTTAGTCGACAACTATCCGCAGCTTGCCGAGTGGACTGCTTCCGCTCGCCGGGTCGCCTCGGTGCAGAACTCGCTGGACGAGCTAGAGCGTGCGGAAATCGACCGCGCCGGCCGAATCAATCTTTGCGAGGGGAAGGGCGCGGCTCTGCGGTTGCGCAACCTCTCGGTCACGCTCGACGACCGGATACTCGACGCTGGCGCGGAGGTCGCGATCATGCCTGGCGAAAAGGTGCTGGTCACAGGCGAATCGGGATCCGGCAAGAGTACTCTGGTGCGCGCCGTTGCGGGCCTGTGGCCGTGGGGTAAAGGCGATATTGAGATGCCAGCGGGGGCCAAGCTCTTATTGTTGCCACAGCGGCCGTATGTGCCGAGCGGCACACTCCGGCGGGCAGCCAACTATCCCGACGCCGACCAAAGCAGGAGTGCTGAGGAAATATCGAAAGCCTTCAAGAAGGTCGGGCTGGGGCACCTCGTCAAGCAACTCGACGAAGAACGGCCTTGGGATCAAATCTTATCGGGCGGGGAAAAACAGCGTTTAGCGTTTGCGCGAATCTTCCTTCACCGACCGGATATAATCGTGCTGGACGAAGCAACCGCCGCACTTGACTCGCAGAGTGAAGGTCAGTTGATGAAACTGTTGTCCCAGGAGTTCGAACATGCGACCGTCGTTAGCGTTGGTCATCGGTCTGAACTCGAACCCCTTCATAACCGAAAGATCGTTATCCAGCGCGGGCCCCAGGGCGCAAAGCTCGTCAGCGACGTCTTTCCAAAGCCCGCGAGCAGACTGCCAAGCAAAGGGTTTTTGTCGCGTTGGAATTCCAGCCTCGCGGATCGAACATTCAGACAGGCAGGTCACGCCCCAATGATGTGAGAATGCGCGCCGCCGCGGCGACGTTGCCATTTGAATTTCCGAAATTAGCTGTCACTGCGCTTCTGCCCGAAGGCGGGGATTTTGCACTTAGATTAGACAGAGCGATGGCACGAAAAGAGGACCGAGGCCAGGCAGTCATCGACCGCGATTAGTTTTCGCTGGCTACGAGGCGAGCGGTTGGTTCGGCGTCGGCGCACCGAGGGCCACGCCGGTCGACATCGTCGACAAGCTCAACAAGGAGATCAATACCGCGTTGGGTCAAAAAATTGAAGCAATAGAGAGAATTGTTGTCAGCCGGCGTAGCCTCGTCGGCGGTTTGCCGCGATCGGAATGATGAAGCAACGCATCGCGGATTGTGCGAATCACACTCGCAAAGACAGGCGCAGCTTACCATGACGCAAAACCGAGGAGGCGATCGATGATCATTCTGCGACTTGCCTGTGCGCTCGCGGCGACGGGCGCATTGATCATGACATGCGCGGCGCAGACCTCGCCTTGGCCGCCAGGCGACGAGATCGGGATGGCCAATACGCTCGGGCCCCAGACTTGGCAGCGGTGCGCGACGTATCTGGCCGATCCCAGGGCGAAGTCCTACGAGCTCTCGTACTTGCGCTCGAACACGATGCCGCAATCGCCCTTCGGCGTGCCGCTGCGGGACAGATACAGGCCCACGGTCGGAATCGCGGGCACGCGGCATGCCTTCAACGGCGAAGAGACCGTCAGTGGGGAGCCCGGAGCGCAGGGCACGCAAATGGACGCGATCGGCCATTTCGCCGTGCTGCCCGAGGCGTGGGATGGCAAGGGCGAATTCCCCGCCGACAAAGCACGGTATTATGGCGGCTACACGCAAGCCGACGTGAAACCGACACCGGATTCCCCGCTGCAGAAGCTCGGCATCGAGAAGGTGCCGCCGATCGTCACCAGCGCGGTGTTGCTCGATGCCAAGACCTATCTCGGCCGCGGCAACGCGATGCAGCCGGGCCAGGTCGTCACCGCGGCCGACATCGAGGCCATGCTCAAGGCGCAGGCGTTGGACAAGCGCGGTCTGATCGCGGGCGATGTGCTCTACATCTACACCGGCTGGGGCGACAATTGGAAAGACCCTGACGTGGAGAAATTCTACTACACCAAGGGCCCCGGTCTCGCCTATGACGCCGCTCGCTACATCGCCGACAAAAAGGTTGTGCTGCTCGCGCTCGACAATCCGTTCACCGATCCGGTGGCCGAAGGCTTCCTCCAGGGCAAAGCGACGCCACCCGCGGGCGCGCCGGAGGGCCTGCCGTTCGCGATCCATCACACGAATCTCGCGGAGTCCGGCATCTATCAGATTCAGAACGCCAATCTCGGAGCGCTCGCTCGCGACAAGGTGTGGGTGTCATGCACCATGATCCTGCCGCTGCGCGCGCAGGGAAATGCCGGCTCGCCGGTCAGGCCGGTCGCGATCGGCGCGCCTAGCCAGTAGCAGGCGATCTCTCCGGCTATGTCGAGGAGCGTCACCGCTCACCTGTTTTGCTGCGGTGCATGAGTCCGCTTTTGATGCTGTGGACGGCTCCTCCACCGGCACGGAAGTGCCATCGATGTGGGCGCTGTTAAGGCTCCCACGATTCGGAGGAGCTAATCATGCAGACGGTCACGACAATCGGCCTCGATATTGCAAAGTCCATTTTTCAAATCCATGGAGTTGACGCTGCAGGTAATGTAATCGTTCGCCGCAAGCTCAAGCGTCGCTACGTTTTGCCATTCTTCCAGAAGCTACCGCCGTGCCTCGTTGGCATTGAAGCCTGCGCCTCATCGCATCATTGGTCGCGCGAACTGCAGGCTTCCGGTCAAGCGTAGAGGAGATTTCGTATGGCCCTCATCCTGCATGATCTGCTGCTCTTCTCGTGCCTTGCCGCCTTCGTCACAGGGATCGTGATCGCGGCCGGGAGTCTGCTCCAGTGACGTACAGACTGATGTTCAATGACACGGTTAATATCTGGCTCCGACATTGGGCTGGCGAATATCAGCACACGATCGCAGCCAGCTACGATGTAAATCGGGCCCGCGTGAACGATGTGCTGAACGAGCGGCTCCACACCGGAAGCAAGGCGGTCGCTGCCACGAACGGACTTCGGTCGCGTAAGACAGCCGTACGAGCGAGCGGCTCTTGGGCTGAACGCGGGCTTTGGCCGAATGTCCGCTTTTGGAGGATTGTGTTGCAAAACTATTTTGCCCGTCCGAGCGCGTAAGATTGATTCAAGGTCAGGCGTCAACGCGCAACGTTGATTCAAGAATCGTCCTGCTCCGATTCGATTGTTTCATGTTTTTATTCCACAGCCTCTCGGCGGTGACTTTTGCAACACAATCGGAGCAAAGCGGGACATTGATGGGCATGTCACCTCGGCAAATTCGCTCGAGTTTGACCTATTGCGGACAAAGGCAGGATTGAAATCCCGCGATGCAGCGGGCCCGTGCGTGCTATCTTTGGGTGGCAGCACAGGAGGGGGGTCCGCAGCGCCCCGCCAGATGGCCGCGCCGCTGCTACTGCACGATGACCGTCGCGCCGATCT
>DATFQX010000153.1:0-14532 GCA_035263865.1 Xanthobacteraceae bacterium
GCCGTGCGCAATTTCTCGTATCTGGTCGTCAAAGTTGTTGAGCAAAGCCACTTAGATTTCCAAACCGGACACTATGGTCGGAAACAGTCCGGTACCGACCATGGACGAGCTACCCTTCAAAATCGTGAAGATGCTCGGCGCCCGCGACGAGGTGATTGCGCGTAGAGAATTTGTCGATCTGCCAAGGCGGCGGCATGGAATCTCTCATCATTGGATCGCTGGCGCGAGTCGTTCTGAGCGGGAATGCAAACGACGCATTGCTTCCGGTTCTCGTTGTAATTCTGCAACAGGTTTGCAAAACTTTTTTGGTGCATAGACAATTTAATACTTTTTTGACCCTGGCGGAGATCAGCTTGAACAGTTTGACGAACAATGAGGGGAAAGATCATGCGTCAGCTATTCATTACGACCGCAACGCTATCGGTTCTGGCGGCAACGTCGGTGACCACGAATGCCGCTGATGTGACGGCTCGGCCTGCTCCTTATGCGCCTCCGCCTCCGGCCTATGCACCCCCACCGTTCAGTTGGACAGGATTTTATCTCGGCGGCAACATTGGGGGAGCCTGGGCTCGACGTGACGTGACCGATACTTTCTTCGGCGTGAACTTCAACCCCGGAAACAACAACGGCGCGTTCATCGGAGGCGGCCAACTCGGGTACAATTGGCAAGTCAACTACTTCGTTCTCGGAATTGAAGCCGACTTTGATGGGGTCGCCAATAACAACAACACCGGGACCGTATTCATTCCGACGCTCGGATCAATCCAGGTGACTTCCAACAACAGATGGATCACGACCTTAGCTGCGCGGTTTGGCGTGACGAATGGCCCGTGGCTCTTTTATGGCAAGGCTGGCGGTGGTTGGGTCGGCAGCGACGACTTCACCGTGACTAATCTTACGACCGGTTCATCGATCACCGTCTCCAACAACAACAGCAACAGCGGTTGGCTGGTGGGCGCGGGCATCGAGTGGGCTTTTGCCACTAACTGGTCGGCGAAGGTCGAATATAACTATCTGGGGCTGGACGATCGGACATTTACTGTTCCTGCTGGCTCCCCATTCCTCCCCGGCGACACTTTCACACAGATCAACCGCAACGTTCAGATGGTGAAGGCAGGGATCAACTATCGGTTCAATTGGGGTGGCTACCGCTACTGATCGGTGAAGCTTCAAACAGAATTGGGAGTCCGCTGAAAGGATGTGATCCCGAAAATGTACAGATGACGCTAGGTCCATGGCGGCGATGTCCGGGTTTGGTTACGCCGGCATGGGCCGTCTTCTCTCGTCGCGAATTTGTCGTCACATGCGCCCCGGCGCATTCGATACTGAGCATCTCGGATGACGCGTCCGGTCTGCTGCGCGCGCAACGCCCGTCGGGACAGCGGGAGGGCGGAACTCCCCCCTACTCACGCTGGCCGAGCCTAAAGGAGCCTGCGAACGTGCAGCGAACAAATTGGTCACCAAAATGGTCGCGAACGGGTGACCACGGGCCGGTACCGGACGGGACTAAACGACACGTGCGGCCGATTTTCGCAATACAAATCAACATTTGTCGGGACAGAACGAAACGGGTCGGGACGCTCGCCAACAAATTTCGAGTGCGGTGCCTGCGCGATTCATCGCAAGCATTTTGACGATCAATTTGTTCGAGTTCGTCGCTTTGCGTTCTCTCGCGCGGGCGGAAACGCAGCTCACGGCGCTCCATGACGTTGGCCCGGTAGATCTCGACCGTGCGGTCGCTGATTCCGAGTTCATGCGCAATCGTCTTGTTCTGGTGGCCCGCAACGAGCCCCTCCAGCACCTGCCGCTCGCGCGCGGAGAGGGCCGCCAGCCGTTTCTTGATCTCCGCCCGCTCGCTGTCAGGTTTCTCATCCGTTTTCCGAGCACTCAGAGCAGAGCGGACGGCCCCCAGCAGAACCTCCCCGTCGTACGGTTTTCCGATAAAATCGGCGGCCCCGGCCTTCATGGCCTCGACTGCAAGAGGGACATCGCTGTGGCCGGTAATAACAATGACGGGCACGTCCACCTTGCGATTCTTGAGCGAACGAACCAGGTCAAGCCCGTCGATCTCGGGCATCCACACATCGGTGATCACGCAACCTGATTCGATACCGGGAATCGCATCGAGGAAGGCCTTTCCGGAATCGTAGGTGTGTACGCCAAAATTGGCATTTGTGAGCAGGAAGGTCAGCGAATCCCGCGCCGACTCGTCGTCGTCAACGACATGGATTACCGGACTGCTCGTCATCCCTCGAGGTCCTCCGGCGTGGCCGCACGAAGGGTGCAGCGGAAGATCGAACCACCGCCCGAATTGGGCTCCAGCATGATCTGCCCTCCGTGCGATTCAATTAAGTATGCGAAATCGACAACTCTATGCCCGTGCCTTGTCGTTCAGTGGTGACGGAAAGGCTGAAACAGCTGGGAGGCCACGCGCGGATCGATTCCGGGCCGGTATCGGCAACGCTGGCTGCGATCATCTTATCGGCGGCAGGTTTCGTCGAGACGACGAGTTCGCGGCGTTCGGAGTTTTCCATCGCTTCTATAGCATTGCGCAGCAAATTCAACAGCACCCTGCTCTGCACCTGGACCCTTATCGACCAGAACGAGATCGACCGAGGGATCAAGGCGCATAGCCGGCAAGGACGGGAACCTAGAAGGGACGATACGCGGCCAATTGGCCATTGCCAAGCGACTCGGGATCTCCGAGACTCCCCTTAAGTTTATCGTTAACGGTATTATCTGAACTTTCGGCGTGGCGGCGCGCATCTACAAGCATTCACCAAAACTATAACGGGAAGCATCCCATGCCGATGCACACGTCAACAACTCAAGCGCTCGTCCGACCGAATTTCGCATACCTGACAGAGCGCAAGCCGCAGCCGCAGTCTCGTGGCCGGCGCCGCATCGAGGCATTTTATCTGCCGGGAGACGTCTTCGGCCTCGAGATAGACGACGAGCACCATTTTTTCGGCCGAGGCCGTTACCGACTCGACGATCCTCGTGGTGAAGCGCAGCGCGCTGATCTCGCTCGCCAATGCCGACGGGGACGTGGCGCGCCGGCTTTGGACCTTTACCGCGCGTGAACTGCGGCGCATGCAGGACCACGTGTTGCTGCTCACCAAGACCGCGCAAGAGCGCGTGGCCTCGTTCCTGCTCGATCTGGCCAAGCGGCTGGCCGCCGTCGAGGAGATCGAGGTGCCCATGTCGCGCCAGGACATCGCGGATTATCTCGGTCTCACCATCGAGACGAGCTCACGCATCTTGACCCAACTGGAGGCGCAGGCGACCATCGCGCTGCCGACCTCGCGGCGGATCATCCTGTGCAACCGCAGGGCGCTGAGCCGCCTCGACGCTTGAGACGAGCCTATCGCTCACGTGGTCTCGTGGGCGGGTATGGCGCGTCGAACACCCCGCGTGAAAGCGCTCATCCTGCCGTCCACTTTCTAAACTGCTCAAAAGCCTAAAACGGGGGATGGCCGCGACAAGCGCGGACACGAGGCTAGGAATTGAAAGTTAGCCTGCGCTAACCCAGCATGCAGCCTGGACCATTCGGCGGGAGCTGAGCAATGCGCCGCGCGGCTGCAGGGCTCGTGTCGCTTCTTCTCTTGTGCGGCTGCAGCCGCGAGGAAGCAGAGGCGCGCCTGAAGCGCGATCTGCCCCTCGACAGCGTCGACATCATCCACGCGCGATTTCCATGCCGTGCGCCGGGCCTCTATTTTTTCGGTTACCGATTTCGAATCGCCTCGAAAGGCGAGTTCAGCGACGGCGATATCTGTTGGAACTTTTCAACGGGACAATGGAGCTGGCGCATTCTGCCCGGCCAGCCTCTCTCGCGCTTGAACCCGCGCGAGTGACCCAGGAGTAAAGCATCCCGCGGCTGGGCGAATAGATGCGAGCCAGCACCCGCAGCAGCGTCGTATTGCCGGCTCGGTTGGCGCCGATCACCTCGACGCGAGCCGCGTCCTCGATGTCTAGGGTGATGATGTCACGCGCACGTTGACACGATCGGCGGCGTCGCGACCCAAATTGCCCTGCGTCGCACGGGCGATCGCCCATCTTCTTGAGCGAGCGCTGCCCTGATAGTCGGGGATTCGACCGAAAGGTTGCACGAGGGGAGGAAGGCCATGCCTAAAGCCAGTACGCGATGCGCGGCCGAAGTTTGGCGAAGAAGAAGAAGGTAGCGCCGCTACCGAGAACGGTGACAGCCAAAAGAACCGTCCACGAATATTCGAGCGGGGTTCCCCCCAGCAGGGGCGCGCGCACGACGTCAACGGCTGCGAACAGTGGATTGAGGAGGGGCAGCGCGTGCATCCAGGTGCCCAGCGCTTCCGGCGGCCAGAAGATTGGCGTAACGAAGAAGATGACCTGCACGAAGTTTACCACGATTTGCGGCACGTCGCGATAGCGAGCACTGATCATTCCGAGAAAGATACTGATCCAGATGCCGTTGATCGTGAGGATGACGAGCGCCGGGATAATGGCTATGACAGACCATCCGATATGGACGCCGAACAAGATTAGTACAAACGGCACGATTACCATGTTGTGCGCGAGCACTATCAAGTTGCGGCAGACATTGCGCCAAGCGTGGATCGAGAATGGCAACCGCACCTGAGTAATGATGTTCTGCGCCGATAGGAAGGTCTGACAGCCTTCGATGATCACCGTGGAAAGAAAACTCCAAATCACCAGTCCAACCGTCAGAAATGGCAGATAACTGGTAAGCTCCATATGGAACATGCCCGCGTAGATCAGCCCCATGGCAGCGATCATGGTGATCATGCTGACCGTAAGCCAGAACGGCCCCAGCAGCGAGCCGCGGTAGCGCATCTTGATGTCCTGCATAGCCATGGCGGACCACATCCAACTCTTGGTCGTGCCTTCTACCAGATCGTTACAAGCCGCGGTGGTGTCCGAGACACGCCGCAGCAAATCGTGCTTCATCTCAGCGCTCTGACTGGTCATTGGCTACATGAGCATCTTTGAGACGATTCAAGCTCGCGGCCCAATGAGAGGCGCCGCCGATCGATCGCCGTGGGCATAGCGATACTCGATCGCGACGGAGCTTTTCAACCCCGACAATGGAGCTGGCGCATTCTGTCCGGCCGGCCTCTCTTGCGCTTGAACCCGCGCGAGTTGGAACAGGTAAGACCAACACAGCAGTGGCGATCATTCATCAAGTCTTTGCCGCACCAAAAAAAGAAGACGTGGATGCTGCGGCACGAGTTAGACTCGGGCCGGCCGGAGGCCCGGTGCGGGTGCCGAGCCTGACGAATTCAACACCGTCAGCCTAAGACGGTTGCCTCACTATTGCTCCAGACAATGTATGACGAATTGGGGACGGTCGCGCGGCAAGACTTTTTGTTCGGTGGCCTGCCTCTGGCAATTGTCGACTCGCTCTTTTTCCTTGGCCCGCTTTGCCGCCAATTCCTGATATTCGGGCGCCACGACCGAGCGTGGCGCCGGCCCGACCGCGCCGTTGAGACATCTGATGACGAATTGGGGCCGATCGCGCGGGAGAATGTTCTGCTGGGTTGCCTGTTTTTGACACCCGGCTATTTTCTCCCTTTCCTTTGCTCTCTTGTCGACCATGTCTTGATACTGGGGAGCAACGGGAGGTCGGCCCTGGCTCTGTCCAAAGCCCGGCGCGGATATCATGAGCAGCGCCAGTGTGATTGCTGCGGAGCGCGACACGAGCATGCCCAATCCCTTTCGGTCAGCGAATAAAAACCGACGGCCCTTCGGCCGCCATTTCTGTCTCGTCGAGGTCTCCGAGCATAGGGTCATCTTTCCCTAACGCCCGATAGCTTACCCAAATAGTGCCTGGTCCTTCCGGCCTCATTTACTTTTCGCCTCGTAGACCCCGTCCCCAGTCGGGTGGCGGCGGATCATGGCGGAACGTTTCGATGCGCTGTGCGTACTTGTCATAGAGGGCGGCGATGCCGAAGCGTTCCCCAGACTTGCGACAGAGCTCTATCTTTTCGAGTGCGCGCACCCAATTCTGCTCGCGATAAGCCTGCAGCATTCCGGCTGTCAGCTCGTTCAACTCGCGGTCTGTGCACCGATCACGATGGGAACGCGGTAGTCTTTCGTGCGCGCCTCCAGTCTCGAGGCGACGTTGACGGTGTCGCCAAGTACCGAGTAGTTAAAGCGGAAATCCGATCCCATATTGCCGACCACGCACGGTCCGGTATTCAATCCGATGCCGACGTTGAGCGGCATGTATTTGCCGCCGTTCTGGTCCGCCTCGCGTTTGAACTCCTGATTGAGCTTGTCGCGCGCGCGCCGGATCGCCTGCGCCAAGACCTCGTCATTGCTCGGGAGGTTGCGCAACTTGTCACGAATGTTGTCGTCGAGGTTGCGGAAGCTCTGCGCGGCGATGCTTCGCGACATTCGGTCCGGCTCCGCGAAAATGACGTCGAAGCCGATCGCGACGGCGCCGAGTTCGGCGAGACGGGTGATGCGGTCCGCGACGATCGTGCGCGGCCAGGGCCACTGGCCGATCTCCTTGAGGCTCGCTTCGTCGATGTCGACAATGACGACCGGCCGCAACCCCGGCTCGCGTGGCCGCAAGGTCTGGTAGAGGTCGAAGGTCCGCAACCGGATTTCCTCGAGCGGCGGCGGGTTCGCAATCCGCAGCGGGACGAGCGCAAGCAAGAGCAAGATGCAGATTGCTCGTGTCAGACCGAAGCTGCGCGCCCAGCGAGCCAGCGTGGCCATGCCTTCACTCTTCGGTTTCACGTTGGAGGGCTGCCCTGTTCTCCAGGCAGTAATAACCTGCCAGGCGGCTCACCAGCGAACGGCTTCCCCAATCGTTGAGGACGCGGCTGACATTTTCCCGCGCAATCCCTGCCATGGCGGCAAGGTCGCTCTGGGAAACTTTTTGCCGAACCAGGATGCGGCCCTTTCCGAGATCACGGCCGAATGCCTCGCCTAGGCTCAAGAGAGCACGCGCCACGCGCGCTTTTACAGAAAGAAAGTTGGTGGCGACGAGAGCATCATCCGTGTCGCGCAACCGTTGCGCCAGCAATGTCGCGATGTAACGATAAAGCTCCGGCCGTGATTCTCCAAACGCCTCGAACGCGGTCCGACCGACGAAGCTTAGCTTGGAATCGCGCAGCGCCGTGACCGAAGCCGAACGCGGCGCACCATCGATCATGGACAGCTCGCCAACGACGGACCCTGACCCGAAGATCGCGAGAATACGCTCGCCGCCGGCCGGCGCGGCGATGCTCGCCTTAAGCAGGCCCTCTTCAACCCTATAGCATCCGTCGCCCTCATCCCCCGCCATGAATAAGGTCTGATCGGCTTTAAGCGACAGCGGACGCGCCTTCGCGAACAGGCTTTGCGACAATTCCGTCGGCAAAGCGGTCAACAAGCTTTCCGGTCGTGGAGATGGGTTCGCCATAACAAGTCTTGCCTGTTTAACCTGGGCCTGTGCGAACTATACAGCCTCGCCAAGAAAAAAGCGGCTTATGGGAATGATCAGCCCCCGCTAAGTGGTCCAGGTGGAATGTTAATTTAAGGTTGGCCGTTGCGCCAGCGTGACCGGCGGAACCGGTCGGAGTAGCGCAGCCGGGCACGCGGCGAATGCGGGCACGAACACCTCGGTGCTGATGGTTTGTATCCGATTGAGGGGTGGGGCCTGATCGTGTTGTAGTGGCGTCGCCAACTCTCGATGACGATCTGAGCCTCGCGTAAAGTGTAGAAAATCTCGCCGTTGAGCAGCTCATCGCGAAGACAGGCGTTGGCGGTGCTGGTCGAAGCGAGCGAGCTAAAAGCCGACTAAGCGTGGGCCCTAGAAGGAAAGGATCGCAGCATGATTGCTCGGGATCAAACGTTCGAAGATATCACTGTCTGCCTAGACGGCAGCCCATTTTTACGGTTGTACGTTTCGGCGGTGTAAGTTGCAACTCAGCGCTCTCCTTCCCAACTTTTTGGTTGGATGTAATTTCGACAATTGTACTTGGGAATTCGGCGGTCCGGCGGCCAATACAGTTGCGTTCATGACTGCTCTTTACAGAGCCGGTGCGCGTGATCTCATACATGGGACGTTTCGGGCCATTCGTGGTGAACAAGCAACCAGTCCAATTGTTATGCGGCCTTAATTCATCCACGCCTTCGGAAATTGACTATGCCAGAGCGTCAACAGCAGCCATATGAAAGCGAAGGGCTTCCACAGCGCCGGAATTTCAAAATGAGGCACTACCGACTTCAGGGTGTTTGCTGACCGGGTGACAGGCTCGGAGGAGGCAAGGAAGGGGTGGGATTTTGCGTCAGCACCCGTCGGCATCGTCTGCACGACTCATGTTTATTCTCTGACCCCAGCAAGGTCGGCTCGGGACCCAGTATGGGCAGCACTGACGATGCTGACGGCGCTGACGGTGCTTTCAGCACTCGTCCTCACTCTGATTATTCTCGTGCCCATTCGCCCTAGGAAAACGTGATCTCGATGCCTAGCGTCCGGAGGAACGTCTGCGCCCGCCGCAGACTACCGGCGAGCGCTCGCGGATTTTTTCTGAGCAGCTGGAACGTATTCTTTTGCATAGCCCTCTTGATCGCGCACCTCGTTGATAGCGATCATATTAGATCGGCGGTTTGGCCTGCGCATGCAGAGCTTGAATAGCAGCAACACCTACTACGGTAAATCGCGTTCGCATTATTGAGCTCCATTACCAGTCGTGACACGCAAAGATACGTCGTTGCTCAATTCCAATCCAACCGACCATCTCATGCGCCGGCAGCTTCTTCAATTTGATTAGAAGACCTACGGACACGAGGGCCTGGCGGTTTGCGAAGCGCCACCGTACAATGCCGGTTGCACGGTTGGAATGCTCAACAGCTCTATCAAGATCGGCGTAGGAACAAGGCGGCTGGGATCGCGTGACGCCGCGCGTCACTTCTGGCATGGGAGAAGGCTCGTGAAGCATGGTTCGATAATCGTCTGCAGCATCGGTTTGATCCTTCCGGCTCTCGCAGCCATCGAAAACGGCTCGCTAGCACGCGCCGCCGAAGTGCCGGCCTACTTCAAGCCGATCGTCGGCACTGAGACCTCGAGCGCCACGGAGATCGGAACGAAGAATGTGCTGCAGCTCAACACTACCATGTTCGAGCTCTATGGCGACGCGGCGCAGATCTTCAAGAAGAACATCCTGGCGCAGCACCCGGTGATCCTCGGGCTGTTCTCGGGAGCGGGCGGACGCTTCATCCTCTACCGGCCGGGCCAGCCTCCGCTCGATGCCCCGCAAGTGCCTATCGACTATCAGCTGATGAAATCGGTCGGTCACAGCACCATGGCGCTCGGCCAGATCGTTGCTCCTTTTATCAACAGCCCGAACGACAAGAGCTGGCGCCCTTCGATGGCGACATATCGCACCCGCATGCAGGCGGCGCTAGACGGCCTCGATGCCACGGCTTTGCGAAACGATTGGAAGCCGAACAGCCGCGCGATTCTGCAGAACAACATTGCGTTCATGGACGAATGCCTGAAGAACGACGGGATTACACCTGAGGGCGTGGCGGAATTTGCCAAGAAACAAGCTCCGCTCCTGAAGAAGAACATCGCTTGGGCGGCGCAAACTCAGGTCGCCCATTGGATGAACGTGATCGCCGGCTGGAAACAGATGCTCGGCGCCGACTGGGATAAGACCTACGCGGCCAGCAACACGATCTATGTCGCCCGCCAGAACAACATCCTGTTCAGCGTGCTCGCGCAATTCTTCGGGCCCGAGGCCATCAACGATCGGCTGATGCTGATCGAGACGATTTCGTTCACGACCACCCCGGATGAGATGTTGGATTCGCTCACCCGCATCATCTCCGACCGGTGGGTGGGCGCTGCGTTCTTCGGCAACTACTATACGATGGATTTCGAGTTGATGGGCGGGGACGCGCGGCAGGCGATTATCGACGAGGATGCCAAGCTCAAAATCACCCCAACGTTGCCCCCGCAGGTGCCATTTGGTTCGCACCAGTGGCCGACTTTAATCACTCCGGGACCGGGCGCAAAGACACTGGCCGATCTTCCCTGAGGCCCAAACTCCCCGTACCGGCGCTCACACATGCTCAGGTGAGCGCCGGTGCACATGAACATCCTGAATACCTCGTTCATAGTTCCCTTTCAGGCGGTGAGAGGCGCGGCATAATGAGACTTTCGCGACGCGGGTTTGTCACGTTGGTCACGGCTAGCGGCATAGCTCTCAGTATGTCGCGGCTGGCAATCGCCGAGGAGCCCAGCTTCGCGGAGCGCGAGACGCTGCCGGGACGGCAACGCTGGAACCCGGCCGCCAGCGGCCGCGGCCGCATCGACGCCGTGCCCAAGGTCACAGGAGCCAAGCTCTACGCGTCCGATTTTCGCGCTGCCGATCTCCCGGGCTGGCCGCAGGACACCTCGCACGCGATGCTGATCCGCACCGCAGATGCGACCCACGTTTTGACTGGAATCGACGTTTCATTGCTGACCGGCACGTTGAAGCCATCCGTGGTCGTGACCGCCAACGACCTCGCGCGAATCGGCGCGCGCGTTCCCGAATTCTATGCCGGCGACCTCTTGTGCCCGGTGGGCAAAACGCCGCTCTACCTGGGCCAGCCGGTGGCGATGTTGATCTTCGAGGACTTCGACACGTTCGATCAGGCGCGGCTCGCTCTGCGCGACCAGGCTGTTCTGAAATTCGGCGCAGAAACCGGCCCCGTCAAAATGCCGAACTACGGCCAGTTTCGATTCACGCGCGTGGGAGGCCCTACCCCCGACGCGCCCGACGTGTACTCGCCGTCCAAGAACGGCTGGGTTAGTCCGGGTTTCTTCGAGAACTCCGGGGCCCCGATATGGCCGCGCCTCCCGGTGCCGAGTGGGGCGGCCTATGCCGAGGCCGCAAGTTACGGCGAAAAGATCCGCGCCGAGCTCGATGCGAAAAATCCGGCACTTTTGGTGCTGGACCGCGAATTCGAGACGCAGTCAGTCGACCCGATGGCTCTCGAGCTGGAAAGCGGCCTTGCCTGGTACGACGCCGGACGCAAGGACCTCAATCTCGTTATCAGCGTGCAGTCGCCGGCCGAGATCACGACAGGGATCGCTTATATGCTCGGCAATGCTCAACCGGCCTTCAAGCCCGCGCACATCAACGCCAATTGCGCCTCTTGCGGCGGCGGATTCGGCGGACGCGACCACACGGGGTTCCCGCTCTACGTCGCATTGGCGGGGATGTTCTTTCCGAATCATCCCGTCCGGCTCGCCAACAACCGCTTCGAGCAGTTTCAATTGGGGATCAAACGACACGCCTTCAAAATGCGCACGCAGATCGGGGTCGATCGGGCGACCAGCAAGATGGTCGGATTTGCTGCCGACCATGCGTTGGACGGCGGAGGCCTGGCCAATTTTTCGGGCCAAGTGGCGTCCGTCGGCGCTCTCGCCGCGCTCGGCATTTACTATGTCCCGAAGGTTGATCTGACGACGTATGCGTACCACTCGCGCGGCGTGACGGCTGGCTCGATGCGTTGTTACGGAACCATACAGACCATGACCGCGCTTGAAGTGCAGGTCGACGAGATCTGCACGGCCCTGCCGCTCGACCCGATCGAATTCCGCCGCCGCAATGCGACTCGCAACCGGCAACCGGTGGCGGGGAACAGCTACGTCGTGTCGATCCGCACGCCCGAAATCCTCGATAAGCTGGAGAAGCATCCGATCTGGGCGCGGCGCGCCGAAGAGAAGGCGCGCGGACAGCAGTCGGGAATTCTCGTCGGTACCGGCGTCGCGGTCGCCACCAAGAACTACGGCGCCGGCGGCGACGCTTGCCTGGGGTCCGTCGAAATTGGGGCCGATGGTCAGATTGCCATTTATTGCGACGGCGCTGAGATGGGCAACGGTCTCGGAACGGCGCTGGCCAATCGGGTCGCGCCGCATCTCGGTGGTGTCGCTGATGAAGTCGCGCTGCAGCAAGTCGACACATTCGGTCCGCTCGGTCTCGTGGACTCCGGCGACCCCTTCACCATAGATCAGAAGACGCAGGACGCGGGGGCGCGCAATCCGCGCTGGGTGCCTGCGACCAGTTCAGCGACCGCCGCCTCGACCGGCGCCCATGTCGGGTCACACGCGGCAGCCGAGGCCGCGCGCGTCGTCTTCCGCTTCGGTCTCTGGCCGGCGGCGCTCGAATTGTGGGGCATCGCGCCCAGAGATCCAAAGGCCAAGGACTGGGAGAAGGCACGGTGGAAAGACGGGCAACTGGTGATGCCGGGACTGACGCCGCTTCCTTCGCAGGCAATCGCCGCAAAGGCGCATGCGCGCAACGGCGTGACCGGCGCGATGGCGCACAGCTTCAACCGCTGGGCCTGGGCGCGCGCGACCTTCGCGGTCAGCGGACAGCCGTGGACGGCCGACATCGATGCGCTGGCTGTGCGCCGCGGCACGGGCAAATTTGTTCGCATCGATCGTTCCAACGTGAAGTTTCCGCCAGCCAGCCTCAACCATAGCGGACCGACCTACACGGCGCAGTGCGGAACGCTGGTCCGCATCGAGATCGACCGCGCAACCGGCGCGTTACGTATCGCAAAAGCATACAGCGTGTTGGAATGCGGGCCTGCGCTGGTTCCCGAGATCGTGCTGGGACAGGCGCAGGGCGGCTTCGCAATGGGCGTTGGTTATGCGCTGCTCGAGACGCTGCCGCCTTACGAGGACGGGCCTGGCAACGGGGAATGGAACCTCGGCCACTACCTCGTTGCGCGCGGCTCGGACCTGCCGTTGCACGAGCTTGAGGTCGAGGTGTTGCCGCCCGTCGATCCTGCGGAACATCCGAAGGGCATGGCGGAGGTCAACATGATCCCCGTGGTCCCGGCGCTCCTCAACGCCATTTACGATGCCACTCGTCACCGCTTCCGGTCCTTGCCGGTGACTCAAGCCATGATCAAGGGAGTGCTCAAGTGACGATGCTCACCGTCACCATCAATGGGCGCGCTTACGGCCCGAGGGACGTGCGCGACGAACTCACGATGAACGATTTCCTGCGCGAGTATCTGGGGATGACAGGCACCAAATTCGGCTGCGGCGCCGCGCAGTGCCTGAGTTGCGCGGTCATCGTTGATAATCCCGACGGGACAAGCCATACCATGCCGACCTGCGTGGTTCCTGCAGTGAACTTCAACGGCAAGGCCATCCGCACGGTCGAAGGCCATGCGAAGAACGGTGAGCTTTCTGTTCTGCAAAGGGCTTTCATTGAGCATTTCGCGTTTCAGTGTGGATATTGCACCCCCGGGTTTTTGAATGAGGGTCAGGTGCTGCTGGAACGTCTGGCGAAGAAGCCGGTGGCGCGAGCGGATCTCGAGAAGACCATTGCCGAGGCACTCGACGGCCATCTGTGCCGTTGCACCGGTTACATCAAATATCACGAGGCCATGCGCGACGTAATTCTCGCCGATCCAGGACGCTATCTCTCGCGGGCCTAGCGAGCTCGATCGCAACCAATCGTGGGGGGCCGCTTCTGCACCGGTGGCGATGTAATGGCGGGAGGGGACTGACGATGAATTGGGAGATGCCGATTAAGGTCCTCGTTGCGCTCGTGGCCCTGCTCATGGGCACGCCAGCGATGGACGCTGTTTCCGACCAATCAGACAGCCTCGCATCACCCGATAGCTTCGCTGCGATTGCCGATATAACACAGCGATCAGCGGCGATGTTCGTCGAGCTCGGAAAAGTGTTGACGCATCCGCGCTGTGTGAACTGCCATCCAGCCGGCGACCGCCCGCGCCAGGGAGATCAGAGTCGGCTCCACCAGCCGCCGGTCGAGCGCGGTGCCGACGGTCATGGCCTACCAGCCATGCGTTGTTCGATCTGCCATCAACAGGCCAACTTCGATCCCGGGCGCGTGCCGGGACACCCAGAGTGGCATCTCGCACCGCGTGAAATGGCATGGGAAGGCAAGACGCTCGGCGAGATCTGCGCTCAGATCAAGGACCCCGCGCGTAATGGCGGCCGGTCACTGGAAGAACTCGTCCATCACATTGGAACCGATACTTTGGTCGGTTGGGCCTGGGCGCCAGGATTTGGTCGCCAGCCCGCGCCTGGTACGCAGAAGCACGCAGGAACGCTCGTGGAAGCGTGGGCGAAAACGGGGGCGGAGTGCCCCATCTAAGCGCGGGATGGATTCGCTTCTGCTATAAAAGTGGTGAGTGCCGAGGGCCCTTTATCATGCACAAACTTTCATTCGGCGCCGCGTTCCACGCAGGTCGCCTCCTCAAGTTGCTGACAATCGCTGCCCTCGCTGTCCCGGTGGCGCTTGAATGTCCTGGCGCGACTGCCTGCGCGCAACTGCCGACAAAAGAACAGATCCCGCAATTCGGCCAGAGTTCCGAGAGCCGGTAACGCTGGCGAGCAAGGAAGGTGTCCTCGAAGTCCGGCTCACCGCGCGGCAGGGCCGGGCAACTCTCGATACGGTAGCCACGCCCGTCCAGAACTTTCTGCTTTTCGAGTATGAGGTGATCCGCGGCACGGCGTCCGACGGGCGCAGCTCGGGAGGCAATCTCTATCCGGCGCCGACGCTG
>DATFQX010000154.1:0-4117 GCA_035263865.1 Xanthobacteraceae bacterium
GAAGGCGACCAGCGCGAGACACAGGATTAGCGCCGGGATCAGCACATAATCGGCCTTGGCGAGCCAAGCAGTGAGCCCGACCGCGCCAAACACGACGACGAGCAACGGCGTCATGCAACATATCGCTGCAAGGACGGCGCCAACTGCACCGGTCGTGATGAGGGTGCCGTCACGCATGGTCGGTTCAACTTCTCGGCGCGGAAGGATACCCCGCCTCCGTCGTCGCGCGGGTGAGTGCGGCAATGTCGGCCCTGGTATCGTCGTAGGTCACCTCCGCTGTCTTGTCCTTGAACGAGACGATTGCCTTGCTCACGCCCGGCACGGCTTCGAGGCTTTTCCGAACAATGAACGGGCACTCGGCGCAGTACATATTCTTCACTTCCAGGGTGACAGTCTTTTCGACCGCGAAAGCCGTGGAAGAAGCTAGAACGCTGACGGCAATGGCAGCAGAGGCGAGTAGCTTGGTCACGGGGATTCTCCGTTCATGAGTTGAGGAACAAGGGCGCGAGGAAATTGAATCTGAGCGCGGTTACGGCGAGGAGACTTGCGAGAAAGAGTCCAGTCTTAACAAGCCGGTTCGACAGCGGGCGCGCGCAAGCATCTCCATCAGCGCACGCGAGCTTGGTGGATCGATATACTAGCCAGTAGCCATAGCCGAGGCAGCCTATGGTCACAGCGAGGAAGTAGGGCTGGTAAGGTGCTAGCCCGATAAAATTGCCAATCCAGGCCCCGCTCACACCAAGACTGAACAGAACTAGCGGCAGGATGCAGCAGGACGAGGCGGCGAGGGCTCCGACGAGGCCCCCAGCTGCCGGTAACCGCTGTTGGCGCTGCAAATTCGCAGTTCGAGTGTTGTTGATCGTCACGGTGGCATGATGCATCCTGTAGCGACTACAGGATCAAGGGCTTTCCTATGTGCGCGATCACAGTTTCGCGAGCCGAACGCATAGCTATTGGCGAGCTTTCGCGGCTCAACGGCGTGAACATCGAGACGATCCGCTACTACGAACGGATCAAGATGCTGCCGGTGCCGCAACGCACCGCGAGTGGTCGTCGCGTGTACGGGCCGCGGGAGGCGCGTATCCTCGCCTTTATCCGGCGATCGCGCGAGCTGGGTTTTTCTCTCGACGAAATCCGCACGTTACTGCGGCTGGGGGGACCCGAAAGAGCTTCGTGTCGAGAGGTTCGCGAGATTGCTGCGCGTCGTCCGGAAGACATTCGAGCCAAACTTGGCGACCTGAAAAAACTTGAACGTCTGTTGGCGAAGACGGTGGCCCGATGCTCGGGAAAAATGGCACCCCATTGCCCCGTTTTGGACATTCTCGATGCCCGGCGCACTCCCGCCGGTGCGTAGGGTTCAAATGTCGCCCTCGGGTCAACTCCACAGGTCTCCGCTTTCGGGCGGAAAGCGACCAAAAAGCCCCTGCGATTGATGCGCGGGTGACGTTGAGATCGACTGCCCAGCCGTGATTCAAGCCTCAAAACTAGAGCTTCGAATCATGCGCCATGAACTCACCGACCATGAGTGGGCTGCCATTAGGCCGATGCTGCCGAACAAGGAGTCAGTGTCGGGCGACGAAATGGCGCCGAGGAATCCGATTACCGGCATCGCCGCCTGCTGCGCGCGCCGCGAGCGGCCACGCGGCTGCCGCGCTGGCGACTAGCGAGATGAAATCGCGCCGTTTCATGGGTCCGGCCCCACCCCGTGCGGTGGGTCTCCCGCACCCCTCAGCCTAGCACGGAGGAACGACTCGGTCCTTTGGGCAATCCTGAATTGTTGTGAATCGGTACGCAGCCGAGAAGACTTTACGGGATCAGTGGGTCACGCACCTTTTCGCCGAGTAGCTATACCGCGGCGACGACGCTTGCACCGCCGAAGGGGTGAAGGATCGCCCCCACCTGCACATGCGTCCATGCCCCACCCCGTGCCGTGCGAACGTTGCGCTCGTTAAGCTTGGCGGCAATGGCATTGTGGCTCATTGCGCCCGCCGCCACCCACGAGAGCGCCACGAGCAAGAAGGCGTTTTGAAATCGTCATGATCAACGCTACGGGCTGGCGCGCCGCTCGTAGGCCGCCTTATGGCGTCGAGATAAGACCCTTGCTAGTCGCGACGATCCAACGATTGCCCCAGCGCACGATTGATTGAATCTTTCCTACGCCTGGTACGGCGTCTCCCTGCCTCGCCTTCCAGATGCCATCCGGTCCTTCTAAGACGGCCGTACCGCCATTAACTTGACGGATGGTCCACCCCTCGATGGTTGTCGGCCTCGTCTCTGGCACTGGTGCGGGTTTGGCGTTGCGCTCGACCACAGTTGGTTGTGACGCATTTGCACCCTGTTTCGTCAGCAATGACTCTGTTTGGCGCCCGCGCTCTGAGGCCTCATGCGCACGACCCGTTGTCGCAGCAATGGTGCTCGCCGGCGAACCTTGCACTGCCAGTCGGTTCGATTTTGCAGGATCAGGTGGATCTGCGTCGACTTTCTTGTCAGGAAGCGACCCTGGTTTGGCAGTGAAAAAATCCAAGTTCGGTCCGCCAATCCATCCCAGGCAAAGGACCAGCGCTAATAACAACACGCCAGTGATGATCGTAATGCCATGTCGTGTGACTTCGAGAGCGGGCGCGACCACAACACGATCCCGCTTGTCGATCCTAATTTCCCGATGACGCGCAAATGCAGCTTCCGGTGCAGTACTCTCAACCTGATCGGTCAAAGACGCCAAGTCCGCAGTCGTCTCACTATTCGCGGAACGCGCGGTCGGCCCGCTTCGGCCTTCGGAAGAAGACGGCGAGCTTGTGCTTAAAATCCGAGAGAGGACCTTTTCGGCCGGCGAGGGCTCCTCTGCGTGAATCCGTCCGCGTTCGATGGCCGCAATGGTTTGCAGCGCTCTCCTTACAGGGTCCATGCTTTCTACAACCCACCCCCAAAACCCTTATTTTTAGCAGGCCAGGTTAAGATGACATGAACGACCTAATCTTCGGAGGAAAGGTGCGCGCCAATGGACAAGGACTACCTCACCCTCGCTCACGAATGGCACCGTTGTCGGGCACATCCTGAAAGTCCACGCCGCTCCCGTAGGAAGCCCCTGGATGTGGACGTTAGCCTTCGGGTATCACGAAGATCGAACGCCGACGCACGGCCACGCAGTGACGCGAGAAGCCGCCATAGCAGCCTTGGCCAAGAGCTGGCGGCGAGAGTGAACTAAGTAATTTGCAAGTACAGCCTAACGCCCCGGCCCGCCGCTGCGCACGACGGGCCGGGGCTTGGCACAACGCGCTGCTCTGGGGAGATCAGCGACCCGAGCGCGCTGGTCATGCCATCCGAACACTAACCGCGGTAGAGCGCCCCGGCCCGCCGATTTAGAGTAACGGGAGAGGCGGGCCGGGACTTGTCATCTGCGCCGATGCGTATGGCGCAAATGACCTACTCACCAACGCGGCACCTTTGCAGGTGCGCGGGCCAGCCGCGTCGCCCATCCGGCGGGCCTTCAGCAGAGGTGGACTATAGGTCCTGTGGCAATGATCCCGCCGACACTCAATGGAATACGAAGCCGTGGTCGTAAGCCTCCGCAGTAGGAAGGCCCTTCGCGTTCATCATGAGTTGGGTCGGTTCAATCCCCTGGCTCGTCGAGGGAACGCGCGCGTTGGAGGGAACGGCCGCCCACACTCCGAAACCAGTCGCGATCAAAGTGGCGGCAACGGCAAACAGAGTGATCTTGCGCATCTGAGTTCTCCCGTGCAATCAGCTCCAAGACGCCGAGCAACATGCCGGACCATGGTTTCGGCCGCTGTGATCGCCATCACAAAATGGTTGATTCAGACTTAGAAAGGGGCCGAGTCCGGTGTTCGCTCACACCTGCAAGCCCGCAGAAGGTGCACGAGCTACTCAAATAGCGGCGGCGCCCCGCACTCATGCGCCGCTGGCGTAACCTTTCCGACGCCTACGACATTCCCGACCTGGCCCGGCGTCGACCATGGCGCGCACGAGGTTGCCACCTGTTGCGAGCACGAGCTGGTGCGTCCTCGGTCCTGATCGTCCGCCCCCTGATGTTCCGCGGCACCGCTGGCGGCAGTTCGTGAACGACTGCCATAACTTCCTAAACCCCTCCGAAGATTGG
>DATFQX010000155.1:0-3356 GCA_035263865.1 Xanthobacteraceae bacterium
CAGGAATTCCTCGACAGCGAGATTGGCCCGGTTCCAGTCTTCTTCCAGCCAGTCGCGCAATCCGGGATTTTTCAGGAGCTCATGCACCGAGCCGCTGATGAGATGCGTGGTGGTTTCGTGCCCCGCGAACAGCAGCAGGAAAACCATCGACACCATCTCGTTGCGGCTGATCTGGCCGCCGTTCTTCTCGACGCGCACCAGCTCGGCAATCAACCCCTCGCCGCCACTTTCGCGCGCGACCTCCAGCTGCTGCTCCAAGTAGCGCCTCATCGCGTAAAAACTCACGACAATCTTCGGAATCATGCTGATGAACCCGATGGTGCCGGTGAAGCGCGTGAAGCCACCGGCCCAGGCCGTGAACTTGGCCCGGTCGGCAAGCGGCAGGCCGAGCAGCTCGCAGATCACCGCGAGCGGCAGCTGGCGCGCGTAGCGCTCGACGAGGTCGGCGGGTATGTCCTGCGCGAACAGTCCGTCGGCGAGCTCGTCGGCGATGGCGAGGATGCGCGGCTCCATCTCGAGGATGGCGCGACGGCGGAAGGCTTCATCGACGATATCGCGCAACCGCCTGTGATCCGGCTCGTCCATTGACAGCATGTGATTGGCGAGCGTGCGCACGATGCCCGGCATCCACCACCGGACCCCGGCGATGTAGCCGTCCTCCCGGCGCATGCTGAATGCCTCGCCGTCTTTGAGGATGCGATCGGCCCGTCCATGACTGCCCCAGCCTCCCCCGATACCACTCAGGAATGGGGCGGAACTGGTTCCATGTGGGGCCTGGCGTGAGCGGACCCCCACTATGGGTGAGATAATGAGGGTCCGGCGCTGCACCTTGCCGAACTGCGCCGGAGGCAAGGGAGCGCACCAGATCAACTCCCAGCCAATCGCTTATTCCTCAACGCCGCAGATTAAATTGAGAGTGACCCGAACGGGTTTGCACATCTACCTGGGAAGGATCTCTGCGCCAGCGGCCGGTATCCCCCGCACCAACGGGATCCATCGAGACATGGCGGGAGACTACCGGATATCCTACGCGCATGTCGGTCGACCCAGCGTTCCTGGCCAAGATCAGTCTGTTCGCGCCGCTCGATGACGACGAGCGCGCGGTGCTCGCGCAGGCGATGGTCGATCGTCAAGTCAAGCCGGGTGAGGTGGTGTTCCGCGCCGGCGAGCCCGGCGACTCGATGTTCATCGTCGTCGAGGGCGGGATCGAGCTGTCGGTCAAGGACAAGGCCGGCCAGAAGATCGTGCTGCACACGCCGACGGCCGGCGAGTTCTTCGGCGAGCTGTCACTGCTCGACGGTGGCTCGCGCACCGCGACTGCGACCGCTGCCGAGGCGAGCTCGCTCTACGTCCTCGATCGCGAGGACATGCTGCAGCTGTTCAAGAAGCGTCCCGAAGCCGGCCTCGACATGCTCGGCGCGATGGGCCGGATGACGCGCAAGGCGAACGCGCTGCTCCAGGCGCGGGTATCGCGCAACGTCAACGAGGCGGCGGAGAGCAAGCTGTCGCTGCTCGACCGGATCGCCGACGTGATCGCGGCGTTCTCGGGGAGCATGGCGTTCCTCATCCTCAACGGCGTGTGGTTCGTGGTGTGGATGGCGATGAACGTCGTGCCGATGCCGTGGTTCAAGCCGTTCGATCCGTTTCCGTTCGGCCTGCTGACGATGATCGTGTCGCTCGAGGCGATCTTCTTGTCGTGCTTCGTGCTGATCAGCCAGGACCGCCAGTCCACGAAAGACCGCGTGCGGTCCGAGATCGAATACGAGGTCAACATCAAGGCCGAGCTCGAGGTCGCGCACCTCCACGAGAAGACCGACCGCATCCACGAGGAGATGCTCGACCGGTTCATGCGGATCGAGAAAGCGCTCGGCGTCGCGTCGGTCCGCAAGCCCGGCACCGGCGGCGAAATCGCGAAGGCCGCGTCGAGCGCACCGACGATGCCGCGCTCCGGCGACTGACGACCTATAGTCGCCGCGTGCTGTCCGTCGCCGAAGCCGCACGCGCCGTGACTCGCGAAGCTGTCGCGGCTGCTGGTCGGGCGCCTATCGTAGATCGAACAGCCGCCTCGACCGGGGCGGCAATGTTCGCACCATTGATGCGCCGGCTTGTCGAGCTCGCGAACGTGCAAAATTCTGCAGCACAATGCCATTCCCGATCCACCGCGCACCCGCCCCGGCGCCTCCATCCTGCATTGCGATCGCTATGCGCTCCGTGCAGCCGCTCTTCCCTTTACGACTGTGCAAAAAAGCCGCTACGGGCATCGGGACGCGACCATGATCCTGGTCGCCTATCGGCACGGCCAGCGAGCCTCGGAGGTCTGCGACCTGCAATGGCAGCAGATCGAGCTATCCGAGGGACGCTTGCATTGTTCACCGCGTCACCGTCGAAAGCTGATCGGGCGGTTTGCTGCGGCGTATGAGTCCGTCTGCCGGGGCCAAGGCGAGAGGAAGCGCAATGTCCGACATGAGGCGCCGCGACTTCATCACGTTGCTCGGCGGCGCGGCGGTGGCATGGCCGCTCGCGGCGCGTGCGCAGCAGGGCGAGCGATCGGCGTGCTGATGGGCTATCCCGAGAACGACTTGGAAGGACCGGCGTTCTTCGCCGCATTCCGGGAGAGACTTGAGAAGCTCGGGTGGGTGGAGGACCGCAATATCCGGTTCGACACTCGCTGGGCGACGCCTGAAGACGCGGAGACGAGACGGCGGTTCGCGAAAGAACTCGTCGCGCTACAACCCGATCTCATTCTTTCGGCTGTCACACCCACCACGGCCGCGCTGCTGGAGCAAACGCGCACCATTCCCATCGTTTTCGCGACGGTTTCCGATCCGGTCGGCAGCGGCTTCGTCGCGAGCCTCGCGCGGCCGGGCGGCAACGTCACGGGTTTCCAGGCCATGGTTGGCTCGCTGGCTGGCAAGTGGTTGGAGCTGCTTAAGGAGATTGCGCCGCGCGTCACCAGAGTCGCGATGCTGTTCAACCCAGCAGTTGCGCCATATGCCGAGTCTTTCCTGAATCCCCTCAAAGCGGCCGCTTCGTCCCTCGCAGTGGAGACGATCGAAGCCCCTGTTCGCGACTTGTCCGAACTCGAATCTGTCGTTGCCGCACAGGCACGCCAGCCGAATGGTGGCCTGATCGTGATACCGGATATCTTCACGGACGTCCATTGTGCAGAGATTATATCGCTGGCAGCTCGCTCCGGCCTGCCTGCCTGTGAAAAATCCGAGCACCCGTCGCCACCCCTCAACCATCCTAAATCGGACAGTTACGCCGCGCCGACCGCCGAACGCCGATCTGCGGGATCGGGAATATCTAACCCCGAAGGAAGTGGACCGTCTCCAGGATGCCGCCCAGAAGCATTC
>DATFQX010000156.1:0-39867 GCA_035263865.1 Xanthobacteraceae bacterium
GTCTGGCCCAGTGGGGGCGGGCCTAGCGCGAATGTCCAATACGCAGCCGAGCAGACGATAGCGATGATTACGCCCGACGCAGCGATAAGACTCAAGCGTCGCCGCAACCGTGGCGGGCTTCGAGTCCTCCGTGGCGGGGAGAGGACTGAGCGCACGGGATTTACTCCCGACCTCATTTTGCTGCAGTGATCTCGATCGTGCCTGTGCCGGTGCGGCCAAAACGATCGGGCCGATACATATCCTCCACGTAGGCCTGCGGCTGGACATACCGTCCAGGCGACACGGCGCGCACCACGTAGGCGACGGCGAACACCGATGGATCGCCGCTCTTGCGCTGGAAGGCGGCGCTGAAGCGGTCGTCTCGGAACTCGGCGTTCACCGGCTCCTGGGCGTCCTCGATCCAGGCGAGAGTGCCGGTGTCGCCGGAAGACACTAGCCGCGGATTGTCGATCTCGAAACCGGCCGGCAGGTAATCGGCGACGATGATCCGTCCGAACTGCGGCTGCGGCTCCGTGATTTTCAGCACGACCGCGAAGCGGTCATTCTGCTTGGCCTTGGTCGCATCGGCGGGCCTGCCGTCGAGCGTGTAATATTTGCGCTCGATCTTGAAGCCCCGTTCGGCGGCGGGCTCAGGTACGACCGGCGCACCCGACACGGTGACGACGGCCTGCACGTCGTTTTCGCCGACATTTGTGAGCGTCAGCGGCTGCTGCAGATCGCTCGCACGCAGGTTGCGATTGAGTGCGCCTTGCGTCCTCTCGCCGCCGAGGTCGAGCGTAACGGTCTGTGCGTCCTTCGCCAGCGTGCGGGCGGCGAGCACCATCCACGCGTTCTCCTGCATTGAGGTATAAGGCGTGAGGTTGCGCGCAGCCTCGACGCGCTCAACCGCACCGGTGATGGTCGGCCGCGGCGCGCCGCCTTCGGAGGCGAGCGTCACCAGCGCCGCCGCATCGCGCAGCACCGAGCCATAGTCGCTGCGGCCGTAGTCGAGCACCGGCCGCGGCGCGATCGATTCGAGCGCCGCGGCATAGACGCGTTCAGCACGCGCGCGATCACCGAGCATTCCGAGCGCCGCGGCGATCTGCGCTTTGCCGATCGGGGTCGCAATCGCATCGAGTTTGGTATCGGCAAAGTAGCGCAGATCCCCGATCGGCGCGGCGCCATTCCTCGCCAACACATAGAGCGCGTAGGCGAGATTGCGTCCGCCGTCCTTCGCGGGATCCTCGGCGTTGCCGACGAAGTTGCGCAGCCGATCAAGCGCTAACTTGAAGCCGATGTCGGGCACGGCAAAGCCGCGCTCGCGCGCCCGCGTCAGGAAATCGGTGACGTAGGAGTCGAGCCAGACGTCATCGCCGCCCGCGGACCACAGCCCGAACGAGCCATTGGAGCCTTGACGCGCAAGCAGTCGATCGATCGACTCGCGAATGCGCTGCTCAACTGCGGTGTCGAGCGCGAGATGGGCCTCGCTCGCGAGATCGTTGACGTAAAGCAGTGGGAGCGCGCGGCTCGTGATCTGCTCCGAGCACCCGAACGGATAACGGTCGAGCGCTGCCAGGAGCGCCGCCGCATCGAGCGCGTTGGAAACGCCGACCGAGAGCGCGACGCTGGCGCTCCCTTGAACGAGGTCGGCGAACAGATCGTTGGAGAGCGTGAGGCTTTCGCCCTTGGCGAGCGGCTTGACAGTGCGGCGTGCAAGGATTTGCGTCGCCGGCCGCACCGGGAGCGCGTAGCTGCGCTCGAGCACAAAGCCGCCCGGCCCGCTCACCCGCACCATCACCGTAGCGTTGCCGGCCGCGGGCGCCGACAACGGAACCGTCGTGGAGCTGCGCTGTTTGGCGTTGAGCTTAAGGGTCCGCGGCGGGGCATTGCCGACGACGTCGACGCCTTCGCCCCTCACTTCCAGGCGGTAGTCACCGGCTCGCCCTGCGACATTGTTAAGATCAAGATGCATGGTGCCGCGATCGCCGTGCAGAAGGAAGCGCGGCAGCGTCGCAGTGAGCACGACCGGATCCCGTATAGTGACGTCGCCGGCGGAACGGCCGACCTTGTCCTTCGACCAGGCGACTGCCATCACGCGCGCGGTGCCGGCAAAATCCGGGATGTCGAAAAGGACCTCGGCCGCCCCGTCGGCCCTGACGGTGACGATGCCGGAATAGAGCGCCAAGGGCTTCTGCGTGGGCGGCGAGCCCTGCAGTTCGACCACGCCCGCATCGCCGCCGGTCTTGATTTGCCCGCGTGCACCCTGCATCCCGTCGATGAGCTGACCGTATAGGTCGCGAATGTCGGCGGTGAGCCGGCGCTGGCCGAGGTAATAGTCATCGGGCGCCGGCGGCTTGTAGCCGGTGAGGTTCAGGATGCCGACATCGACTGCAGCCACGACGATGCGCGCCTCCTCGCCGGGGTCGAGCCCCCTGACTTTGATCGGGATGCGCAGCGCGCTGTTGGGACGCAACAGCGTCTGCAAGCTCATGTCGAGCGCAAGCGTGCGCGCTTTGCGATTGATCGAAAACCACTGCACGCCGATAGCGCGCCCGGGCATGCGCTCTGCGCGGCTGTCGAGCGGCCGCCGCAGCGTTGCCACCACATAGGCGCCGCTGCCCCAATCGTTGCCGACCGGGACGCGCAGCTGTGCCGTGCCGGCAGCCACGTCCTGCGTGACGGTGGAGACCAGCCGGTCGGCGATCACGTTGAGCGTAACCTTCCCGGCAGTGCGCGCGGTCACCGCAACCGTCATGTTCTCGCCGGGCACGTATTCCGGCTTGTCCAGGGCGATTTCGAGCAAATCCGGCGTGTCGGCGCTTGCCTCCGCATACCAGCCGGCATCGAAGCCGACCGACGTCAGCGGGCCGTCGTCGGTCGACACTTCAAGGCGATAGCGGCCCCATTGCACCGGGACCGAGATGCGCGCCGGCCTGTCGGCGGCGACGTTGATCTGTCCATCGGCAACGCGCTTTGTCGTCTTGACCGGCTCGAAGTCCCACACCCCGTCGCGACGATACCACTGGTATTTGGTCTCGACCTTGAGCAGCTCGTAGCGCAGGCCGTTACGCGCAAGCGATGTTCCATCGGGCGACGCGAACATCACGTCGAAGGTCGCACTCTCGCCCTCACCGAGCGAGCGCCCGGAGAACAGCGGCTTGATGCCGATCATCGGCCCGCTCGGAATGACTGGCAGCGTCAGCTTGCGTTCGACGGCGCGACCGCCGGACTCGGCCATTCGCACCACAACTTGCGCCTCGAGCGGGCGTGTCGTCTGCGGCTGCTTTTCGAGCGTCACCGCAAACCTTGCTTTGCCGTTGTCGTCGGTATCCGGCAGGTTTTCGAGCGGCTGGCGCGTAGTCTCGACGTCCTCGTCAGCGAGCCCGAACTGATAGCGGGCAAAGCCCGGCCGCTCGCTCGCCGCCGAAACGATCATCTCGCCCTCAAGTTCGAGTTTGGCAGCCGGCGCGCCATAGAGGAAACGCCCCTCGACCGTGATCTCGGCTGCGCTCGTCTTGGAGACGCCTTTCGCCTTGGAGCTGAGGTCGAATTCGATCCGATCGGGCACGTAGTCCTCGACGAGGAAGGTCGCCTCGCCGACTGGCGGGCGCTTCGGATCGGCGAAGGCGCGAACGCGCCAGGTGCCGGTCGGCGCCGACGACACCAGCGCCAACGACAGCGCGCGTCCGCCCAGACCCTGATCGGGAACGACGGCGCGGCGGTATTCGACGCCATCCGGCCGCTCGATCACCAGCGTGAGCGGCACATTGAGCGCGGCTATGCCCTGGCCGTCGCGCAAGAGCGTCGTCACCTGCACGGTCTCCCCGGAGCGATAGACCCCGCGCTCGGTATAGACGAAAGCGTCGAGACCGGCCGGCACCGGGCGGCCTGAGACGCCGCGGTCGGTGAGATCGAAGGCCGGCCCCTTCAGGCTCAAGAAGGCGTAATCACCACCGCTATCGCTCGCGATCAGCATGGCTGGCGCCATCGCACCCTCTCCGCGCGCCAGATTGGCCTCGAACTGCACGTGGCCGCTATCGTCGGTGGGTTTGCGCGCAAGGACTTCATTGCCGCGCGAGAGCAGCCGCACCTCGGTCGCGCTCTTCGGCTGCGTGGTATCGAGCGAATGTACGAAGACGTGGATGCCGTCATTCCCGGAAAACGCGGCGAGGCCCAGATCGGAGACGATGAACCACTGTGTCGCGAGCGCATCGAATTCATCCTGGGGCGCGCCGGCGACCTGCGCCACCATGACATAGACGCCCGGCGACAACGCGCCGACGGCGTCTCCGATAGGAAAGGCGGTGGCGAGATCAGCGTTGAGCGTCTGCTCGACCGCCATCTCGCCCTTCCAGACTCGGGAGCCGCGCTCTTCGGCAAGACGGTTGAGATCGTAGCGGTCGAGATTTCGTTGGAAATCGCGTCCCACGACCGTCTCGAGCACGTTGCGATCGCCGATGCGGTAGATTTCGAGCGCTACGGCCGCGGTATTGACGCTCACCACCGGAATGCCGCGCTGGCCGGTGCGCGGCAGCACATAGGCCTTGCCAGTGAAGCGCACGAGCGGCTTGCGGTCGCGAACATAGACGCTGAAGTCCGCGGATTTTGTCAACGTCTCCTTCACCTGGGAGGGAACGCCGGCGCGCAGCGTGATGGAGTAGCGCTCTCCGTGCTTGAGGCCCTCGACGCAGAGCTGCCGCTCCTGCACGGAGAGTGCGGGCTTGTCCTGGCCGCCGACGCTCACGAACGGCAAAAAATCGGTGCGCTTGCTCGGCAAATCTTCGGAGAACTGGAAGCAGACGCGCGGCGACGCTGAGTCCGAATCAACCGTGTAGTCGAGCAGCCGGAAGCCATGATCCTCACGCATGCGCTCATATTGCTGGCGCACCTCGGCAACTTCGCGCAGTTCAAGCGAAACGCGCAGTGCATCGAGCGCCGGACGCCACACCTGGCGGTCAGCATAAGTGCGCGCGATTACGAGCAGGCTTTCGGCCTGTTCTGTGGGATTGCCGGAGCGCTGATAGGCGATGTAGGCGGCGGTTGCCGCGCGCTCGAGCAGCAGATTCTTCTCGCGGTCATTTGCGGGCCAGATCCGCGGCACGGTTCGCGCCAGACGCAGCCAGTTCGCGCTGTCGTCGGGCGCGACCGTGACGATCTGCCCGAGAATCTGCATGCCGCTGCGCACGTCATTGCGCTGGAAGGCGGCGTCGGCCTCGCGCCGCAGCGCGGCGGCGGATTTCGTCACCTGCCCCGCCTCGGCCTTGATCTGTGCTTCCAGCTTGATCGCCGCGTCCGCAAGATCGTCGCGTTTGAACGACCTGTCGGCGGCGATGGTGGGGGCAGACAATATCAGCACGAGCGCGGCCGCAACCGCGGCGCGAACGAACGCGCGCATTGGGACCCTCCTTTCCCGTCGCGCGGGAAGTCCGGACGGGGCGGACGAGATCCAGTACCTCAAACCCGCCGCCGTTCATAGAAGGAATGTCTCTCATTAGAGGCCCGAAGGCTGCCGCCCGAATAGACGACAACCCGCTCGGCCCACTGCGCTGGGACCTCATTCCCTACTTGTGTGAAAAGACCCGGCGGACGGGCGTAAGCCGATCGATGCCCCAAGTTTGAGATTGTGGGGATCTTGTCGGCGTTCAAAAATAAACAGTGGCGGGCGGACTCGCATCGCGACGCCTATGCTCCATATCGTGTTTGGTGTGAGCGCCGGCGGTCACGCTGCGGCTCCCCCTGCGGCAGGCGGGCCGCGGTGATTTTTGGCTTTTCTGCTTTGCAAATTCTTCCGCCAGTTCCGGGACTTTGCGCCAATCGAGCAACGACAGTTTTCACGCAGAGACGAATTTGTGCGGCATTTGCGGCGATCACCGCCCGCGCGTCTCGTTCGCGCATTTTGGTGGTACGGCAGTCTCTGCCCGACGAACCGAATTCGCGCTGGGCGAGCGAGACGCATAATGAGAGACACTCGAAGGACGGGAGAACGCAATTTTTTTCAAGTAAACGCGGCAGCATCTCGCCAAGCGCCGCCCGCAAACCGGGCGCACAGGATTTCGGAATCGTGAAACACTCTCCGGCGCGCGTCTCTACACTGACGCCCCTTCTTCGGCTTTGGGGACTTCGTGGTAGAGACACCTGCCGCTTCCCAGTGCGCATCGGAGGCAAAATTCGACCCAAGAATTTGCTCGATCTGGCCACCAAGCGGTCACCTTTTCATGTTCACCCGGGGGCCTCACTGCTGGATGTGCGTCCACGCGGGGCGCCGAACGGAGGATCAAACATGGCACGCAAAACGGATAACAGCGTGGAACACGATCAGCCAGCGGAGTCGGAAGTGGAGGCGGAAATCCGCGAATTCGTGCGCCGCGACGTCGTGACCAACCGAGAACGCCACCCAGACAACGAAAGCGAGATGGTGGCCAGCAGCATCAACTCCGTGCTGCAGCGGGCGACTACGACCTCGGTGCAGGAGATCGATAAGCTCATCACGGAGCTACAGACCTTGAGCGACACGCTGCATAGTGAGCGCGCGCGGGTTCAGCGCGAGATAGTCCAATATTCAACTTTGACCAGAGCGGCCTTGCAGTCGACCAAGATCATCGCCGAAAGCCTGACGCAGTTCAAAAAGAGCCCCGACGTGCCGGCCCTGCCCGATTTGAAAGACCAGTCAGTTGCATCGTGAGAGGCAAGCCATGGGCCAAGACGAGGCAGGGTACAAAGCCGCATGCCATCAGACGCTGGCCATTATGAACGGTAGGGAGACACGAATGTACTGGACAACTCCCACACTCGTGGAAATCTGCCTCGGACTCGAAATCAACGGCTACCTTCCGGCCGAATTCTGATCCGGGACGCTTCTCATTGAAATAGCCCGCCGGGCCAAGCCGGCGGGCTATTGCTTGCTAAGCCTAAAATAAAAGCCCCGCGGGAGCGGGGCTTGAGTACTGAGAACAAGGGTACCAAACGCGACGAGCTAAGGCGCTCAGAGCGGCGGATTTAGGGCATAGCCGCCTTCGGCCAAGTCTTTGGCCGCCCAATTAGGCCGCCGATCCGCTACCGGTCATGCGACGGAGATGAAGTTGTTGCGATAATAAACCGCAAGCAACTTCTGCCGGGCGGCAAGTCCGATGATCAGGTCGCGAGGCGCACCGTCAGCGCGCTCGACGAGCGGAGATCAGCGAACCGCGGTCTCAAGGATTATCTGAGCGATCCCACGCCCGGAGCACAAGGCCGAATATAGCTAACGGAAGTTGGCGCAAAAACTTGTGCCGTTCCGGGAATCTCTGTTACCTAACTTGCTGAATTACTTCGAGTTTTCAAATGGGTACGGCGAGGTAGATTCGTGGTTTGAATCCTACTCTCTCCGCCACGAACTGAGTATCTGATCTGTCTCGTGTTTTTGGCTTTTCTGCTTTGCAATTTCTTCCGCTAGTTCCGGGCCTTTGCGCCAATTGGGCAACGACAGTTTTCACGCAGAGACGAATTTGTGCGGTACTTGCCGCAAGCGCCGCGCGCGCGTCTCGTTCGCGCATTTTGGTGGTACGGCGGTCTCTGCCCGGCAAACCGGATTCGCGCTGGGCGAGCGAGACGCATAATGAGAGATATCCGAAGAATGGTCGTCTTGCACCGCAAACTGCTCCACAACGGACGGCACGAAGTTCGAGACCCTCAACAGCGCACTCGTTGTGGGCGAGCTCGCCCACACTGAAGAGCGACGATCGTGGCAGCGCGCTCCCGAATTGCCGCCGCCTAGAACCGACACGGGATAGAAGATCAGACGAGGCCAATCGAACTCGCGCTGTTCCTAGCGGGAGGATGCAGTCACTTGGGCCGCTTGGCGTCGACAAGCTCCTGAAGCTTCTCCATCTCGGCCTTCACGACGGGATTTTGCGCCACGATATTGGTACCGAGCGAAACGAAGGTCTGCATCATCGAAGCCTGCTCCTGGGGCGGCAGCTTGAGAATTTCGCCTTTGTTGGTAAGCCAAAGGTCGTTTGTCTTTTGGACGTTATTGACGCCCCACGGGAATGCCAGCTGTTCGGCGGCTCGGCCGGCAGCCCGAACCGCCTCCTGTACGTCCCTGGGCTGTTTCTGGAACCATGCTTCATTGATCACATTTACGCTGACGATCTGCGCGAAGTTGAGGTCGGTCACGAATTTCGCCACGTCGTAATATTTAAACGCGGTGAGGATCGGCATCCCGGCAAGCATCCCGTCGAGCCCACCGGACTGCAGCTGCGGAATGACTTCGGTGAGGGCGAGGGGAACCGGGATTGCACCGATCGCCTTCATCGGCTCGATCTGCAAGGGCGACGCAAATGTGCGCACCTTCATGCCCTTCAACGCCTCAAGCCTGGGCGCGGGCTGCTTGGTGAGCACCACGGTCGGGCTGTTGTAGATGGCGCCGATGATGCGAAGGCCGCGATTGAGAAACATCGTCTCCATGTGATCGCGATAGGCGGGCTCATGGATGACCGCGTGAACGTGCTCCGGCGAGGCGAACAGGCCGGGCACGTCGAAAATCTGGAAGCGCGGATCGGTAGGCGTCATGAAGGCCGTAGGGGTGATGAAGGACTCGATCGTGCCGAGTCCACCATGCGCGGAATTGCGCCGAGCTGGCTCGCCGGATAGATTTCGGTCTTGACCTTGTCGCCGACGCGTTTCTGCAGGTCGGCGGCGAACAGCTTTTGCCACTCATGCTGCACGTCGTTGATGGTGGCATTGGCAAGCTTCATGACGGTCTGGGCCGCCACCGGCTGCGCTGACGCTAGAACCGTGACGGCAAGGGCTGCGAACGTGGCTTGCAGCAATCGGTTGATGGGCATGGGCGTTTCCTGAAGCTTCAGAGCGCGGTGGCGAGATACAGCGAAAGTCCGGGCCAGTAGGTAATGATCAACAGCGCGGCGATCTGCACGACGGCGAATGGAAGCACACCGCGATAGATAGTGTCGAGCGGCACGCCCAGCACTGATTGTGCGACAAAGATGTTCAACCCGAACGGCGGCGTGAACATGCCGATCGCGATATTCGCCGTCATGACGATCCCAAAGTGGATCGGGTCGATGCCAAGGGCCTTGACCAGTGGCATGAATAGTGGCGTGAGCACGATGATCGCCGAGGTCGGATCGAGAAAGCACCCCACGATCAGGAGAATGACATTCACTGCCATGAGGAAGGCCCAGGGTGGCAGGTTGAGCCCCGTCAGCCCTCCAGTAATGGCTTGCGGCACCCCGTTGACGGTCAGGATCCAGGAGAACAGCGCGGCAGTCGCGACGATGATCAGGATTTGCGCGGTGATGAAGGCTGCCTGCGTGGCGGCATCGAGCACGCCTTTCCAGCTCATCTCGCGGTAAACATAGCGCCCCACCAGGATCGCGTAGAGGCAGGCGAAGCCTCCCGCCTCGGTCGGAGAAAACCAGCCCAGATAAATCCCGGCGAGCACGAAGATCGGCATCAGCAGGGCGGGCCCCGCGTCCCACGTGGCTGCCCGAAGCCGCGCAAAATCGAATTCTCCGCGCGTCAGAATCCGCATCCGCAGAGCCATGATCACGACATAGCCCGACATCATGCAGGCGATCAGCAATCCCGGCAGCACGCCGGCCGCGAACAGCTTTGCGATCGATTGCTCCGCCGCCATGCCGAACAGGATCATGGCTATACTCGGCGGGATCATGATGTCGATTGAGCCCGAGGAGCTGAGCAGGCCTGAGGCGAACCGCACGCCGTAGCCCTCGCGGATCAGGCCCGGATAGAGCGTTTTCCCGACCACCGCCACGGTGGCGGTGCTCGCGCCGGAAATCGCACCGATCAGCGTGCAGGCGCCGACGGTCGCAACCCCGAGGCTGCCCGGTATGCGGCTGATCAGCGCCAGAACCCAGACGATCAGGCGTCGCGCGATGCCGGAACCGCTCATCAACTCGCCGGCAAAAATGAAGAACGGAACGGCAAGCAACGCGTAGTTCTCCATGGCTCCGAACGTGATCTGGTGGAGCGCGACCGGGGGCACCGACAGAAACAACATGAATGTCGCGACCGCCCCGATCAGAAAGATTCCGAAAATAGGTGTGCCTAGCAGCAGCAGCGCCATTGGCAGAACTGCCAGCGTCCAGATCATGGCAGCTTGGTCTTCGTGGCGCGGTCTGAGGTGAAGAGCTCCGTGCCGCCGCTGACGAGGAGCACGGCCGCTACTAGCGCCGTCCCCGCAAACCCCACAACCAGCGCCGAATGCGCGAACAACATGGGAAAGCCGATCGCCATGCTGGTTTGTCCGATGGTCGCTACGCGCCGCGTGAACTCCAGGCACTGAACGGCCGCATAGGTTCCGCCGATCGCGATAATGAGGTGATGAAACATGGTGAGCGCGATGCGCGGGCGTGGCGCCAGCCGGTTCGCAAGAAAATCGAGCGTAATGTGGCGGCGGTCGATCGTCACTAGGATCATGCCGATCATCACTATCCAGATCATGGCGAAGACCAGGAGCTCATCGGCGCCGATGAGCACCACGCCGAACAGATAGCGGCAAACCGCATTCGCAACGTTGAGCAGCATCATGCCGACAAGAAGTGTGCCGAGCAGCGCGCGCGCCGCAAAGACTGCAATCCGCGCGAGGTGAAGCGCGATTGCGGGCGGCGCGGGGATGTGCAAATCGTCAGGCATGGTTGGTGCGCGGGCCGAGAACTCGATGTGGTTGAAGTTTGAAACTTGAAGACGGCCATGTTCAAGCCTGATCTTGCATTTGCACACGCGAATTGCAGCGTTGCCAGACCGTGTGCGGGTTGCAAGGATGGCGACTGCGGGAAAGTCCGCGCGGCGAGATGAGACTCCCTATCTTGCGACATGGCGAAGATCCCGAAGGCCTACGATTACGTCATTGTCGGAGCGGGTTCTGCGGGATGCACGCTGGCCAACCGGCTGACAGAGGATGACGGCGTGCGCGTTCTCGTCCTGGAGGCGGGCGGTTGGGACCGGCACCCGTTCCTCAAGCTTCCGCTTGGCTGGGGCAAGGTGCTGCTCCAGCGCATCTACGACTGGGGCTACGACAGCGAGCCGCAGGACACTATGGCGGGTCGCCGCATCGAAGTCGCGCGCGGCAAGGTCGTGGGCGGCTCGTCGTCGATCAACGCCATGGCCTATGTGCGCGGCAATCGGGCCGATTACGATCGTTGGGCGTCGCGGTCGCTGCCCAATTGGTCCTATGCAAACGTGCTTCCCTACTTCCGCAAGCAGGAAAGCTGGGAAGGCGGCGGCGACAACAATTACCGCGGTGGAAGTGGTCCCCTCGCCACGCGCAGGTCGCGCTATCAAGACCCGCTCGTCGATGCCTATTTGGAGGCTGCGCAGGCGGCTGGGTACGCTTTCAACGATGATTACAACGGCGCGCGACAGGATGGCTTCGCGCGCATGCAGATGACCATACGCAATGGCCGGCGCGAAAGCGCGGCCACTGCCTATCTGCACCCGGTTCTGAGCCGCGACAATCTCGGCGTGACGATCAACGCACATGTCACCCGCGTCGTGCTTGCGGGATCGCGCGCTGTCGGCGTCGAATACCTCAAGGATGGCGAGAAACATCTGGTCGAGGCGAGCCGCGAGGTCATTCTGTGCGGCGGCTCGATCAATTCCCCACAGCTCCTGATGCTGTCCGGCATCGGCGACGCAGACGCACTGCGCGCGTGCGGCATTCCGGCAAGAGTGGATCTTCCCGGCGTCGGCAAAAGCCTGCAGGACCATGCGGCCGCCTTGCTGATCTATGGCCGGTGCGATGACAGCCCGCTGTTGCGAAACATGCGCCTCGACCGGATGGCGCTTGGGTTGATCAACGGCTTCGTGTTTGGTCGGGGTTTTGCCACCGATCTTCCCGGCGGGATCACGGCTTTCGTGAAGAGCGAGGAGAGCGAACCGATCCCTGACATCCAGCTTCTCTTCATTTCCGGCTCGTTGCTGGCATCGCCCTATCTGCCGCCGTTCAAGCAGCCGTTTGCCGACAGTTTTGCCTGCCGTATTGTGCTGCTACGGCCCGAAAGCCGCGGCGAGGTCACGCTTGCATCCGCCGATCCGCTCGCGCATCCGCGCATTTTCCAAGCCTTGCTCTCGACAGCGAACGACTGGAAGAAACTCCGTAACGGCATCGCCATCTTCCGCGATCTGGCCCGCCGCCGTGAGCTCGCGCCGTTCATCGCCGCGGAAATCGACCCGGGGGCCGATGTCACCACCGACGCGCAGCTTGAGACATACACGCGCAAGACCGGGGTGACCGCGCATCATCCGGCGGGGACGTGTCGGATGGGCGCCGTTTCCGACAGGATAGCCGTGGTGGATTCCAAGTTGCGCGTGATCGGGGTGGACGGCTTGCGCGTGGTCGACGCGTCGGTTTTTCCCGACCTGGTCGGGGGCAACATCAACGCGCCGGTCATCATGATTGCGGAGAAGGCCGCGGACATGATTCGCCAAGAGCCGCCGTTGTTGCCGACATAGCTGTGTTGATCCACGACCGGCCATCTGGACCACCGCAGACAGGCGAGAACTTAGCCATGAGCAAAATGGTATGATATGGGCAACGGCGCCACTCGGAGCTTCGAACGACGGATCATGAATTCGGTTCGTTGATCAGTTGATCGAATTGCATCGCGTAGTGGCCTGGAGGACGGGACATGATCAAGCTTAGTCTCAGGCTCGCAATGCCGGCGTTCGCGCTTTTTGTCGGCTTGAATTGCGCCGCTGTCGCGCAGGACAAATTGCGCATTGCCGGGGGACTGGCAGGGACGTGGGAGAATTCTTTTTCGGAGCTGGGGCAAAATGCCGGCTTCTTCAAGAAGCAGGGGCTCGTGCTGGAGGTTTTCTATACCCAGGGCGCCGGCGAAACCCAGCAGGCCGTGATCTCCGGCAGCGCCGATATCGGCACTGGGGTCGGCACATTCAATACGTTCGGAGCCTTTGCCAAGGGCGCGCCGATTCGTGTGATCGCGGCCACGCACACGGGCGCGAATGACCTCACCTGGTACGTGAAAGCGGACTCACCCGTCAAGGACAAGAAGGATCTCGCAGGCAAGAGTGTGGCCTACTCCACAGCCGGATCATCCACTTATGCCGCTGTGCACGCTTTTCAGAAAGTGTTCGGTGTCACCTACAAGCCCGTAGCTACTGGTAGCCCGGCTTCCACCCTCACCCAGGTCATGAGCGGCCAGATCGACGTCGGTTGGACGTCACCGCCGTTCGCGGTCGATCTCTTGAGGGACGGAAAGATCAGGCAGATCATGCGGGCCAGCGACGTTCCCGAATTGCGAAATCAGACCGCGCGCTTCATGACGGTGAATGCCCACGCCATCGAGTCGCGTAGGGCCGTCTTCGTGCGTTATCTGCAGGCCTACCGCGAGGTGGTCGATTGGATGTATGCGGATAAGGCTGCGGTATCCGCTTTTGCGGATTGGGCCCGCATTCCGGAAGCGATCGCAAGATTGGCGCCGGAAGACTATTACCCGAAAAATAACGTCTTGCCCGACCGGATCGAGGGTCTCGATCTGGCGATGGCAGACGCGGTGAGCTTTAAGTACATCGCCGCGCCGTTGTCGAAAGAACAGCTCGCAACGCTGATACTGGTGCCCTTGAAATAGCTGCAGTGGTGCGCCGCTGCTGCCTATGTTACGCTTGCGCAACGTGTCAGCCCGGACCTTCGAGGGAGCGACCACATGAGCAAATCATCGACTGCTGCGCGTCGTCTTCCGAACCGCGAGGCAGCTCTCGAAGCACTCTACAGCGATATTTCCGCAAAGAGCATGTTCCCCTTCTGGGCGACCTCGACCGAGGTCGCGCATGATGAAATCAAGCAGTTGATGGGCACGCAAAAGGCCGTACCCCATCGGTGGAGCTACAAGAACGATATCGAACCGATCCTCTTTCGGGCGGCCGAACTGGTCACGATGGACGACTCGGAGCGCCGTTCGCTCATCCTGGTCAATCCCGGCCTGTCGCCGCGGCGCGCGACAGTGAGCACGATGTATACTGCGTACCGGCTCAATGACGCCAATGAGGTGATGCCGCCGCACCGCCACTCGCCCAACGCCATTCGCTTCGGCCTGACGGGCAAGGGCAATTTCACCGGCGTCGGCGGCGAGGACATCACCTTCGGTCCGGGCGACATGGTGCTCACGCCGGTCGACACCTGGCACAACCACGGCAACGTCGGCAACGAGCCAGCAATCAATCTCTCCGTCCTGGACTTGCCGCTGGTTGAGACGCTCAACGCCGTCTATTTCGAGCACGATTACACGGAGATGATCGACGGCAAGCCGGTCAAGAAGAAGCAGCAGACCGCCACCGTGCCGACCGACTATTCGGCGCGGGCCTATGACCATGGCGGCCTCAAGCCCCGCTTCCTGCAGCACCACCGCGGCGCCGGATTTTCCTCGCCGATGTACGTCTACCGTTGGGAAGCAATGCAGGAGCTGATCGAGCGCTTCATCGAGTGGGATGGCGATCCCTACGAGGCGCTGTCGATCGAATACACCGACCCGCTGAGCGGCGGGCCGGTATTCAAGACCATGACTTTCTTCGCGCAGGTGCTGCGCCCTGGCGAGAAAACTCGTCCGGTCCGGCAGACTGCGAGCCTGCTGGCCGCTCCGTTCGAGGGCAAGGGACATTCGGTCATCGACGGCAAGCGTTTCGATTGGGAAAAATTCGATAATCTCGCGGTGCCCGGCGGTTCTTGGTTCGAGCACATCAACGGCGACGAGAAACGACCGGCGATCCTGTTCGTCGCGAGCGACGAGCCCGCGTTGAAATCCTTCCACCTGTTCAAGAAATGGGGTCGCGACGCCACAGGGGACATCGTCAAGTTGGTGTGAGCATCGACGCGGCCAAAGATTTGCACCCCGGCTGCGCCTGCGGCAAGGTGGGGGAGTAACCTATTCGAGTTGGCAGTGCCGAGCCAGTCCAACACCAGCCTCGTGTCGCATTTGGACTGCCCGGGCGGCGGTCAGGTTTGGATTGACGGCACGACGCTCTACATCGCGCACATGGCGGCGCCGCACGGAACGACCGTCGTCGACGTTTCCGATCCGCGCCATCCCCGCCAGCTGGCAACCATCAATATCCCGGAAGGCTGGCATTCGCACAAGGTGCGAGTGTCGGACGGGATCATGCTGGTCAATCACGAGAAGATCGGCCAAGGCGGTGCGGCCGACTTCGGCGGCGGGCTCGGCATTTATGACGTATCGCAGCCGAGCAATCCGAAACCGATCATCAAATGGCGAACGACCGGTCGCGGCGTGCACCGCTATGATTTCGATGGCCGCTATGCCTACATCTCGCCGACGGCGGAAGGCTACGTGGGCAACATCATGATGATCCTCGACCTCGCCGATCCGGCCAAGCCGGTCGAGGTGGGGCGGTGGTGGATCCCGGGCCAGTGGAAGGCCGGCGGCGAGCCTTATCCATGGCAAGATGGGGCGGCGCCGCGTTGCCACCATCCGCTCCGCATGGGCGATCGTCTCTATGTCAGCTACTGGCACCATGGCCTCTTCATCCTTGACATTTCCGACATGTCGCGACCGAAGGTTGTCTCGCATACCAACACCAGCCCGGCTTTTCCGCACCCGACGCACACCTGTTTGCCAATTCCGCAGCCGCTGAAGGGACGTAACATCATGGTGGTGGCGGACGAGGACGTGGCGAAGCTGCGGCCGTCGGCTCCCTCCTTCAGCAGGATTTACGACATCACCGTCGAGCGGCAGCCGGTGCCGATTGCGACCTTTCAGGTGCCCGGACTCGATCTCGACGGCAGCCCACAGCCGCCGATGAGCGGGTGCCATCAGCCATCGGAGCGTTTGCGCGGCACAGTGATCCCGTTTGCCTGGTTTGCGCAGGGCCTGCGTCTTGTCGACATCGCGGATCCGTTCGTGCCCAGGGAGGTCGGACATTTTTTGCCGGATCCGACTGACCGCGCAGACCGCGTGTCCTCCAACGACGTGACCATCGACGATCGCGGACTGATCTATCTCGTTGACCGCATCCGCGGCGTCGACATCATTGAAACTACGGCATTCGGATGAGGTCGGCTCGCGCGCCTCCTCTCCCTCTTCGCTCGGCTCCTCGGTCTCAACGCCGTAGTCGTGGAGGCCCTCGCCGACCCGGCGGTGCGGGCCAAGCTGGCCGCGCTTGGGCAGGAGATCTTCCCGCACGAACTGCAAAATCCGCAGGCGCTCGACTCCCATCAGAAGTCCGAGATCGCGAACGATCGACAGGCCGGTGACGTTGCCGCCCGGTCTCTCCCTCGGGGCCTTCGTCTGCCGATCGGGCCATCTCGGCCCGACGCGCTGAACTTTATCCTAGGCGACGACGCTGCCTGATCCAAGAAACCAAGACGCATCCTTGTTCGTTAGTGTCGCGACGAGCGGAACCGGATCAGTCCGGCAGTTCGTCTCAAAGGCCACTCGGCTTAAGCGCCCGAGTGGCCTTTTGGCGATCAGTCCGCCTTCACATCAGGCAGGGAGATTTCGCCAGCGGCGGCCTCGTCTTCGGCTTCCAAAAATTAGACGACCTAAGCAACCTCGCGCCCTCGCCCAGCCGCAATTTCATTCTCCTTATTGCTGATCCCGGGGGTGGGGGAGGAAGCGGAAAAGGGGCGCAGTATCGCCGTTCTGCGCCCCTTTGCTATGGGTAGAGCACGACGCTTATAATGTGAACGGTGTTCCCCAACGATCCCCCAGATCCCCAGGGAACGCTAGGGCCCCGGTCGAGATCCACTCTTCTCCCGGGGCCTTCCTCTGCCGATGTCGATCGGGTCGCTCATTAAATTGATGTCTCTCAGCCTCCACTCTGTTTCGATCTGGTCAGTTGGCCTCCGTTTCCCTTGCTCGCCGCGCTGTTCGTCTATCCGGATGCACATCTGGAGATGCGCCAGGGGGCGAGGATCATTTTGAAATCGAAAGAAGAACCGGGCCTTGAGGGGATCGCTGCGGGCACCTAAATATCGGGACCGACAATAGCAAGCGCGCGCTAACTTATAGGCGCGGAACGGAGGAGAGATGTGGCTTGCCCTTGCCGCGATCACGCTCGCTGTGGCGATAGGACTTAACATTCTTGCTTTGGCAATTCAGCGCTAGGAATAGTGTTTATAACGAGGCCGCCAACTGAGGCCGCCACGAGAAAGCCCCGCCGGAGCGGGGCTCAAGTAGCAGGACCTAGAAGGAGGTTGACTTTAACAGTCTAACCTGAATCTCGGCCGAGTGCCACTACGGATAACCCCGCCTAGGGGGCTGGATGATGCCTAGGCGGGGTTCGACCCTACAGAACGCTACTGATACAGACCTCTAACCCAGTCAGTCCGACGGCAGTTTCGGTAAAAGAGCCCGGCCAGGTTCCTGGCCAGCGGGGCTGAGTCAGACCATCAGCAAGAAAGCGTCCTCCTCATCACGGATCAGTGCGGCCTAAGTGTGGCCACTGTCGAACCGGATCGCGAATTGCCTGACGGTGCGGGGCGCAGCCGTCCCCTGGCTGAAACATCCAGCGAACGTTTTGGCGGCTCTTTTTGGGAGCGGCCGCTCGTGAGCAAAAAAGTGCGATCCGGCAACGTCAAGCTCAAGCGCGCCTATGCGGCGCCGGCGGCGAGCGACGGCACGCGCATATTGGTCGACCGGCTGTGGCCGCGCGGCGTCAAGAAGGCGGACGTCGCGATCGACGAGTGGATGAAGGAGGTCGCCGAGCAGCGCATTGCGAAAATGGTTCGGCCACGATCCGGCGCGCTGGCAGGAATTCCGGCGCCGGTATCTGAAGGAGCTGCGCGAGCATCCCGACGCGCTCGAGCGGCTGCGCGCGCTGGCGCGGCAAGGGCCGATCACGCTCGTCTTCGCCGCGCATGACGAGGCGCACAACGATGCCGTTGTGCTGCGAGATGTGCTGGTAAAGGGCGCCTGAGCGGGGACGACCTGTTGAGGACGTAGCGGGTTTCCTCTGTCAAGCGCAAGGCCGAAGAATTGGGGCTGCTGCGATCCAAGTACCGTCCTATCAGCGTCCCATTGTTCTCTTTTTTAGGATTTCGAGCATCGCGTCGAGACCCAGAATGTATGAGTGAATCCCGAAGCCGGTAATCATTCCTTCGGCCACGTCGGACAAGACACAGTGGATGTTACGCTTGGCAATACTAGTGATGTGCACTTCCACGTATGGCAACCCCGCTCCCTTGATGCAATCCTTCAAGGCAAAGCCCGCGTAGGTAAAGCCCGCCGGATTCATGACCAGGCCGTCGAAGCCTTCGTCGACAGCCTGGTAGATGCGATTAATCGCTTCACCCTCGACGTTGGTGTAGAATATTTCCAGTTGGTAGGCGTGCTCGTGAGTGTGGCGCCGCAGCATAGCTTCGAGTTCGGCTGGCGTTGTCGAGCCATATAGCTCCGGCTCACGCCGTCCGAGAAATGTGAGATTGGCGCCCTGCAACAATAGGATCTTCATCATTGCGGATTTCTTTCATTCTGCACTGACCAAGCCTAGTCTATGTGCTGCCGTTTTTTCGAGCATCGACTTTTGGTCGCAGCTGCGAGCCATCCAGTTTGTTCCTTCCTGCCTACACGCAGTCAACCGACAGGAGTTGAAACATGCCAGACAACATCCGCTTCTCGAGCCCCGACGCCCTGCCGAAGCCGCCTGGCTACAGCCATGTGGTGGAAGTGACGGGACCCGGCCGCACTGTCTATTTCGCTGGCCAGCTCGGCATCGACAAGGCAGGCAAAATGGGGGCCAATGCACGCGAACAGATCGAAATCGCGCTCGAGAATGTGAAAGCTGCGCTGACTTCCGTCGGCGCGAGTTTTGGGAACGTCGTCAAGCTCAACAACTATATTGTCGACATCGGCACCTACCGTGAGGTGCGGGACAAGTATGTGAACACGGCGGCACCCCCAGCCAGCACCACTATTGGCGTGCCGCAACTCGCGCGGCCGGGCGCAGTGTTTGAGATCGAGGCGATCGCGGTCTTGCCTCCGAAGTAAGTAACCCGTCCCGCTTCCCCGAGGCTTTACGAGGGACCATACTGAAATGCACTCCCGCCGCAGAGACACAATCGCTCTCGGTGAAGTTGCAAATCCTCGAAGCGCGCGATGTCGATGCCTTCGGCAGCCTCGGCGGCGGCTGCAAGTTTGGGCCTGTGCTTCCGGCGAGACTGATTGGTGGCCCGGTCCAGCAGTCCCCATGGACCACGGGAATGCGTGTTGGGTTTGTCCCCGCCGGACCGAGCCGGTGCGGACGCTGACTGAGAGGGTCTAAATAGCGAGTTACTTCCACATCTAGGACATGTGTGAGCGACAGGAACAGGCTACCGGCGAACATGTGACCCGCCGGCCTGCCCACTGGTTAGGACGGTCTGTCGTGCCTCAGTTTGAATTTTTCCGGCGCGCGATGTCGTCCCCGGGCAATCCTGTCGGAAGCAGCGTACGGTAGTGCCTCAGTTTGAAAATGCATCTATGATCGAACCGTGCGGGCGGAGCGACGAGAAAGAGGGATTGTCAAATGCCCGCGCTTACCGCCTACGGGATCTGCGTCGTTGTCGTTCTTGCTGTACTCAACGGCATAGCATAGCAAGCAGGAATGCCCCGGCTACTCGGCAGCGCTGTAGTACCGTGGCCGGTCGCGGCGCGCTCAGTTGGCTGTCGTGCCGGTAATCGGCTGCGCGAAGCGCGGAGAGCCGGTATCTCAATGCAGATCGCGATGAATTGGCTGTGCTGGCCATTTCTCCTGGCAATGCTCGGCATTTGCACCGCTGCAGCACAGGAGAAAGGCAAGCTGCACCCGCAGCCGCTGCCTGCAATCCAGGACCCGGAGAATCCGTCGACGCCCGCAAAGGAATTCTTTGCCCGCAAACTCACGCCGGCAGCATTGAAGCCGGCCGCAATTGGATTCTATTCCAACGGCTGTCTCGCTGGAGCCGTGCCGCTGCCAATCGACGGCCCGCATTGGCAGGTAATGCGGGTTTCGCGGAACCGCTATTGGGGCAATCCTGATCTCATTTCCTCACTGCAAACCATTCGCGCAAGGCCTCCGACATCGGCTGGCCAGGATTGCTCGTCGGCGACATCGCACAGCCGCGGGGCGGCCCGATGCTGACCGGGCATGCAAGCCATCAGATTGGGCTCGATGTCGATATCTGGTTCCGGCCAATGCCTCGCCGCGTGCTCACTCCTCTGGAGCGCGAGGAGATGATGTCCACCGTCGTCGTCGCCGCGGGCCGCCGCAACGTTAATCCCAAAATCTGGACGCACCGGCATACGGATCTGCTCAAGGTGACGGCGGAAGAGCCCAGGGTGGAACGCACCTTTGTGAATGCGGCAATCAAGAAGGCACTCTGCGAGACAACCGAGGGAGATCGCGCGTGGCTTGCAAAAATGCGGCCCTGGTGGGAGCACGATTATCATTTTCACGTGCGCATCACCTGCCCCTTCCGGCAGCGTCGAGTGTACACCGCAAGAGCCGCCGCTCAGCGAGGATGGGTGCGGAAGGGAGCTCGAGGATTGGCTCAGCTCAGCTGATCAGCCGAGCGGTCCGGATTCGCCGCCGAAGGCGCCGCTCACCGTGGACGATCTGCCGCCGCTTTGTCGCACCGTGCTCAATGCTCAATGACTCAACCGCGGGTCAACGCGTTTATCGCCGCCAACAGGAACACGCTAAGCACTGCCCCGATAACACGCAAAACCACGAGCCATTTCTCCGCTCGCGCTTTTTCTTCCTCTCCAACGGGGCAGACAAAGTAATTCTTTCGAAAAAATGCCATCCGGTACGGCGGTTTCCCGGGGTTGCGATGCTCAGGAATCTCATCGGGGCGCGCCCCTCTAAAGTATCTCGCGATCGAATAGTGCTCGTCTCTGATCCTGTATACCGGGACCAAACGGTCAAACAGGAACAGTGGCCCAATGGGCCAGATATCCGGACCGGCCACTGATTGCTTTTCTCCTAGATGCTGTTTCGATTTTTCTTTTGGTATTGGCTCAAAGCCGACAATCCGCAGCTTGAACCAGAACGACAGCCAGAACGCGCCGAGTACAAGCAGCGTCGCCAGCAACGCCTTGCTTGGGCGGAAGCCATGATCTGCCAGCCCCCACAGGACCCACTGATAGACGAGGACGAGGATGTCAGTCCCGCCGCGAACTACTGCGCTCGCGCGTTCGGCCACGGCACTTCTAGGTCTTCGATCTGAGGGGTCTTCGTAAGCTTCTAGGGCTGCCTGAGAGCGTATTCGCTTGTTGCAGAACCACTTAATGGTCCATCCGAGCCATGGGATCGTGTTTTCACATACGTCGCGGCTCTTCTGCGCGATCCGGAGGTGCACGGCGTCGCCGCCGGCCTTGTCGAGCGCATCTACGAATGCCGTGTACGGCTGCGACGACGATGCTCCATTTCTTTGCAGCCAATGCTCGACATTTTTGACGTCCGGCACCGCGACCCCGGTTTTGATCCTTCTGCGCTTGGCTGCTCCATTCTTGTCTATGGCTGCAAGACCGGTCTCTTCAGGTTTTGGCTGCTGATACTCGCAATCCAACGCGCCGTCACGGACCTGATTGAACTTAAAACCGTCGAGGTATGTCACATAATCCTGCGTTTCATCGGCTAAAAAATTGAAGATAAGCGTGTCCATCGAGACGCTGAGCGCTTCGAATCGTCGCGTTTTCGCCAGCTCCTTCCGTTTCCCGGACTCCGGGTCCGACAGGCTTTTCTTTTGCTCCGAATCGCCCACATCGATGATTAGGTTGTTCGCGACCTTCGTTCCATGCAAGGCCAATATGCTGGTTGGGTCAGCAGTCCCGGGAGCAGGGGCAAGCCATCCGAACGAGCGCAAACAGAGGCTTTGCACCTGGTTGTCGAAAAACTGGAATTCGGCGTTCTTCGACGCGGCCATGTCATCGCAGCCCGGGAGAGCATCCTTCGACTCGGCTGCGGCAACACGGTGGATCTCTGCTTGCACCAGATCGCTTACACTCGGGCTGCTCAGCCTCGCCGAGACCGGCGCGTACTTTTTGGCTACGTCCTGGCCGGCATCCTGGACCGGGCTCAATAGCCGTTTCCACCAGGCGTAGATGACAGGCCGTTTCGTCTCGTCGCTTACGGCTGCGCCGTCGAGCGAAACCAAAGAGCCGAACCCGGTTTTCTCCATTGCAGCCGAGCGAATGTCATTGGCCTTGATCTGATAGGCGCATCTCGCTTCGCTGCCCGTGAGATACAAGCCGCCCTTGATTTCGCTCGACGTGATCAGCAGCTTGGTAAGCGCGGAGCTGGACAAGTCGAAGTCGGTCGATACCTTGAGGCCGTGAAAGTCAGCCTCTTTCAGCGTGATGCTGTTGACCTGGTGCCAAGATCCGTCAATTTGCGTATCGAATGCGACGGACCGAAACATAAATCCGTCGCTCAGATAAACAGAGCCATCCACACGGGACCGCGTAAGCACGAATGCCCCACGGACGACACTGGATTCGACGCTCAGATCTCCGTGTATCCTGACGTTGCGGCCGAAAACGCGTTTGTTGAACCCCGAGTAGTCCAAGACTAGGGAGTAACTCAACTTGAGGCCGACCAGGTCAACGTCCCCGCAGAATACGGCGCCGATGATCCTGATGCCTGATGGCGCAATGGGCTAATCGGCTTGACGGACGAGCCGCCTGATCACGTCTCCAGACAGCGCGCGTGGATCATTCTGATCGCGGGACACGGCAGCAATGTCGGTCTCGAATGGCATCCCTGCGGCCCGTGCAATGGAGGCGCCGGCGGACCGCTCGACGCATCGGTCTTCGGGCTTGACCCCCATCACGACTTCTTTGCCGTCGTGCAGGCACTTTGCGATCTGCTGGACGACGGCATCCGGTGTAGACCAGGCTGGGGGTTCATCCGCTTTGACCGCGAAGCAGGCGAAGAAACTGAGCAACACAAGACATGCAAGGTGGATGACCTTGCTTCCCATCCTGCGATATGAATACCGATCCGAGCCCGACATTTTGGACGCTCCTCCGGACCGTTGATCTGCGCAGACAGAGTGGGACTGAATCGAATTAAATAAACGGTCTCGTCAGCCGAATATGAACCAGATCACTGTTCGTGATTTTTCTTGTCAGCGCGCCGCCATTTAGGCCTAAACGGAGCGGCCGCACCGCCCCTGGGTTTCCGCCCGTGTTCGCGGGCGTCAACCCAGGCTACAAGCCGCTGTCGCGGGCACACGGTGCGATATGCGATGGCGCGATGCGCTGCGTTTCTTGCGACCTGCGAGGCTGGAAATCGGCCGCGGGCCGCAACACATGGAGTCGGGAAGGGCGGATAGCAGATCTTTTCCGCAGCTGTCGCTCATGAGCAAAAAAGTGCGCGCCGCCAAAATCAAGCTGAAGCGCGCCTATGAGGCGCCGGCCGCGAGCGACGGCACGCGCATATTGGTCGACCGGTTGTGGCCGCGCGGCGTCAAGAAGGCGGACGCCGCAATCGAGGAGTGGATGAAGGATGTCGCGCCGAGCAGCGCATTGCGGAAATGGTTCGGCCACGATCCGGCGCGCTGGCAGGAATTCCGGCGCCGGTATCTGAAAGAGCTGCGCGAGCATCCCGACGCGCTCGAGCGCCTGCGCGCGCTGGCGCGGCAAGGGCCGATCACGCTCGTCTTCGCCGCGCATGACGAGGCGCACAACGATGCCGTTGTGCTGCGAGATGTGCTGGTGAAGGGCGCCTGAGCGGGGACAGCCTGTTGAGGACGCAGGGGGTTTCCTCTCCCGGCCCGGCACAGCGAGGACGTCAAGCGTAAGGCCGAAGAATTGGGGCTGCTGCGATCCAAGTCAGGCTCGCTGCGTCTCCAGCCGCTCGCGGCATTGGATCAAGTCCAAGACTCAGGCGGCGCCCGCGGTCAAACGCGAAGCGGACAAGGATTGGGGAGAACTGGGTCCTCTTTTTTTCGTCGCGCCGCCGGCGAAGTTGGGTTATCCATTCGCGGACGGGTGATGGGGTTGCTGCTATGCCAATTCGCCCCCTTAGGGGAAGCGGCGGTGTTTGGCGCTGAGGATATCGCGCGCATCACCGCCGCGTTTGACGACGCTCTTAAGCAGTTGGGGCTGGTGGATCGCAAGGATCCGATCGTGCTGGTGGTTGCCAGGACGACCGTCCAGCTCGCGAAAGAGGGCGAACGCGACCCAAAGTCGCTGAGCGATAGAACGTTTGCGAGCACCGCATTAGGCCATGGGTTTGGGCGGGGCTGTTCACTTTACGCGCGCGTTTGTTGGCAGACTAAGGCGGGGGTGATCCAAGCGCCCCGGCTCCGCCCCTTTGCCAAGCCGGCGCGCGCAGAAACTCGCCATCAAAATGGTCACCGCGGCGAGGCTGGCGGCAGCTCCACGTTCATCTTCGCGCCTTCGCTAGCTCGGCCACGCCCCAGATCGCAGCTGCAGTCATCCCGCCGAGCGCGAGGAGCAGCAAAACGAGTTCTGGAGTTCCTATCGGCGTCATTTTCTCGAACTCCACGTTGTGGATCCCGCCGCAAGCGCCGCGCCGTGGGGTAACGTAAGCGTGGGAAGCAGGATGTGATGACCATCACGAAATGCGCGATTTTAGAATTTCGGGCAAAAAACCCTGCAATAGAGGAAAGTGAACCAGTGGCGTTTTTTGTTGGAGTTGTATCGGCTCCACGCAATGAGCCGAACAAAATCGAGTGTGGACCCACCAGCGCCCGTTCCAGCTACAAGTGAATGAACCGGAACTCAGGCTTGATGAGCGCGGCAATGCGCCGCGCGGCTCGTCGCGGAGGAACTCCCCGCCCCATGGTCGCCGCAGGGCCGCAGGATTGGGAACATTTCGTCCACGGGGACAGACAATTTACCGACAGTCTCGCCAGCGAATGTGAGAACGCCGAGATAACATATTGAAAAATGATCACGTCGTGATGGGCAGTTCAGCTCGTTGGAACCTTCCCGCATCGTCGTAACTCCGCGCCAACGATTTGAGCAATTTTCGGAACCGCAATTGGAAGAGTCCGTTATCGTACAGAGGCCGGCGTAGCGCGCGATTGATCTGTTACGCGTCTGGCTGCGATTGATCTGTTACGCGTCTTTCTGCGCGCACAGGTTCCGGCCTCCATCCAAATACGTACACTTCAACTGCGCTTCACTTAAGGAGGTGACGCAATGGCCAGAAACACTATGGATTTCGCACGACAAAATACCGAGCAAGCAACCGACTGGATTCGCGCCATAGCGGAGCAGAATCTCGATCAGAGCAGAGCCGCTTTCGAGGGTCTACTGAAGGTAGCCCGCAGCGCCGTCCGCGAGGTTGATCAACAAACGGCAGCCATTTGCGAACATTCCATCTCGCTCGCTGACGAGACACTCGCAAATACGTTCGACTTCGCGCACAAGCTCGTTCGTATGAAAGAGCCCCAGGAGCTCATTCAATTGCAGAGCGAGTTCGTCAGTAGACAAGCTCGGTTGCTAGGAGACCAAACAAAAGAGCTCGGACAAAGGATGGTAAAGGGGGTGCAGGACACAGCAAAGGCCACGCGGGCGGCAGCGACAGAATCGTCCCGAAGACAATCCGAGGCCGCATAAAGGCGACCCCACGGTCGTGGACATTTGACGCCAACGAAAAGGCCCCGCCGGGTTCGGCGGGGCCAAGGGCTCTTCGCCGCGAAAGGAGGGGCCTTCCGGACCAAGGCAATTCGCAGCTGCCGAGATTGTTTCTAACGTCTGGCGCAAAAGAGATGCGATCTAAAAGCCAAACCGCATGGGAAACGGCCGCCCGGTGTGCCGCGCTGGCGCAGGAGGCAGACGATTCACAAGAGCGCGAACATTATGCACGCTTGCGGGATGCGTGGATCACGCTGGCGAAAAGGTGCGAGCCCTTTAACATTTCCGATGTGACGGATTCGGACGAATAGGCGGGGCAAGTCGGTGTTTTGGCCTGGTTCTTGGCAAGGCCGGTCAGCTTAGGGATTTCTGGCGAGACTGATTGGTGGCCCCGTCCAGCGGTCCCCATGGACGACGGGAATGCGTGTTGGGTTTGTCCCCGCCGGACCGAGCCGATGCGGACTCTGACCGAGAGGGTCTAATAGCGAGTTACTTTCCACATCTAGGACATGTGTGAGTGACAGGAACAGGCTACCGGCGAACATGTGACCCGCCGGCCTGCCAACCGTACGTCGGAGGTCTGAGGTTTGACTGAGCCAGGTGACGCACAGCGCCTTCGCTGAGACGGCGTTGGTCAAGCTCGCCGCGCCGGGCCTGTTCAATGATGTAGGTTGCAAGCGTTGTCCGCACGAGTTCCTTTTGCTTGTCCGTAAAGCTAGGCCCGCTCGCCTTGATGGACTGCCACGCCGCATCGAATGCGGCGAGGAGAATGGCCACGGCCTCAGGATCAAAGACGCCGGGCTCTACGTGACTGTCGAGGAAGTGGCGCACTTCGCCCGTCCAGGGTTCATGCTTGGCGCGCGCTGTCGCGCTGCGCGCTCCGCTCCCTATATATCATCCGCAGCGGGAGCATGGAGAAATATCGCATGGCCCTTCGGACGCGAGAGATCTACCGAAGTCCTAATGGGGATCGGTGGTCGCTCGCCGTGGATAATCGTCAGGCACGAGCCCAACCTGCCCTCAGGCGGTCAAGTCGCCGATATCGAGATCGGAGCCTTTCTTATCGCCGCCGGCAACGGAACAGAGAAGCAGGAACTTCTGCGGCTGATTGCAACGCTGGTCCAGGGTGCGTAGGCCACAAGGTCCTAAAGGCGATAAGCGGCATTTAAAAAAAACGCCGCGGCTAAAAAACGCCGCGGCCGACTTCGTCAAGCTGCGCGGTTCGCCGAGGCCACGGCCGGCAATAGCGCTTTATCCATAAGCATGCGATAGACGGCAAGATAGTCGCGCGCCATGCTCCGCGCCGTGAACCGCTCCTCGAAGCGCCGCCGGATGGCGGCGCGAGAGAGGCGAGATAATCGGCCGGTGGCGGCAACTGCCTCATCACTGCTTTCGACAACGAAACCGCTCAGCCCATTTTCCACGATTTCCGGGGCGGCACCTCCGTTGAATGCGATCACCGGCGTGCCACAAGCCATCGCCTCAATGAACACCAATCCGAAAGGCTCGGGCCAGGCGGTCGGCGCCAGCAGCGCGATGGCGCCGCTGAGAAAGCTCGACTTTTCTGCGTCGCCGATCTCGCCGATGTATTCGACGTCAGGGGGCACGAGCAGCTTGCGTATTTCGGATTCGAAATAGTCGCGGTCGACCGCGTCGACCTTGGCTGCGATCTTCAGCGGCACGCCGCAGCGCTTGGCGATCCAGATCGCCTGATCGACGGCCTTTTCCGGCGAAATCCGACCGAGAAAGGCAAAGTAGGCCGGCGTAACCGGCTGTGGCGTCAAGAGCCGCTCCGGCAGGCCATGGTGAATGGTGCGGATCCATCCTGCGCCGGCAACGGGGCGGCGCTGCGCGTCCGAAATCGAGATCACAGGTATCGAGGGAAAAGTCGCGAAGAGCATCTGGTGCTCCGGCAGGTCGAGCCGGCCATGCAGCGTGGTGACGAATGGTGTCGGCTGGCGGGAAAACAAGGAAAACGGATAATAATCGAGATGAAAGTGCAACAAATCGAACTCGTGAGCCCGTTGGCGAACGCGCTCGAGCACGGCCATGTGCAACGCATTCGGGTCGCGGACCGAGCCGTCCAGACGCAATGCCTTCGGCCAACATGCCTCCAGCTTGGCGGAGGTTTGCGAATCGCCGCTCGCGAACAAGACGACGTCATGTCCGAGCGCGACGAGCTCGTCGGTCAACCACGAAATGACACGCTCGGTGCCGCCATAGAGCTTCGGCGGAATGGCCTCGGTCAAAGGGGCTATTTGCGCGATGTGCATGGGACAATCCTATTTAGCAATCCGACTGGGCCTTGCACGCTGCAACTGAAAAGTCTCGCCGCTCGCGCACATGGCGCTACGGCGTTCATGAAAGCGGGCCGCTCGTAGAATCAAAATGGTCGCGGCGACGCGACTTCGCGCCGCCGCGCTTAACCTGACTCGGGTGCGTCTGCGCTACGGCGTCCAGCACCAGCGATGCCCGTTCGGCTCAATCGTGCACGATCTTCCTGTGCGAGAGTCCACTACGACCGTGGAGCCGGATGGCGCTGGGACATAGGCGTAATCACCCGCACCCGGCGCAACGACCACGGCCCCGGGCGCAGCCGGCGCGACGACCACGGGTGGCGCCGGATTGACGTAAACCGTCGCCGGCGGGGTCTCGACATAAACGCCCTGCGCCTGCGCGGCGGCTGAGCCCATTAGCGCTAACGCAGCAATCGTCACTGTCACTACTCTCATGCTCCGCCTCCTTCGGACCAACACCCTCCCCCTGGGGAAGATAACCGGGGAACCGCGCAAGCCGTTCCCCGCCGCATGTGTGGCATTTCTCCTTGAGGAGCAATGATTTGGCGGGAACTCAGCTGACTGAAACAAGCAGAGAGGCACGGGCGCGACGCGGCGTCCCCATGAAAAGCTGGAAACCTCGTCAGCGCGACGGCGTTAACGAGCAGGGTGTGGGGCGGAGGCCCCCATGCCCTACCGAAGCGCAGACTCGCTGCTGAACCGAACAGGGTGGCTCCTCGCGATCGGAGAATGGCTCCGGGACGAATATGACCCTGTCGCAGAGCCGCTTCCCGAACGGCTCACGGCCCTCATTGCTCAGCTTGGAACACCGGCGGGAACGCCGGCCGAGGCCAAGCAAGCCACGCGCGTGAACGGGAGCAAGCCCGAGGGCTAAGTGGGTTAGGCCGACGAACGGTCACGCCGATACGCTCTCTGCGTTTCAGGCGTAGGCGCAATAAGCGCAGCGCATTGCGCCGTTGTCACCCTATCCGCCCGCGACCTCTTTGAACTGCCGCAACATCTCGATGTGATCGTCGAAGTTCCAGACGCGGTACATGGGATGCAACATCACCATGTCGGCACCGAGCCGGCGCCAAGCGTCCGCCGCGCTCGCCCACCCTTGCGGGTCCGGACTGTGCATGCGCAGCCAGCCCTCGATGCCGAACGTCGCGGGATCGCGTCCGAGCGACTTGAGCGCTTGGCGCAACGCCGCAAGCTTCTGCTCCGCCTGCGCGTCGGCTGGCATGATCGGCATCCAGCCATCGCCTAGCCGGGCCGCACGCTTGAGAGCGGCGTCCGACGAGCCGCCAAACCAGATCGGGATGGGGCGTTGCACGGGCGGCGGCACGATGCTGACTTCGTTGAGATTGTGGAAGCGCCCAGCAAAGCTCACGAGGTCCTCCGACCAAAGGCGGCGGAGCACCTCGACTTGTTCGGCTTGGCGGGCTCCGCGCGTCTTCCATTCCGCGCCGAGCGCCTCGTACTCGACATGGTTCCATCCGAGACCGATGCCGAGCCGCAAGCGGCCGCCACTGAGGAGATCGGCCTCCGCCGCCTGCTTCGCAATGACTCCGGTCTGCCGCTGGGGCGCGATGAGAATGCCGCTCGAGAGGCGGATGTTTTTGGTGACCGCGGCCAGGAAACCCAGCGTCACAAAGGTCTCGTGGAAGGAGGCCTTCTCGTTGTAGAGCGGGACCCAGCCGTCCCGCGCCGTCGCGCCAAAGACGTGATCCGGCACCTCGATATACGCGTAGCCGAGATCTTCCGCTGCTTGCGCCCAGTCACGGATCTTCGCGGGATCGCTGCCGATGTCGAGGCTCGGGAAGAAGGCATTGAGCTGCATGGGGGGCTCCAAGCGATGTGCGTGCGGTCTCAGCAAACTTGTAGCAAGCTTGCACGATTCTGCGTGAAATGAGCCGGACGAACGTACGGCAACTCGGTGCGCTCCCTCGCCCCGCGGAGCGGGGAGAGGGTTGGGGTGAGGGGCAAGAGGCCCCTCACCCATTCGGATCTGCGGGCAGAGGCGAGGAGCCCTCTCCCCGCTTCGCTGGGCGAGGGCACGAGCGGCGATCGCGCGGCGCGATGCGCTTTGCTTATGCGCATTCTCAACGGGCCGATCGAGCGCGTTGAACCTCGCAGTAGCTGACGCCGGCGCCACGCAGATCGGCACATAATTTCTGCGCGCCGGAACGGTCGTCGGCCGCGACGTGCACGTGGGCCCAACCCATGCTGCCGCGCCCCAATCCATGGTGAACGATGTAGGTCTCCCGGCCGGCCAGGATGGACGCGTACTTCTGCTCATACCGGCGATAGGCTGCGAGCGCGGCCTCATCGGTCGGGCCCCCCACCAATTCCACGCCCCAGACGGGCGCCGGCTTGCTGGCGGGTGCCGCTGCGCGGACGACCAAGGCGGCAATCTCGGGACACGGAACAGGCTTTTCCGATTGCATCTCTATGGGCGCGCTTGCGCCGACCCACTTCTCCGGCGGGTGGCCGGTCACGATGCGCACATAGGCGCGGGTCTCCCCGGGCAGCGCGCGCCTGCCGGCGAGCCAGTCGCGCACGCGCGCGGGGCCGGCATTGTAGGCGGCCGCTGCCAGCCCGAGATTTCCGAAGTCGCGACGCAGATCGCGCAAGAGTTTTGCGGATTCGGCGATGGCTTCGAGCGGGTCAAAGGGATTGGACAGCCCACGCCAGATCGCAGTCCCGGGCATGAACTGCGCCACGCCCTGCGCCCCCGCTCGGCTCACCGCCGCGGGATCGAACCGGCTCTCCTGCCAGATCAGTCGGACGAAGAAATCCCTCGGCAGATCGTTTTGTGCCGCGGCGGCCGCAAGCGCGCCGCAGATCGTATCGGTCGATGCCGGCTGCGATGGCGCCTGCGATGGCGGCTGTGTCTCGCGGCCTTGCGCCGCGCCATCGTCGCCTTCCGCCGTACGCGCGTGCTCGCTGCGTCCGACAGCAACAAAGAGGGCAACCGATAGGGCCAGAACGAGGGCGGATCCGGCAAGGCTGCGCATGTTCCTACCTGAGGCCGTTGCGCGCAGGAATAATACCGCGGCCGTCGCGGCGTTCCACCGCAGGTGCCTCAAGCTGGCTTCCGTTACCCGCGGGCTTGACCCGCGGGTCCATCGTCTTCGCAAGAGCTTTTACGAAAAGCGATGGATTGCCGGGTCAAGCCCGGCAATGACGATCTTAATGCAAGATCCCCCTACTCCGCCGCCCGGTGGGCGTGGCGCTGCACGTTCATGTTGACGAGATCAAGCGGCGAGGCCGTCTCCTCCAGCATGCCCCACCCCTTGAGCCACGCGTAGGTGCGCTGCATCTCCTCGAGCGGGATAGGCGCGGGATCGCAGACCACGAGCCGGCTCTCGCGCAGGTCTTCCACCTTGAGCGCGGCAATTTCTGGGTCGCTCTTGGCGTAGTAATCGATGAAGTAATGCAGGTAGGCGCGCTTGTCGGCGTTGATGCGGCGCACCGCCTCGCGCACCGCGCGGTTGAACGCGGCGTAGGTTTCTGCATCGACCCGCTCGGAGGCGACCTCGGTGCCGTGGAAGAACGCGGTGCAGATCAGGCGGCAGCCCTTCTTCTCCGCCAGCGTGATGTGCGGCTCGGTCAAAGTGGTGGCGTCGAGCTCGCCCCGCATCAGCGCGGCGAGCCGGTAGCGCGAGCCGTTGGGGGCGCGGCAGAGTTTGATCTCGTCGCGTCGGAGAAAGCCTTCCAGCATGTGCAGCGCGATGTAGTGGGTGCCGAAATAGAACGGCACGCCGATGGTGCGGTTCGCGAGCTGCTGCGCGCTATAGACCGGCGAATCGGGCGCCACCCCCAGCGCCGAGTAGGTGACGATCGCGCGGCGGCCGAGCTGGCGGCTGCCCGCGCTCGTGTCCTGCACGCGGCAATAATTGCCCCACTCGCAGGCGTTATACATGTCCGCCTTGCCCTGCTCGAACAGCTTGCCGTGGCTGGTGAAGGGATCGACGCCCTTGGGGCTGGTGACGTGGGTCTCGACCTTCTTCTCCACGCCCTGCTCGCGGTCGGCCCACTCGACCTCGAGTCCTTCCTTCGCGAACAGCCCCTCGTCATAGGCGACGAGCTCGGGCAGTCCCTGGAACGGCGCCGTCGTTTCCAAGATGAGCTTCTTCATGGGCTTGCTCCGGGAATGGATGCGCCGACCGGCGGCGCGTCTCGCCGCGTAGTTGAATACGACCGCCGCCCCGCGTCAACGACCGTTGGTATGTCCCGAACGCAGCGCAGCTTCTGCCGAACGCACGGTCAGCTTCCTCGCCCCGCGAAGCGGGGAAAGGGTTGGGGTGAGGGGCCGCCTGAGGCGCGTCCCCATCACCCGAATTGAGATTGTCGGTCGGGTCTTGCGCCCTCTCCTCGCTTCGCGGGGCGACGGCACGTGCCGCGCCGCCCGCGATTCGCGGGGCGAGGGTTCCTTCGCGGCTAGGGCCGCGGGCGCTGGCGCTGAATCTGCAATTGCGCCAGGAACGGGACGAGCGGATGCGCGCCCATCTTCACCATGGAGGCGAGGTCGAGCTTGATCAGCGCCTCGCGCTGATCGGGCGGCAGCTCGTATTTGTCGGCAAAGGCGCGCGCGTCGGCGAGATATTGCGCGCGCAGCTCGGCATCGTGCGCAAGCGAGTGCAGCGCGGAGGTGAGCTCGACCAGCTCCGGCTTGATCGCGGGGTAATGCGCGGTGCGCTGCGCTTCGCTCTCGCCGCCGGTAAAGCCGACCGAAGCGTAGTTGTGATGCCAGCTCGGATCCATGGATACGATGTCGGGCTTGCGCTCGCCCAGCGCGCCGGCTGCGCAGGCCCAACAGCGCAGCTCGATATTGCCGGTGTCGTCGAGCTCGCGCTCGTCGTAGCCGATGAGCGATTTCAGGTTGCCGCTCTGAAGCTTAGCGAGCACGCGCTTGTCCCATTCGAGCTCCGGATTGGAATAGCGGTCGGTGCCGGGAAAATGCGACATGCCGCCGCTCGCGAGCACCACCGTTTTCAAGCCGAGCGCGGTGACGGTGCGCGCGACCGCCTGCCCGAAGCCATAGCAGCGCTCCATGGTGGGCTGCGGCGGCAGATAGGCGTTCACGTAGATCGGCAGCACCTCCCCGGTGTGGCCGAGATGCGTCAGCGGAATTCCGATGGCGTAGTCGATCTTGGCCGTGCTGGTGAAGGCGGGATCGAAATTTTCTCGGTAGAGCGCCCGCACGATCTCGAAGCCGATCTCGCTCGGGATCTTCCAGTGGAATTTTCTTCCGGCGAACTCGCCGGTCGCCTCGCCGCCGACATGGACGGTGAACGGCGGCGCGCTGGTGTGAAAGAACTGCTCGGCGTGATCGTTGGAAAAGATGATCCAGAGATCGGGTTTTAACCCGCGCAGCTTCTTGCCGATCTCGGCCGCGACCTCGCGCACGTGCGCGACCACCTTCTTGTCCTCGGTCTCCGGCATGGTGAAGAACTGGGGCGCATGGGGCAGCATGGCGCCGCCGATCACGGTGGACATCATCACTCTTCTCCTTGGCCGAGGCTCTGGCCGCGGCCATCTTTTGCCCAAAGCTAGCCCTCGATCCAGCCTCCAACAAGACGACGTCTCTAAGGTCGTCATTGCCGGGATTGACACCGCAAGTCGGGTTTACCCGACTTGCGCCGCTTACCAGTGCGCAACTCGGGCAAGCCCGAGTTGCGGTGCAATCCATCCGCTTCGCAAAAAGTTTCCTACGAAGAAGATGGACCCGCGGGTCAAGCCCGCGGGTGACGGGAGAGGTGGCCGCGTCGCTCCCGTCATCGCCCGGGCATCTTGCAACACTTCACAGCCAAAGCAGAAGCAAGTACCGTCGACGTGCGTTCCGCGCTTCCGCCCATCCCACCCCGCTGCAAGCCGATCAGGAGGCTCCATGGTCGAGGTGCCGATAACGATTGCCTGCGGAAATTACGACCGCACGCGCGCCATCCGCGACGGCCGGGTGAAGGTCGAGGGCTGCGCCGTCACGTATCTGCCGCTCTATCCCGAGGAAATTTTTTTCCGCGCGTTCCGCTACCAAGAATTCGACGTCTCGGAGCTTTCGTTCTCGAGCTACATGCGCACCGTCGCGGCCGGGACGTCGGCCTATGTGGGCATCCCCGCCTTCGTGTCGCGGCTGTTCCGGCATTCCGGCATCTACATTCGCGCGGACGCCGGCATCCGCGCGCCGGCTGACTTGCGCGGCAAGCGCGTCGGCTTGCCGGAATATCAAATCACCGCGGTGGTGTGGATGCGCGGCATGCTGCAGCACGAATACGGTGTGGCACCCACCGACATCCATTGGCGCAGCGGCGGCCAGGAGGAGCCGGGGCGCGCGGAGCGCACGCCGCTCAAGCCGATCGCCGGCCTCGACCTCAAGCCGATCGGCAAGGAGCACACGCTGGTCGGCATGCTGCGCGACGGCGAGCTCGACGCGCTGTTCACGGCGCGCGCGCCCTCCTCGTTCCTGCGCGGCGAGCCGCACATCAAGCGGCTGTTTCCCGATACGCGCGAAGCCGAGCAGGCCTACTACAAGAAGACGCGCATGTTCCCGCTCATGCACCTCATCGGCATCCGCAACGAGCTGGTGCAGAAATATCCCTGGCTGCCGTCGAGCGTCTACAAGGCGTTTTGCGAGGCCAAGGCGCTGGCCATGACCGACCTTCTCGACGTCAACGCGCTGATGGTGACGCTGCCGTGGCTCATTGCGGAAACCGAGGCCACCATGGCGCTCATGGGAAAAGATTTTTGGCCGAACGGGATCGCGGAGAACATGCGCGAGATCACCGCGTTGACGCAGTACGCACACGAGCAGGGCCTGCTCGAGCGCAAGGTCGCGGTGGAGGAGCTTTTTCATCCCTCCATGTTCGAGATTTCCAAGGTGTGACTCCGATCGCGTCCGGCTGGAGTCATCGCCAGCCACGAACTCGGTCTGCTCCCTCCCCCGCTTGCGGGGGAGGGTTGGGGAGGGGGCGAACCCTCCCCTAGCCCTCCCCCGCAAGCGGGAGAGGGAACACACCAAGTATGTCGCCCTATTTGTTCAAGCAAAACCGAGCACACTTTAGGGTGTTATAGTGCCGCCGTCTGGAGCAACTGATGCAGCATGATGCGCGGGTGATCGTGGTCGGCGCCGGGCCCGTGGGGGCGGTGACGGCGCTCGCGCTTGTCAAAAAGGGCATTCCGGTGACGCTGATCGAGGCGGAGGCGGAGCCGCCGGAGGATCAGCGCGCCGCCACCATTCATCCGCCGACGGTGGAAATGCTCGCCGAGCTCGGGCTCAAGAACGAAGCCTTTGCCGAGGACGCGAGCGGCGGCATGCTCTCGCCGATCTTCCAGTTCTGGGACCGCGTCAGCGGCGAGCTGGTCGCGGTGTTCGATCTCGGCCTGCTCGAGGGCGAAGTGCCCTATCCGTTCGTCGTGCAGTGGGAGCAGTACAAGCTGGTGCGCGCGGCACGGCCGCATATCGAGGCGAGCGGGATCGCGCAGGTGCGTTTCTCTACCCACGTGACCGGCCTCGAGCAGGCCGCCGACCACGTCGAGGTGACGCTCACCAATGCGGACGGCGAGAGCGAAAAACTTCGCGGCCGCTATCTCATCGGCGCCGATGGCGGGCGAAGCACCGTGCGGCGGCTCGCCGACATCGAGTTCGAGGGTTTCACCTGGCCCGAGCGCTTCATCAAGATCGGCACGAGCTTCGACTTCGGCGCAACCGGCCGCGGCTTTTGCACGCGCAACTATTTTTCCGATCCCAACGAATGGCTCAACCTGTTCAAGGTCAAGGGCTACGGCCCGCCCGGCATTTGGCGCGGCATCATGCCGGTTCCGCCGGAGGAGACCGACGGGCAGGCCTTGAGCATGGAGGGCATCCAGCGCCGCTTGCAGGGCATCCACCCCAGGAGCGGCGGTTACGAGATCCCCTATCACGCGCTCTACGCGGTACATCAGCGGGTCGCCGCGACCTTCAACAAGGGGCGCGTGCTGCTCGCGGGCGACGCCGCGCACGTCAACAACCCGATCGGCGGCATGGGCATGAACGGCGGCATCCACGACGCCATGAACCTCACGGAAAAACTCGCCGACGTCTGGTACGGCCGCGCCGGGCCAGAGGCATTCGACCGCTACACGCGCCAGCGGCGCAAGGCGCAGGTCGATTACGTGCAGGCGCAGACGATCCAGAACAAGCGATCGCTCGAGGAAAAGGACCCTGTGATCCGCCGGCAGCATCTCGACGAGCTGCGGCGCATCTCGGAGGATGTGAAACTGCACAAGCAGTTTCTCTACCGCGCCGCGCTCTTCGACAGCCTCAATTCGGCGAACGCCGTGCAGTGACACACCGCCCCATCCGCGGTCATTGCCGGGCTTGACCCGGCAATCCATGGGTTTCGTAAAAAGCTTTTTGCGAAGACGATGGACCCGCGGGTCAGGCCCGCGGGTGCGGAGGACAACGGCGGCTGGTGTTACTTCAGCACCGCGCCCCACTTCTCCTCGATCGCGCGCGTCTCGGCGAGCGAGAGCACCGAGGTCGGCGGGAATTGCTCGATCCACGGGAACGGGCGGGTTGCTTCGATGATCAGCTTCGAATGCGCCGTGACGTCGCGCGCCCGGTCGGCCGGGGAAATGCGCGGGTCGAGCGCAGAACTCCAGGCGTTGCGGATGATGTCGATTTGCTCCGACGGCTCGCAGCGGGTCGCGACCGCCCACATGACATCGTTGAGGTCGGACGGATCGACGTCGTCGTCCACGACCACGACCAGGCGCGCCATGTAGCTGTGCGCGGCGGCGACGAGCGCGGCGCGCTTGGCATGGCCATCGTAGCGCTGCTTGAGCGCCACCACGGTCATGAGCTGCGAGACGTGCTGCCAGACGCCAACCACGTCGGTCACGCCTGCGCTCTCGAGGTTCTGCCAGATTGTGGCGGCGCGCAGCGGAAGGCCGAAATGAAAGCGCGGCGGCTTCATCGGCGGCGATCCCAGCAGGATCGGGTCGGCGCGATGATAGACCGCGGCGACCTGCATGACCGGCGCCGGCCGCGCGTCCGACGCATAATAGCCGGTGAATTCGCCAAACGGCCCTTCGGGCAACGCGCTCTCGCTCATCGGCAAGAGATCGCCTTCGAGCACGATTTCCGCGTGCGCCGGAATCGGCAGGCCGGTCAGCGGGGCGGAAAAAACCTCGATCGGCGCGCCTTTGATGGCTCCGGCGAAGTCGTATTCGGATTGTCCCGCTGGCAGATATTCGAAGCCGGCGACGAACAGCGCAGGATCCTCGCCGTTGACGACGGCGAGCGGGCACGGCTTTCCCGCATCCCAGTATTTCTTGGCGATGATGGCGCCGTGCCGGCCGGCGTGGTCGAACTGCACGGTCACCTTGTCGCGGCCGTGCACCTGCACGCGATAGATCGAGGCGTTGATCCAGCCGCCATTGGGATCGCGCATGATGACGATCGAGCCCGAGCCAAGAAACGGCCCGCCGTCGCGGCGATGCCAAACCGGCGCCGGGAATCTTGCGAGGTCGAGCTCCTTGCCCTTGATCGCGTGTTGCAGAAAGGCGGCGTCCTTGATCGCGACGGGCGCGCGCGGCTGCAATGTCTTGCGCTTCTCCATCCAGGCCTTGAGCGCATCGAGCGGCCGCAATGTCGGATCGATGCCGAGCGCGAGCGCGGCGCGCTGCGGGCTAGTGGTGGCATTGGTGAAGATGCGAAAGCCGCGCGGAAAGCCTTTGATGGCATCGAACAGAAGCGCCGGGGCGCCGGAGCGTCCTGCCGCCACCTCGGTGACGGCGCCGATCTCGAAGCGAGGATCTGCGCCCTCGATGCGCCGCAGCACGCCAAGCTTGTCGACAAGCTCGATGAATTCGCGCAGGTCCTTGTACATTGCATTCACCCCTGCCGCGCGGCGCGCCCACGATAGCAGGCCGTGCGTCGGCCTCTAATTACTTCAGCGCCACGCTTATCGACAGCCTCAACCCGGCCAACGTGGTGCAGTGACGTGCGGGTGAGGGGCGGCCACAAGCTGCCCCTCACCCCAACCCTCTCCCCGCTCCGCTGCGCTACGCGGGGCGAGGGAGCGCACCGAGTTCGTCGCAGGTTCTGCGCATGAGGCCGAGAGAGGGCACACTGCGCCTTTCGTGCGGCGCCGTTCCTCGCTATTCTTTGGTACTTTCCAACGGCTCACCAAGGACACAGCTCATGGCCAAGCTTCGCCACATCGCGCTCATTGTTCCCGATCCGGAAAAGGCCGCCAAATTTTTCGAAGACGCATTCGACATGAAAGTTGCGGGCAAGGCCCGGCGCGGACTCTACGTTTCCGACGGCACCGTCAACGTGGCGCTGCTCAAGCAGGAGGGAGATGAAAAGGTCGGCATCTATCATTTCGGGATGTGGGTGGACGACCTCGACGAAGCCGAGAAGAAGGTGGTCGGCGCGGGCGGCAAATATCTTGCCGGCCGGCCGGAGCCGGCAAAGCCGGGCGCGACCGCGCACTCCTATTACGAGGCCAAGTACAAGGATCCACTCGGCATCCTGTTCGACCTCACCCATACCGGCTGGGTCGGCGCCGTGAAGGACGTGGTCGCGGTGAAGAATTGAGGCTGCGCGCGTCGCGCACATTCCTCGACACCGCTCGGTCTGCTCCCTCTCCCGTAGGGAGAGGGGTGGGGTGGGGGGTTATAGTCTCTCGATAGGTTTCGACCCCCCTCACCCCAGCCCTCTCCCCGCTGGGGGGAGGGAGCGCGCCGAGTTCGCGGCACGATCATGCAGAAAGAATCGGAGCGGGTGATCGTCATCGGCGCGGGACCAGTGGGGCTGTGTCTGTCGCTCGCTTTGGCGCAGGCGGGGATCGAGGTCTGCCTGATCGATGCGCTGGGCGAAGACAATTTCCTCGAGCAAGTGCCGCGCGCGGGAACCAACCATCCGGCGACGCTGGAGCTTTACGAGCGCATCGGACTTTACGAGAAGCTCGAGCCGCGCGGCATCATCGCGCCGCTGTTTCATTACTGGGACCGCCGCGAGCACCGGCTTATCGCAGAATTCGACCACGCTCATCTCAAGGACGACACGCGCTTTCCCTACGTGCTGCAATGCGAGCGCATCAAGATCGTCGAAGAGGCGCTCAAATTGGCGAAGGCGCATCCCAATATCGAGCTGCACCTCGCGAGCACCTTTACGGGATTCGCACAGGACAGAGACGGCGTGACAGCTCGGATCGCCAATCCGGCGGATGAATCCGAATCGCTACGCGGCGCCTATCTCGTCAGCGCCGAAGGCGCACGGAGCATCGTGCGCAAAGAGCTCGACATCGACTTCGAAGGGTTTACTTATCCGGATCGCACGCTGAATGTCGAAGTCGCGTTCGATTTCCGCAAGTACGGCTATACCGAGCGCAACTACATCTCCGATCCGGACGAATGGTCGAACCTGTTCCACTGGAAAGGTCCGCCCGACCGCTGGCGCATTCACTTTCCCGCCGAGGCCGAGGCGGAGGAGGCCGCGCTCACGGAGCCCGAGGGCCTGCAGGCGCGGTTGCAAAAATTCTTATCCACGGGAAAGCCGTTCGACATCGTCGCCAGCCGCCTTTATGTCGTGCACCAGCGGGTGGCAAAAAAATTCCGCGTCGGCCGGGCCATCCTCGCCGGCGACAGCGCGCACGTGAACAGCCCGATCGGGGCCATGGGCATGAACAGCGGCGTGCACGACGCATTCAACCTGGCGGACAAGCTCACCAAGATTTTGCGCCGGGAAGCGGGCGCAGAGGTGCTCGACCGCTACGAGCGCCAGCGCCGCCACGTCGCGCTCGAGCACACGCAGGCGCAGACAATCCGCAACAAGCGGCTGCTGGCGGAAAAGGACCCCGCGGTGCGCCAGCGCAATCACGAGGAGCTGCGCCGGACCGCGGAAGATCCCAAGCTCGCGCGCGCTTTTTTGCTGCGCACCTCGCTGATCCAAAGCCTGCGCGAAGCGGAGCAGATTGCGTGAGTAAAGCGTTCGCACGGGCGGTGCCACATCGTCCCCTCCCCCGCTTGCGGGGGAGGGACAGGGAGGGGGCGCAACA
>DATFQX010000157.1:0-5838 GCA_035263865.1 Xanthobacteraceae bacterium
GCAGCACGAAGCTGCGCTCGCGAACAGCGAAGCCCGAGTGCAGGAGGCGCTCACGGCGGGGGCGGTCACAACGTTCGTATGGGACGTCCTCACGGGTTCGTCGCAGCGCAGCGCCAACGCAGCGCAGATCCTGGGTTTCGATCCGGTCGAAAGCTTTAGCGCGCACAATTTTCTCTCGCGAGTGCATCCTGAGGATCGAGAGCGGTTCAAGGCCTCCGTGCGCCGCGTCAAGCCCCAACAGCCCGCATATACCGTCACCTTCCGCTTCAAGCACCCCGAAGGCCGGGAAGTCTGGCTCGAGGAAACGGCAAAGGGCGAATTTGATTCCGCGGGGCGCCTAATACGCGTCAACGGCCTCACTCTTGACGTGACCGCGCGCAAGCAGTCTGAGGATCAGCAGAGTCTACTCATCGCCGCCCTGGATGATCGTGTCCAGAATCTGCTGGCGCGCGTCACCGTTGTCGCCAAGGATATGTGCCAAGGGAACGGTTTGCCCGATGCAGACATTCAAGCACTCGATCGGCGCATCCAATCTATGGCCGACGCCTACACTCTGCTCAGCCGGAACCACTGGAAGGGCGTCGACCTCGCCGAACTCGTCCGCCATCAGCTCGCACCCAACGCATCAGACGTAAATGCGACTATTTGGGGCCCCGCCCTCACCCTCACGGCTCCGGCGACCCAGGCACTGGCAATGGTGCTGCACGAGTTGGTGACGAACGCTGCAAAATACGGCGCGCTCTCGACCTCGCACGGTCGAGTGGAGGTGAATTGGCACCGCGGGCCTCACAATGATGCGGCGAACCTGTCGATCGTATGGCGGGAAATCGGGGGCCCCACCGTGGTGGCTTCACCCGACTGCAGGCACGGCGTTCGCATCATTCGCGAACTCATCCCGCACGAGTTTGGCGGTTCGGTTGACCTCGCCTTCGCATCCGACGGAGTTTGCTGCAAAATTGATATTCCCATCGAAAGTATCCCGAGCCAGGCGGTCTCGGGGCCGGGCGGAGAAATCGCCACAATGCTGCTCTCCCGCGCCGACGAGGTGATCGAATGAAGCGTCGCGCGTTCATCACGCTGCTCGGCGGCGGCCCTTCCCCCACCAATCGCTCCACTTGGCACGGGCGGGCGGCAGGCGCGGGCGGAGGTCGCGACCCCCCTTTCAGCCTTGTGGCGGCCGTGCCGTATTGACGAATACCAATCCAAGGCGTCAGTTTTGCCGCCGACTTTCTGCTGACCTGGGGGTTATCGCGGGAGGCGCCCCGCCATGCCCGTTGCATCAGAGCCGTTTGCGGCTGTTTACGAGGAACGAAACCGCCTCGGCGTGATCGTAGCACGCATGCGGAGGGGCGGCTTCGAGGCTTATGCGGCCGACGATCACTGCCTGGGACTGTTTCCGACCCCACGAGAGGCCGCTGCCGCGATCACCATGACGCGCCCTTGGGTCGCGCGAATGACGGCGAATACAGCCTCTAAAAGCGGCGGAGCCGGCGTGCTTGGATGACCCCCTGGTTAGTCTCCGAACAAATGCTCGCGTAAAGTCTTCAATGCGCCTTCGCACAGCACATCGGGATGCCGCTCGCCGGCCCTGGCAAGTTCGATGATGCGCTTGGCGATGATTCCGTTCGCAAGATTGTCTGCAAGGCCAAGGGCCGTGCGGGTCATTTCAACAGCGAGGTCCAGAACCTGCTTGGTTTCGGGATGGACATCGAAGTCGTCTAAGTAGGACGTGATAGCCATGGCAAACCCCCGCCGAAGGCAATTCCGTCAATGAGGGGACTCGTCCGTAGCGCCATTATTCCCAGTGCCGTTCAAGTCTGAGCGGCCCAACGTCAGGCTGCGTCCTACTGAGCCGGCGCGTCGTGATTCCCTACCCCCAACCCGAAGTCCCCCGAGGGATTCTGGAACCCCGCTCAGACGCCCCGAACCCATGCCTGGGCGGGATTCTCATAGAGCAGCTTCCGATGAAGGAGCGATGGATGGGAGGGGGCCGCCCCAATCCATTCGACTGGAGCTGCTACCATTTTGCTACCCAACTAGGTAGCAGAGCGCGGGACGAGGTGGCACACGACGGCTCGTGCGTAAGAAATTTCGCTAACAAAACAACATGACATGGAACGGGCTGTGACTCGGGGAGACGGCCGTAACCGAATTTCGAGTGCGGTGCTTTCAACCACTCAGCCACCTCTCCATCGGCGCAGCGTAAAACATCCGCTCCGCGGCTATGTATCCAACGCGAGACCGCTAAACAAGGGCGCTCGAGTCGGCGTCAGGCAGGCTTCGAGCCGAGATCGTAATTGCGCGCGATCGAGACCGCGACCGATCAGCACGAGCTTGCTGCTTGTTTGGCCTTCGCGCGCATCCTCATCCAAGGAGAATCGCTTGGCCACGAGATGGAAAACGTAGCGCTTGTCACTTTCGGCGATCCAAAGCAGGCCCTTGCCGCGATACACGTTGTCCGGAAGCCGCTCGAGGAAATCCTGAAATCTCTGCACGGTAAAGAGCCGCTCGCTTTGAAACGAAAGCGCCTCGAAACCATCCGCCGCCAGATGGTCGGCGGCATGGTGGTGGCCGATATGGACGCCCTCGTGATTTGAATCGAGCTCCTGCTCGCATGCCTGCGCCGGTCGCGGATCGGCGAAAAACCGATCGGACTGGAACAGTCCGACACTGAGCACGAGAGGGAGCGCGACCCGGCACTGCGTGGTCCGCACGATGCGCGCTTGCGGCTGGAGCGTGCGGACCGCGTGCTCGACCGCGTGCAGTTGGCCGGCGCCGGCGAGGTCGCACTTGTTGAGCAGAACGACATCGCCATGACAGAGCTGGTTGCGGGCGGCCTTGCTCTCGAACGCCTCGAGGCAGAAGTTGGCGGCATCGGCAACCGTGATGATCGAATCGACGCGCAGGCGATCGCGCAATTCCGAGCGCAGGAAGGTCAGCACCACCGGCAGCGGATCGGAGACGCCGCTCGTCTCGACGATCAGGTAATGGACCCTGCGGTCACCGTTGAGAATGCGAAAGATCGCATCGAGAAAAGCGTTGTTGATCGAACAGCAGATGCAGCCGTTTTCCAATTCCACCATGTTGTCGGCGGCGGAGACGATCAGCTCGCTGTCGACGCCGATCTCGCTGAGCTCGTTGACGATGACGGCGGTGCGCAAGCCCTGTTGGTTGGTGAGGATGTGCTTCACCAGGGTCGTCTTGCCGCTGCCGAGGAAGCCGGTGATCACGGTCACGGGCAAGCGCGCGTCGGATGACCATTCGCTCACGGATGGGCTAATGCGCAATTCGCTCGGTCGAGGCTAGGCGGACCGATTAGAGCAGTTCTCACAATGACTCTCTCGAAGATGCACAACGATTTCGGTGCGCTCCCTCTCCCCGTTTGGGGTGAGGGGTTACGGAACTATCGAGAGACCTTTCCCCCTCATCCCAGGCCCCCTTCGACAGCGAAAATACCACTCAGTGCGGGAGACGACCATGAGCAAACCACCTCCACCGACGGGCTGAACTTTTTCCGTAGTATCGTCACTTTTTCTCGCTGCTCGCGCCCTGAATTCGCCCTGAGGCGGCCGTTGGAATTCCGCACGGTTCGTTCGGATGGGGATCTCCATGTCGGGTGAGAATTCCTGCTTTTCGCGCTTCCTCGTGAAGTTCGCCGAGGCCAGCGCCGCCGGCCTCGCTACTGCGCTTAGTGCCTATGCGCTAGCGCATCTCGGGGGACTCCTATCATCCTCTCCCACGCCAACTTCTGCGCCGGCGACCGCTGTTCAGGTCAGTCCGACCGCCAGCGAGGGGGCCGAGGGTCTGCGCGCTAAACCGATCCCGCCTGCTGCGGCCGGTGCCGTCAACAAGCAGAGCGCTGCGCCCCAGCAAGACACCGATGCGACTGTCGCGCAGCCCGCGCGTAAAGCCGCGAAGGACGCGAAAGCATTGCCCCCGCGCAAGCACACAAAGACCGATACGAGCGTGGCCGAGAAGGAGCCTCGCGGCCAGACATCGGTGGAAGCCCTGGCTCGGGCCGCACTCGCCAATGTCGACGCCAATCGGCCGACACCAAATGACGCGCTGATCGAACCGGGGCTCGCCGACACTCGTTCTGCGCCGGTCGACACGCAGCCGCGTCGGGCCGACGTGCCGCCGCGCCAGGCGGATGTCGGGCCGCCCCCGCCAGTCGCAGTTCCTCCCCGCGCTCCCGGTATCGAGGCCGCTCCGCATCCCCTCGATGTTCAGTCGCCGCCGGTCGTCCAGTCCAGTCCGGTCGCCCCTGTCGACATCCAGCCGCGGCCGGTCGTCGGCATCGACCCGCCGCCGCGTACCAGCGAAATCCCGCGTCCGCCCATGCCGGTCGGGGCGGCGTCGCCTGAAATAAAATAGGGATTTCGCAAATTGAGAAACGAAGCTGCGCTGGCCCGTGTGGCGTTGTCGCTCCGAGGAGCCCGATCAGCGGAACAGCCGATTGCTGCGCGCATGCCTCGCGACGGCCGCTTACGCAGATGTGATGGGAATCACAAAAAGGTCGATTCTGTTTAGGTTCTGTGAACGAGTTCACATCACATTGCGACAGAAACAACGTGTAGAACAGAAGCATCGTGCTATCATGGACATATACGAGGTCGAGCTTTGCCGCCATGGCCGCTGGGAGCAGCAAGACGCTCGGTTTGTCGTGGCCACGGATGCCGACGAAGCCGCATACAAGGTGACAGGGCAGCATCTGCACAGCGAAGGCGAACGCAGGAAGGTTCGGCTACGCGTCCGGAGGCTTGGGAATGGCAGCCCGCCGCCGAAGCTGTTTTACGCCGCCTGAGGCGGCGAGCGCCCCCCGCCAACAAATTTCTCGATGCCTGACCTCAAACCGTTCCGCGTGGCGGACGCGGGCAATTTCCCCAGATAACTCGATCCCCCCAGCCACGGTGAAACTGCTCTAGTTGCTCGCCTCTTGCGGCAACCGATGCCCGGCGTCGAAGGTGTACTTTGTGCCGACGGCGGACTGGCTCACGGCGTCGCCAAAGGCATCGGCAAGCGCGTGCAGCGCGCGCCAACCGGTGCAGTGGCCGGTGATGATGTGCGGGATACGAAACGGCCGCAGCCCGTCGACGGTATCCGGAATGATCCTTTCCATGACGCCACCGAGGTGCGGCCCGCCCATCACGCAGTAGATCGGAACGTCGGGAAAGAGTTTTCGGGCATGCAGGCACACGTTGACGATGCCGGCATGCGAGCACGCGCTGAAGACGATCAGTCCCAGATTGCGCACGTGTGCTATCAGCATGCGTTCGTCCATGAGCGGCGGATCGGGCTCCCAGGGCCCGCTCGGAGACGTTCGTGCCAGATGGTCGACGCGACCTTTCTCGAACGATGTCGCGCGCGATATCTCGCCGCTCAAGTAGAAGTGGCCATCGACCAGCAGCCGGGCATCCGGATCATTGACGACCTGCGCGCCGCGCTGCTCGAGGTCAGCGGGGCGCGGAACGTTGGCGACCAGGATGACCATGCCGCTCTTGAGCCGGATGGCGCGTTCGTTGAACATTCCGGGATTGACATGCACGGCGACGCGGCCGCCGTCTTTCATGATCGCCTCGACCGCGTGCGGAAGCGCCGCCATGTGATCTCAGTGTCCATGGCTCACCGCAATGCATTCGACCTCGCCCAAGCGAATTCCGAGATTGGCGCAGTTGCGGATGAAGATCGCTCCTTCCGGCCCGGTATCGAACAGCAGCGTATGCCGGACGTTCTCGGCTTGCGACACGAGCTTGAGGCCAAAGCCCAAGTTGGCGCACAGCAGCGCCTCGCCGGAAATGACCTTCGCCCCCGCCAGCACGACGTTGGAAAATTCGGATA
>DATFQX010000158.1:0-16903 GCA_035263865.1 Xanthobacteraceae bacterium
GCCGAGCAGGAAACGATCGGAATGCCGGGCAAAGAGCTCGCGCCATTCGGCCGCGAGCTTGCCATCGCCCGTGGTGATGCCGCTGCGGTAGGAGAGCTCGCCCATCAGCGCGGGATTGCTCTCGAGCAGCTCGCGCACCCGCGCCGGCGGCGTTGAAAAACCGGTATGGGCCCAGATGATCTTGGCCTTGGCATTATGCCCGAGCAGGATGAGCAGCGCCGCCTCGTCGCAATGGGCGAGAAGATAGAGATCGCGCGCGGCGGCGAAATCGACGGCCTTCTTGACCAGCGCGCCTTGCGCGGCAGTGCCATAGATGTGGAATTCCCCAACGCCGCGGAAATAGCCGCGCTTGTACTCAGCCTCGATCAGATCGTAGATCGCAGGATCATTCGACCAGTTCTGCACGTCGTCGCGAGTGCGGTAGGGACGGATGAAGGGCACCACCCAGAGCCCCGGCGCCTTGGCGTCGACGAGCTGGTGGGTGCCCTTGTTCGGTCGGCTGTTCGCAAGAATGCCGGCAACACCGTTGCGGCGGAAGACCTCTAGCACCCGGTCGAGCGGATAGTACGGATTTGGCTCCTGATTGTAGTGCAGATGCGCGTCGAAGATTTTCAACGTTTGCTGCGCACCCCCCGCAACAGGTATGTGATGGCAATGACCGCTGCAGCGATCGCGCATGCGATCATACCAGACGGCCGCATGGCAAGCCTCTCGACCCGCTCAGATGATGAGCGACGGCCCGATCTTACTGCATGTTGCAGAACTGCGGGAGCACTTGGCCGGGAATAGCAGCGCTTCGTGCGACTGCGCTCAACCGCGCTTGTCCGGCAGCGCCAACCTGATGTGCAGCTCGCGCAGCTGCTTCGGCGTGACCTCGGAGGGTGCGCCCATCATCAAGTCCTCGGCGCGCTGGTTCATGGGAAAGAGCACCACCTCGCGCAGGTTCTCTTCTCCGCACAGCAGCATCACGATGCGGTCGATGCCGGGCGCAATCCCGCCGTGCGGCGGTGCGCCGAGTGACAGCGCGCGCAGCATGCCCCCGAATTTCTGCTCGAGGGTATTCTCGCCGTAGCCGGCGATCGCAAACGCTTTGCGCATGACGTCGGGGCGGTGGTTACGGATTGCGCCCGAGGAGAGCTCCACGCCGTTGCAGACGATATCGTACTGGATCGCTTTGATGGACAAGATCGTCTCGCGGTCGGTGGGGTCAAGCCCCAGAAACTCTTCGGCCGCCATGTTCGGCATGGAGAACGGATTGTGCGAGAAGTCGATTCGCTTCTCCTCTTCGTTCCATTCATACATTGGGAAATCGACGATCCAGCAGAACTCGAAGCGATCCTTGGCGATGACTCCAAGCTCCTCGCCGATCTTGCTGCGCGCGGCGCCGGCGAGCTTGGCAGCGGCCGTCGGCTTGTCGGCGACGAAGAACACGCAATCGCCTGACCCGACGCCGGTCTTGTTTCGCAGCCTTTTCTGAATATCTGCGGGCACGAATTTGGCGATTGGGCCTTTGCCGTCCTCGCCTTCCCACACGATATATCCAAGCCCGGCTCCGCCCTTCTCGGAGCGCGCCCACTCGTTGAGCTTGTCAAACCAAGAGCGCGGCTGAGTCGCCGCGCCGGGTGCCGGAATCCCGCGCACGACACCTCCCGCTTTGATCACGTTCCTGAAAGCATTGAACGTGACACTTGCCTCGTTGAACTCATCGGTTAAGTCGGCGACCACTAGCGGGTTGCGCAGATCCGGCTTGTCCGAGCCGTATTTGACCATCGCCTCCTGATAGGGAATGAGCGGAAATTTCTGCGACACCGCCTTGCCGCCGGAAAATTCCTCGAACACGCCGCGCATCACCGGTTCGACGGCATCGAATACGTCTTGCTGGGTGACGAAACTCATCTCCAGGTCGAGCTGATAAAATTCGCCAGGAGAACGATCCGCGCGCGCGTCCTCATCGCGAAAGCAAGGCGCGATTTGGAAGTAGCGGTCGAAGCCCGCCATCATGGTTAGCTGCTTGAACTGCTGCGGTGCCTGCGGCAAGGCGTAGAATTTCCCTAGATGAAGCCGCGACGGAACAAGGTAGTCGCGCGCGCCCTCGGGGGATGATGCGGTCAGGATCGGTGTCTGGAACTCGAAGAAACCCTGCTCCTTCATGCGTCGCCTGATCGAATCGATCACCTTGCCGCGCATCATAATGTTTCGGTGCAGCCGCTCGCGGCGCAGATCGAGAAATCGATACTTCAGCCGGATCTCTTCTGGATATTCCTGCTCGCCGAATACCGGCATCGGCAGCTCATCGGCCGGCCCGAGCACCTCGATCTCGCGGATGTAGACTTCAACGGCACCGGTCGGCAGTTCCGGATTTTCGGTGCCGGCGGGACGCGGGCGCACCTTGCCGTCGATCCGCACCACCCATTCCGAGCGCAGCTTCTCGGCCGTCTTGAAGGCGGGCGAGTCGGGGTCTGCCACGACTTGGGTGATGCCATAGTGATCGCGCAGGTCGATGAACAGCACGCCGCCGTGGTCGCGGATGCGGTGGCACCAACCAGAAAGCCGCACCTCCTTGCCGATGTCGCTTGCGCGAAGCGCGCCGCAGGTATGGGTGCGATAGCGGTGCATGCTGATGTCCCTCGATGCGCGCGGAAAGGCACATGCGCGGGCTCGATTGTCAAGAACGAGCCCGGGGCTTGACGGCACAGTTCAAACTCGCTCGATGCGTTATCCCGCGTGACGCATGGTCCGGAGGTCTCGACACCGAACCGGCGATCTGCACACTCGGCCCGCCCAGTTGCGAGCTTCGGAGATCATGGCCAAGGCGAAGCAGGCTCAGACGCCTTCCACCGATGCAAACGCGCACATGACGACGGCCGAAGCGACCGTGGCGGCGCTCATCACCCACGGCGTTGACACGATCTACGCCCTGCCGGGCGTGCACAATGACTTTTTCTTCGATGCGCTGTTCAAGGCCGCCGACCATATGCGAGTCGTCCACACACGGCATGAACAAGGCGCAGCCTATCTTGCCCTCGGCGCAGCGCTGGCGACCGGCAAGCCGCAGGTCTACTCGGTCGTGCCTGGGCCAGGCTTGCTCAATTCCGCGGCTGCATTGCTCACCGCTTACGGAATGAACGCACCGGTGCTCGCGCTCGTCGGGCAAATCCCGCAATCCGCGATCGGCCGGGGACTTGGACACCTGCACGAGATTCGCGACCAGGCGGGCATCATCGCCCGTCTGGTCGATTTCTCTGCGCGCATTTGTGCTCCCACGGAGGCCGCAGAGCTCGTCGCACGAGCCATGCAAGCGATGCGCACAGCCCGGCCCGGCCCGGCGGTGCTGGAATGCGCGATCGACGTTTGGGGCCGCAGCGCGCTTGTCCCGGTGGCTGCGCCTGTTCTACCCGTGCCGCGCGAGGCAATCGATAAGGATGCCATTCGCGACGCCGCCAAGCGCTTGGCTGCCGCCAAACGCCCGCTGATCGTTGCCGGGGGCGGCGCGCAAGATGCGGCCGCCGAAGTCACCCAGTTATCGCAGCTGTTGCAAGCACCAGTGCTCGCCTACCGGCGCGGACGCGGCGTGCTCGACAGCCGCGATCCCTTAAGCGTCACGCTGCCGCTCGGCCGCGAATTGTGGGGGGAAGCCGACGTGGTGCTCGGTGTGGGGACACGGCTTTTCTACGGCTATACGCAATGGGGTATCGATCCCGATCTCGCCGTCATCCGCATTGATGCCGATGCGGACGAGCCGGAAAGATTTGCGCCGCCCGCGGCGGCACTTATCGGCGATGCCAAACCGATCTTACGTCATCTGATCGATGCGCTCGCCACCGAGCATCGGCGGCCTTCTCGCCGCGCAGAAATGGAGGAGCGCCAAGCCAAGATGCGCCAGCGCCTTGAAAAGCTCGCCCCGCAGCTCGCTTTTCTCGAGGCGATCCGCGCAGAGCTTCCCGAAGATGGCATTTTCGTTGACGAAGTCACCCAACTCGGTTTTGCGGCCCGGCTCCTGCTTCCGGTCTACAAACCGAGGACCTTCCTTTCACCCGGCTATCAGGACAACCTCGGCTGGGGCTACGCCACCGCACTCGGTGCACAGCACGCGCGGCGGGATGTACCGGTCTTGTCGATCGCGGGTGACGGCGGCTTTCTCTTCACCTCGAACGAGATTGCGACCGCGGTGCACCATCGCATTCCGTTGAGCATCGTCGTGTTCAACGATGGTGCCTTCGGGAACGTGCGGCGCACTCAAGAGGAGCAGTTCGGCAACCGGGTGATCGCCAGCGATCTCACCAACCCCGATTTCGTGCGCTATGCCCGGAGCTTCGGTGCTGAGGCGGAACGTGCGCGCAGTCCACAAGAGCTGCGGGCAGCACTCAAGCGGGCATTCAAGCGCCGCGACGGACCCACCCTGATCGAAGTGCCGGTCCCGCAAATGCCCTCACCCTGGGAATTCATCCATATGCCGCGAGTACGAGGATAGTGGGCGAACCCGTCCGAACTCTGCGGCCGGATCGGCCGGCGGGACAGCATGCGCGGCGGGCGCGGCAACATCGACCCCTATCCCCAAAGACGGGCCCCTGACAAAACGGGCGCTCTGCGCTATCTAGCCCCCATGCAGCCGATCACGACGGCCAAGAAGCTCGCGGACGCCTGCGCGCGTCTGGCGCGGCATCCCTTCGTCACGGTCGATACCGAGTTCTTGCGCGAAAGCACCTATTACCCGCGCCTCTGCGTCGCGCAGATGGCAAGCCCCGAAGAGGCGGTCGTTATCGACGCGCTCGCCGTGGGCATCGATTTGGCTCCCCTTTTCGCGCTGATGGCGAACGCGAACGTCGTTAAGGTGTTTCATGCCGCCCGTCAGGACATCGAAATTTGCTGGCACGAAGCCGGCATCATCCCTTCGCCTATCGTCGACACGCAGGTCGCCGCGATGGTGCTGGGCTATGGCGATTCGATCTCTTACGACCAACTGGTACAGCGCATCACCGGGGACACCCTGGACAAATCGCATCGCTTCACCGACTGGACGCGCCGGCCGCTCAGCGAGGCACAACTCGCCTATGCGACCTCCGACGTCACACACCTGCGCGATGTCTATCTCAAGCTCTCCGCTGATCTGGAAAAGCGCGGACGCACGGAGTGGATGCGCGAGGAGATGAAGGTGCTCACCTCGCCTAATACCTATCGCTTCGAGCCCGAGCATGCTTGGGAACGCCTGAAAACACGGGTACGTAAGCCGAAAGAGCTTGCCGTGCTCATCGAGGTCGCCGCTTGGCGCGAGCGCGAGGCCCAGGAGCGGGACGTGCCGCGCGGGCGCGTGCTCAAGGACGACGTCATCAGCGACATCGCCGTCCAGGCGCCCACGACTACCGAACGCCTCGCAGGCCTGCGCTCGCTACCCAGGGGGTTCGAGCGCTCGAAATGGGGTGAAGCAATCGTCGAGGCGGTCCAGCGCGGCCTCGCGCGCGACCCAAAAATGCTGCCGCGGCTCGAGCGTCCCAGGCCGCCCATCAACGGACAAGCTACGGTCGAGCTGCTCAAAGTGTTGCTGCGCATGACCGCGGAACGTCATGGGGTTGCCGCGAAGGTAATCGCCACCGTTGACGACCTCGACCGCATCGCCGCCGACAATAGCGCTGACGTCCCGGCTCTCTCCGGTTGGCGGCGGGAGCTGTTCGGCAACAAGGCGCTCGCACTCAAGCAGGGGCGGCTTTCGCTCGCAATCGAGAAAGGCCGAGTCGTCGCGGTAGAGCGTGACTAATTCCATTGCGAGGAAGTCGCTATGAAAACGCGCGCCGCCGTTGCACTCGAAAAAGGCAAGCCACTGACGGTCCTGGACGTGGATCTCGACGGGCCGAAAGCCGGCGAAGTCCTTATCGAGGTGAAAGCCACCGGCATCTGTCACACCGACGACTTCACGCTTTCCGGCGCCGATCCGGAAGGTCTGTTCCCGGCCATTCTGGGCCATGAAGGCGCCGGTATAGTCGTTGATGTGGGGCCGGGCGTAGCAAGCGTCAGGAAAGGAGACCACGTCATTCCGCTCTACACACCGGAATGCCGGCAATGCCCGTCATGTTTGTCACGCAAGACCAATTTATGTACTGCCATCCGGGCCACACAGGGACAGGGCGTGATGCCGGACGGCACTTCGCGCTTCTCGCTCGATGGCAAGAAGTTGCACCACTATATGGGCACATCCACTTTCTCGAATTTCACCGTGCTGCCCGAGATCGCGGTCGCCAAGATTCGCGAGGACGCTCCCTTCGATAAGGTCTGCTACATCGGCTGCGGCGTCACTACGGGGATCGGCGCCGTTCTCAACGCGGCCAAGGTGGAGCCCGGCTCTACCAGTGTCGTTTTCGGGCTCGGCGGCATTGGGCTCAATGTCATCCAGGGCCTGCGTCTTGCCGGCGCTGACATGATCATCGGCGTCGATATCAACCCTGCAAAGAAGCAATGGGGCGAGCGCTTCGGGATGACCCATTTCGTCAATCCGAAAGAGCTCGGCGGCGACTTAGTCGCGCATCTCATCAATATCACAAAGCGCGGTTCGGATCAGATCGGCGGCGCCGATTATACGTTCGACTGCACCGGCAATATCAGCGTCATGCGGCAGGCCCTGGAGGCGTGCCATCGCGGGTGGGGTCAGTCCATTATCATTGGCGTCGCGCCTGCGGGCGCAGAAATCGCCGCCCGACCGTTCCAACTGGTCACCGGGCGGGTCTGGAAAGGCACCGCATTTGGAGGCGCCCGCGGCCGCACCGACGTGCCCAAAATTGTCGATTGGTACATGGACGGCAAGATCGAAATCGATCCGATGATCACCCACACGATGACGCTCGCGGACATCAACAAGGGGTTCGAGCTGATGCATAAGGGCGAGAGCATCAGGAGTGTCGTGGTATATTGAGCGTAGCAAAGCTGGATGAGTGCAATAGGCCCGGGAGACGCGGGGCTCAGCAATCCGGCCACTTTACCGCTTCGGATGGATCCGCTGCAGAAACTCCCAAGTCGGAACCGCACTCAGCCCGCCGACAGCACCGCTGAGGTAACTCGGAATATCCGAGCTGAAAACCCAATGCCAGAATAGCCCGACTAGGTAGCTGGTCAGCAGCATGACTGCCAACGTGATCAGCAATCGTTGCCAGATCGGCACGGCATCTTCCTCCTTCTAATCCCGCTGTGCCTGGTTTAGGGCCGGCGATGAGGCGTAACGCCGGACCGCCTTATCACACTCGAGCGACCCGTCGCACCTGACCAGCTAACGCGACGAGCCGGACAGGCTGGTCACGCCGCCTCCATCACGGGCTCGCGGCCGATAAGCCGCGCGAGCTGGCGCAGCCGCACGAAGACCCGCTCCCCAGCGAGCGCATCTAATCCAATGTCGAAGCGCAGCATCAATCGACCGCGCTCGACCACCATCGGTGTCCTCGGCAGCACGCCGGTGGTCGAGGCAGAGACAAGATATGCGACGCGAAGCGCCGCGCCGAGCACCCGCGCACGATCGAGCTCGCGAGTCGAGGCGAGCTCGCGCAGCCGAGGCGAGAGTTCGTCGTCAACGAGACCGACGTGTCTGAAAAATACGGCGAGGGCAATAAAAGTGCGTCCGGGGTGATCCACCGCGACAAAAGCGGCGTTGGCGATGATATTAAGCGATTGCTCGCCGCGGTAATCGGGGTGCGCTCGCCAGCCTATGTCGGCGAGCAGACAGGCTACGTGACGCAATCGCCGCTCCTCCGCAGTCTCTTCAAGTCCGGAAGACGCCATGAAGCGATCTGTCCACGTGATCAATTCCTCGCCATGGGCGGGCGACCGCGAGCGCAGCACATTGAGCTCGCTTGCCGCAGCGATCAACGGATCCTTGTCGCGCTCCTTGGCGCCGAGTCTCGAATACAGCAACCCCTCGCGCACGCCGAGCGCCGAGATGACGATGTCCTTGGGCCGCGCAATCCGCACCAGATTTTCGAGCACCAGCGCGGCGTAGGCCAGCAACGGCCGCCGCGCATCGGTGACCACCTCGATTTGCGAAAGCATCTCGGGATCCACCCGGTGTACGAGACTGGAGAACTCAAATGCCTCCCGCGCAGGCATCACGTAGCCGTGCATGACGTGCAGCGGATAACCCGTCTGCCACATGTGCAGCCGAGCCAAGGCGCGCCAAGTTCCTCCGATCGCATAGAAAGTGCGGCCTTTGCCGCTTTCGAGCAGGCGGGCGTCATCGAGCGCCGCCCGCACGATCTTTTCCGCCTTCTTGATCGACTTCGACGAAACATCCTGGAGCGCAAGCCCTCCCAGCGGCAGCGTCAAACCGGCCTTGATGCGTTGACCCTGCACTTCGGTCAGCTCGAGCGAGCCGCCGCCCAGATCGCCGACGATGCCGTCCGGCTTGTGAAAGCCGGACACGACGCCAAGAGCGGACAACTCCGCCTCGCGCTTACCGGAGAGCACATCAATTTTGCTGGCGCAAATGTCTTCGGCCTTGGCCACGAACGCTCTTCCATTTTTGGCCTCTCGGCACGCGGCCGTAGCGATCGCCCACAGTTGGGCGACTTCCATGCGCTCGCATAAGGCACGAAAGCGCCGCAACGCAGCGAGTGCCTTCTCGACTGCATCGGGGGCGAGAAGGCCGGTCGTTTGCACCTCGCGGCCAAGCCCAGCCAGAACTTTTTCGTTGAAGATCGGGGTCGGACTGCGAGTGAGCCCTTCGTACACAACCAGCCGCACGGAGTTTGAGCCAATGTCGATCACCGCGACCGGCGGCCCATAATCGAGACGACCTTGCGCAATATTCATAGAGAGACGACGCCGCTTACGAGCGGTCGAGACGGCGTATAAGGCTTCGCGGGGATGATTCCTTGAGCGATTTGCCACGGCCCGACAGACTCGGATTGGTCATGAAGTACTTATGAGCGTTGAAAGGCTCCTCGCCCTCGGCTGGTTTTATGCGATTCGACGTGCCGTTGGGTAGCAATTTCCAACTTTGTTCATTGTCCTTGAGATTCGCCACCATGATTTGATCGAGCACTTGCTCGTGCACGGTAGGATTGAGGATTGGGCACAATACCTCCACGCGGCGGTCCAGATTGCGCGGCATCATGTCAGCGGAGGAGATGTACACCGCCGCCTTGGGGTGCGGCAGTCCGTGCCCGGCGCCGAAGCAATAGATCCGGCTGTGCTCGAGAAAACGACCGATGATCGATTTAACGCGGATGTTCTCTGACAACCCCGACAGGCCGGGCCGCAAGCAGCAAATACCGCGCACCACGAGGTCGACGGCAACGCCCGCCCGCGACGCTTCATAGAGCAGGTCGATTATCTCGGGATCAACCAGTGCATTGTCCTTGATCCAGATCGCAGCCGGGCGACCCGCCCGGGCATGGGCGATTTCCTGCTCGATGTGCTCGCAGATGCGGTCGCGCAGAGTGAGCGGAGAAACCGCCATTCGCTCGAGCGCGGCCGGCTCCGCGTAACCGGTCACATAGTTGAAAATGTGCGCGACATCGCGCGCGATAACCGGATCGGACGTGAAAAACGAGAGATCGGTATATATCCGGGCGGTAACGGGATGATAGTTGCCCGTCCCGACGTGCACATAAGACGCCAGCGCCCCACCCTCGCGCCGCACGACCATCGACAATTTGGCGTGGGTTTTGAGCTCGATAAAACCATACACGACCTGCGCGCCAGCACGTTCGAGTGCGCGCGACCAGCGGATATTGGCTTCCTCGTCGAACCGCGCCTTAAGCTCGATCAGCGCGGTGACCGATTTTCCCGCTTCCGCCGCCTCGACGAGCGCGCGCACGATGGGAGATTCGGCCGATGTCCGATAGAGAGTCTGCTTTATTGCGACCACATCGGGGTCGCGCGCGGCCTGCTGCAGAAACTGCACAACGACGTCAAAGGACTCGTAAGGATGGTGAACTACGAGGTCTTTTTGACGGATGGCCGCGAAACAGTCTCCCGCGTGATCGCGGATGCGCTCGGGATAGCGTGGATTGTATGGCACAAATTCGAGATCGGGACGATCCACAGCCATGAGTTGCGACAGTTCATTGAGCGCCAAAACGCCATCGACCAGGAAGATCTCGTCGTCAGCGCACGCCAGGGCCCGCTGTACGAATCGGCGCAGCTCCACTGGCATGGCGGCTTCAATCTCGAGACGAATGACTGATCCGCGCCGCCTGCGCTTGAGCACCGTCTCGAATTCACGCACAAGATCTTCGGCCTCCTCCTCGATCTCGACCTCGGAGTCGCGAATGACGCGAAAAGCACCCTGCCCTTTTACCGAGTAGCCTGGGAAGAGACGGCCGATGAAAAGACCGATCACCTGCTCAAGCGTAATCACGCGGGCGGCGGATGCACCTTCTGCGCTCGGCAGGCGGACAAAGCGGTCGAGCTTGTTCGGCGTTCGAATGAGCGCGTTCATCGCCTTGCCGTCGCTCGCCCGCGCGAGCTGCAGCGCAATGGTGAAGCCGAGATTAGGAATGAAGGGGAAGGGATGCGCGGGATCGATGGCGAGCGGTGTGAGTAAAGGGAAGATCTGCCGAAGGAAATGATCTTCGAGCCATACCTTCTCTTTCTTCGTCACCTCCGGGCCTTCGGCAAGCACTATGCCGTGTTCGGCCAACATCTGCCGAAGCTCGCGCCAGCGCTTCTGCTGATCGCTCGCGAGCGCGCCGACGGCCTCGCCGATCCGGGTCAACTGTTCAGCTGGAGTGAGCCCGTCCGGGCTCTTGACCGTGAGACCGGCGCGCAACTGAGCCTTCAGGCCGGCAACGCGAACCATGAAGAACTCATCGAGATTGTTGGCGGAAATTGACAGGAATCGTACGCGTTCAAGCAGAGGATGGGCTTCGTTTGCCGCCTCTTCGAGGACGCGCCGGTTGAACTGGAGCCATGACAACTCCCGATTGATGAAGCGCTCCGGGCTGGCGACGATATCAATGGCCGGAATCGGCTCGACCGCGCTGGGGCCGATGCCGGCTTCTTCTTTCATAACAATGACTTGGCTGCGGTCAGCCATGGCAGAGCAGTTTTGATGAGGGGCGCAATCTCGCCGTCATCGGTGACGACGATGTGACATAAGGCCCCGCCGTCAACGAGCCGTCAAGGCTCGCCCGCGCGCAGAATTTCGGCGGCCAATGCCCTGGTTAACGGCCGCTTGCGGCGCATGGCTTCGGCATCGAGCAGCGCTACTAGCGCGCGCGCCGCGGCAAAAGACCGTTCGATGCGTGTCGCCACGTAGCCTATCAGGCCATCATCCACCACGACTTGCCGGTCGCAAAACAACTTGAGCAGCACCGCGCGCAAGAGCGTGTCGTCAGGCGGCGCCATAGTCACAACGGGGAGCGCCTTGAGGCGGGAAGTGAGGTCGGCAATCCCAAGCGTCGCCAACGCGCTTCGCGCCGTGAGCAGGACGAACGCCTCCTGTTCGCGGGCCAAATTCAGAAGGTGGAAAAGCGCCCTTTCCTCGAATGACCCCGCAGCGAGGTCCTCCACCACCAATGCGCCGGTCGTGAGCGCCGCCGGTACGCTCGCTTCCTCCAGCGCGCGCGCCGCGACGAGACGCGCGCCCGCAGCGTGCGCCCAGATGGCTGCAAGGTGACTCTTGCCTGAACCTTCCGGGCCGGTGAGCATGACAGTTCGGTGGGACCAGTCCGGCCATGCGTCGATGAGGGCAAGGGCCACCGCGTTCGAGGGCCCGCTCAAAAAATCCTCGCGCGCAAAACTCTCCGCATGACACAGCGCAAGGGCGAGTTGACGCGGACGAGCGGACATCACCGAGGTTTGTTTCCGGTATAGACGGGGCTCGCGAAATACTGCCGCAAGGCGAAACGCAACAGCACTGCAATCGCCGCGCCAAGCGGCACCGCGATCAGAAGGCCGACGAAGCCGAACAGATAACCGAAGGCAAACATGGCGAAAATCAACCAAACCGGATGCAACCCCACACGCTCGCCCACGAATTTAGGCGAGACGATGTTGCCCTCGATGAACTGACCGACCAAAAAAATGGCTACGACCAGCACGATCCGCTTCCAGTCCGGCCAAAACTGCGCCATCGCGACGCTTGCCGCGATCATCAGTCCGGTCATTGAGCCGATATAGGGAACGAAGGTGATCACGCCGGCGACAAGGCCGATAAGCAGCCCGAATTCCAGGCCGACGAGCATCAATCCAACAGCGTAATAACAGCCGAGCACGAGACAGACGCCGAGTTGCCCCCGGAGAAAGCCTCCGATTGCCGCATCGATCTCTCGGGCAAGCCGTCGGACGGTCTCGCGGTGGTGCAGTGGAACCCAGCTGTCCACCTTGTTGATCATCGGGTGCCAGTCGCGAATTAAGTAAAAAGTCACGACGGGCATGACGATGAGCACGGATGCGAATGAGACCAGCGCCTTCCCGCCGGTCCACAACGAATAGGAGAAGCTGAGGAGCCAGGTGGCCACCTGGCTGACGAGATCGGAAAACGTCTTATTCGACTCGGCGCCGCCGAGCCAGCTCAACCAAGGAAGGTTCGTATCGACGATAAGCTCTTTCACACGCTTGAAATAATCAGGAATGTGGGAGATCAAAGCCACACCCTGCTGCAGCAGGAGCGGAACGAGCAGCAACATGAGGATGATCAACGATACTACCAATACGCCGACGATTAGCAGCGAAGCAATCGTGCGGTTCATGCCAAGCCCTTGCGCACGGTCGGCCAGAGGGGCGAGCACGTAAGCCAGCGCGATACCAGTGACGAAGGGAAGCAGAATGTCGTGTAGAATCCAGAGCGCCGTCCCGAGCACGACAAAGGTTACGAGCCAGAATGCGAGTTGACGGCCATTGATCATCGGGTTCGCTCACCCCGGAAATCGTCGCGCCCTCACGGGCCCATTTCAGCCGCGTTCATGTGCCGCACCCACTCGGCGAGGTAGAAGGCAATAGAAATCAACGTTAAGGCCGTAACTAACGCCGTCAGCAACATCACAGCGACGGCCGCATCGAACTCGAATCCGCGTGCGGCCATAACCACGCAAGCGAGCGCAATTTGCGCAACGGTATTGAACTTGGAGACGGGAAGCGGCTTGAGCGTCACCGGCTTGTCAACCAACCACGACAAAATCACTGCGCTCACGATCATAATGTCGCGCGAAACGACGAGGATGACCAGCCACCCTGGAACAGCCTCCGCGATGCCGAGTGCCACATAGATGGAGACCAGCATCGCCTTATCGGCAAGCGGATCGAGGTAGGCACCTAGCTCCGTTGCCATGCCAAACCGCTTAGCAAGATATCCGTCAACCGCATCGCTAATGCCGGCTGCAAGAAACAACACGAATGCGATGCGCATCTCGCCGGCCATGATCGTCCAGACCACGACCGGCACCAACAGGATACGGCCCAGCGTAATGAGATTCGGAATGCTCAAATCTGCGCCCCGGCTCGGTCCGCGCGCCCCCGTCCTCACCGCCGGTCGTCGCATGCGGCCATCCGACGGTCAGTATAGCCGCGATCAAGCCATTGCACAGGCGCGGATTCCCAAGTACGCAAGCGCGCGCGAAGGAGCGAGGCAAATACAACCTCGGCGAAGCCGCGGGATTAACTCGGGTGATCGGATGCTGGCCGCGATCAAGCCCGCGCGGGCGGGCGCCTGCTACGGCCAACCGTGGAATGCTTCGACGTTTCTGGTGCTTGCATGGCCAAGAAGCGTGTCGCCGTCCTGATATCCGGCCGTGGTTCCAATATGGCATCGCTGGTGGAGGCGGCGAAGGAGCCCTCGTATCCCGCCGAGATCGTGCTCGTCGTCTCAAACAATCCGCAAGCGCCGGGGCTTGCGCACACTGCGGCGCATGCAATCCCAGCGGCCGTGATCGATCATCGCCCACACGGGAAAGATCGTGCGGCCTTTGAGCGGGCGCTCGAAGCTGTCCTGGAGGAGCATCGGGTGGAACTGGTTTGCTTGACCGGTTTCATGCGGTTGTTGACACGAGATTTCGTGTTGCGGTGGCAAGGCCGGATGCTCAACATCCACCCGGCCCTTTTACCCTCATTTCCCGGTCTCGATGCGCACGGCCAAGCTCTCAAGGCGGGGGTGAAAATCTCAGGCGCGACCGTTCATTTCGTCACTCCTGACGCAGACGCCGGACCGATTGTCGCACAAGCTGCTGTGCCGGTGCGTGACGATGATACCCCCGAAACCCTCGCTGCCCGTGTCCTCGAAGTTGAGCATCGCATATACCCGCTCGCGCTCGGGCTTTTGGCGGAAGGGCGAGTGAAACTGATCGGCAATCGGTGTCACGTCGCGGGAATTTATCCCACCGCAGATGCGTTGGTCGTTCCAAGGGAGGTGCGTCCGGCTCCGCAGGTCGGAAGAGAATAGAAGCGGCCCGGTTTTTCGCCCCCCCTGCGACACCGCTTCGAAAAACAAACCCCCGGCGCAGGGCCGGGGGCTACGGGAAAACTCGTTGGCCGGGCGACCGGCCTTCCCGCCACGTCAGGACACCTTGAGATTCTCCGCTGATGTCTTGCCGCGATTGGTCACGAGCTCGTATTCGACAGTCTGACCTTCGTTGAGCGTGCTGAGGCCAGCGCGCTCGACCGCGGAGATGTGGACGAACACATCCTTGTCTCCGCTCGAAGGCCGAATGAACCCGTAGCCTTTAGTGGGGTTGAACCATTTGACGGTGCCCTTCTGCATCGTCTGTCTCCTAGTCAGTGAAGTCTCGAGTGAACGAAAACGCGACCGCATCGCTGCGGACCGCGCCACAACCCGGGTTTTGGGAAGATCCGAAACGAAGCGGCCTCGTAAGCACGCAGCAGCCGGAGCGGCCAAAATCCGAATTGTGGCACAAGAAATACGAAAAATGCGGCCTTAGCAAGGCTTGTGACGCGGCATGCCTATGCGCGGGCGACCGCCGGCACCCCTGCGATGGCCGAAAAAGCCGCCAAACACCTCGACTTGCAGCGGTTCGGAATTCCCGACAATTCGTTCCGCCGTGATTCTAGAATGCGTCGCTTGCATCGATTCGCCGCAAGGGTGCAAAAAGCCCGGAAATTCCGCGCCCTGTTTGGTGTTATGATCGATTACAAGCCGCAATGCCAACAAGGGGGAAACCATGAGCACGATAACGTCGGATTCACGCGTTGTGTCGGCCGGCGAGCCGAAGCCGATCATCCCACCGCTCGCTTCGTTCTATTCGCATACCCGTGACCTCTCGTGGTTGGTCGTGCGCCTCACCGCGGGTGGAATGCTCCTGGTCCATGGGATCATGAAGGTGATGCCGATGGCGGAGAAGGGCTTTGCCGCCACCATCGAGGCCTTCGCCGCGGGCAGCATGGCGCGGCGCGGGATCGAGCCTGCGATCTATGCCGCCTATGCGGTCTTCTTTCTCGAGACGATCGGCGCGATGCTGATCATCCTCGGGCTGTTCACGCGCTTCATCGCGGCGGCGGCCGCCATCGAGTTCGCGGTCATCACGTTCATCGCGCACTGGCCGCAAGGCTTCGCGTGGTCGCGGGGCGGGTGGGAGTACCCGCTGTTCTGGGGTCTCATCCTTTTTGCCATCGCCTTGCGCGGCGGCGGCCCCTATTCACTCGACCGCAAGCTCGGTTGGGAGCTGTAGCTGGTCGCGGCCACGGTCATCGGCGTCAGTGATCGAGACATGTCCTATTCCGATCGCCGACCGCTGACCGCCGATCACTGATCGAGCGCTACTCCGCCACCCCCACCTTCTCGGCGTGCGCGGCGAGCTTCGAGCGGCGCCACAAGCCGCCCACGAGGAGAACCAGGATCGCGCCGAGCAAGGCCATAAACAGCATGATGTAGTGGAACCCTTCGGCGCCGAACCGGGGCTCGAGGTAGCCTTGGACCACGGGGTCGGTGGCGATGACCTCGCCGACGATCCAGCCGAGCAGCGCGGCGCCCGCCCAGACCAGGATCGGAAAGCGGTCGAGCAGCGCCATGATCAGCGCGGCGCCGGCCACGATCAGCGGGATGCTGACGGCGAGACCTATCACCAGCAGTGCCATGTTGCCTTGGGCCGCGGCCGCGATTGCGATCACGTTGTCGAGGCTCATGATGATGTCGGCGATGGCGACGATCTGCACCGCGCGCCAGAGGTGTTCCGTTGCTTCGGTTTCGTCCTCGTCTGGGTCGTCCGGCACCAACAGTTTGGCCGCGATGTAGAACAGCGCCAGCCCGCCCACGATCTTGAGCCAAGGCAGCAACATCAACGCCGCCACGAAAACCGTGAAGATGATGCGCAGCAGCACGGCGACGCCCGCGCCCAGGACCATGCCCCACAGACGCTGACGATGGGGCAGCCCGCGGCACGCCATCGCGATAACGACCGCGTTGTCGCCGGACAGCAGGATATTGATCCACATGATCTTGAGCAGAGCCACCCAAAACGCGGTCTGGCCCACCTCGCTCCAGCCGCTCGTGACCATGCCGAGCCACCTGGCCGGCTCCATCATTTCTGCGATCGAACCCACTCGATGTCCCTTTCGCTCTCCCCGCGCGCGGGCGGATCGTCTCGATGGCCCGCTCCCGACGCCGAACCAATCTACAGGCGAAACCCGTGGCCTGGCCAGCGCGCCAAAACGCCACGCGCCGCAGCAGCCGCCGCCCTGGCCTCACCCCACGATGTCGTTGCCGGAAAAAAACTGCGCGATTTCCTGTTGCGCCGTGTCCGGAGCGTCCGAGCCGTGCACCGAATTCTCGCCGACCGATTCCGCATAGACCTTGCGGATCGTTCCGGGAGCTGCCTTGGCGGGGTCGGTTGCACCCATGATCTCGCGATACTTCGCGATGGCGTTCTCGCCCTCGAGCACTTGCACGACCACGGGTCCGGAGGTCATGAATTCGACGAGCTCGCGGAAGAACGGCCGTTCGCGATGGACCGCATAGAAGGTTTCCGCCTGCTCG
>DATFQX010000159.1:0-2701 GCA_035263865.1 Xanthobacteraceae bacterium
TTTCCGCGCCGCCAGATCGACGCAGTGTTCCATCGCCAGATTATGAGATGGCACACCCCATCCGCGGTAAGAACCCTGTGGACACTTGTTGGTCGCCACCACCGTGAGATCGTACTGCGCGTTGCGTATACGATATGGGCCAGTGAACGCCGACAGAGGTTTCAACGCCTTGCCGATGGCGACCGAGACCGCATGTGCGCCGAGATCATCCAGCACTTTGACGCGAAATCCGGTTATCTCACCTTCGCGCGTCAGCGCCATTTCTGCCCAATAGGTGCGGTCAGGTCCGTGCGTGTAGCTGCTCAGTAAGTGCTCGACCCGATCCTCGATCCATTTGACATGCCGCCCACCGGCCTTGCGCGACAGCAATGCCATACGAATGATCGCGTGGGGAAAAATCTTCGTGCCGAAGGAGCCGCCGTGAGGTAGCGGAGTGATGCGAATCTTGTGCGCCGGCACCCGCAATCCGCGCGCCACCGACGCAATGTAAAAGCCGGTACCTTGGAAACCGCCCCAAGCATTGAGCGAATGATCGGGGCGCCACTGCACGATACAGTTGCACGTTTCGATCGGATTGCCGCTGGCCCTGAGCCAACGAAAATCGTCTTTGACAACCACATCCGCTTTGGCAAACGCCTCGTCAACCGCGCCGAAAGTAAAAAGCCGATGGTAAATCAGGTTGGTGCCCTGGTGTTCCCAAATCACCGGACTGTTCGGATCGAGTGCCTTCTGCGCATCTGTGACCGGCGGAAGAATTTCGTACTCGACCTCGATCAACTCGAGTGCGTCCTCCGCGATGTAACGGCTGGTCGCCGCGACCGCTGCCACGGGATCGCCGACGAACCTGACTTTATCGTGCGCGAGGCAATGGCCCGCCCAACCGATCGGAAAGCCGGGCACAGGCTCCGACCAAGCTTTGGCATCCTCGCCAGTGACCACTGCGACCACGCCCGGAAGTTTCTCGGCCTTGGCAATGTCGATGCGTTTGATGCGCGCGTGAGCATGCGGGCTGCGCAAGATCGCCGCGAACAGCATGCCCGGAAAGGCCAAGTTGTCTCCGAACTCTGCCCTGCCGGTAAGTAAAGTGGCGTCCTCGATGCGCGCTATATCCTTACCGAGATAGCGCGGTTGACTGAGCGGCAGCTCGCTTAAATTTCGCGGTGCTCTCTTGCTCACGTGATACTCAAGTACGAAAATCTTGAACCACGAAGTGATTCATGACCTTGCTCACCTACAAACAGTGAATTGCCCTCACCCTAGCCCTCTCCCATTGGAATGGGCGAGGGAATCTTTTCGATCCAGACAGCACCAGATGCGTTTCTTTTTCTTACCCTCGCCCGCTTTGCGGGAGAGGGAAGGGTGAGGGTGCAGACGTTCCATTTTTTTCCTGTCGGCGAGCGTAAGCTCATGGATTATTTCGTAGTGATCTTCTCCGAGTCGGGAACTCCACTCCTCGCCCCTTGCAGCGCTTTCCACACTCTCAGAGGAGTCATGGGCGCCTCGGTAATGCGCACACCGAGCGGTTCGAGCGCGTTGTTGACGGCGCAGAGCACCGCAGCCGGAGTCGTGTGCAAAGCACCTTCGCCGACTCCCTTGACTCCAAGCGGTGCGATCGGCGACGGCGTGCACATCTCATGCTCCTCAGCCGCCGGCACCTCCATGATCGTCGGCATTAGGTAATCCATGTAGGATGACGTCAGCGTTTGCCCCTGATCGTCATAAACATATTCTTCGAGCAGCGCCGTGCCGACGCCATGAGCCATTCCGCCCATCAGCATGCCGCGCACGACGCTGGGATTGAGCCGCACGCCGCAGTCGTCGACCATAACGTATTTAAGAATTTTCACCTGCCCGGTTTCGCGATCTACTTCGACCATGCAAAGATGCTGGGCCCCAGCCGCGGTAACGCTGTAGCGACCAAAGCCTTTTTCATCCGGAATTGTGCGATCCGGCGGGTTCCATACGTAGGTCGCCTGTGGGTTGCCGTCGACGCCCTCCGGGAGCAAATCGGGACGCGCCATCATGAACTGCGCCACTTGCGCCACGGCGAGGGATTTTCCTGGCACGCCCCGCACGCGAAATTTCCCGTCGAACAGCTCGATATCATCCGCGCTGCCTTCTAGCATCACAGCAGCAGCGCGTTTTAATTTATCCGTCAAACGCGCGGCCGCTCCAAGCACGGCACCGGAGAGCGCAATCGCCATCGAACTAGAGATCGGGCCGGTGCTTGGCTGCATGCTCAAACTGTCAACGGTGATCACTTGAACATCTTCCAAGGCGATGCCGAAATAGTCGGCAAGAATCTGCCGGACGAAGTTATGTTGGTTCTGCCCGCCCGGCGGAAAACCCAGTTCGGCGATGATTTTGCTGAAGGCATCGATGCGCAGCAGAACCCCTTCCGGCGACGATGTGCGGCTAAAAATCCGCGGCGAGGCCAGCGCCAGCATCGGCGGACCTGTCAGACCGGGCTCGATGCTACTGGCGACGCCGATGCCGAGCAACCGTCCCTCAGCGCGCGCCGCTTGCTGTTCGCGCCGCAGTGAATCGTAACCCGCCTTCCATAGGAGCAAATTCAAACTCGCTTCGTAATCACCGCTGTCATAAACATTGCCGGACGGCGAGACATAAGGAAATTGATCTTTCTTGATGAAATTGCGCCGGCGAACCTCATTGGCCTCGAGGCCCAGTTTTTTCGCGGCGA
>DATFQX010000160.1:0-56179 GCA_035263865.1 Xanthobacteraceae bacterium
CATGCTTGGCTAGATCCAGTCCGATCGTCGTAACCTCGCTCATGGATGGCTCCCTGTTCCTGGTGATTCGACAGAACACCAGCTTGGCACGTCGATGCCGAAAGGGGGCCATCCACCCCATCACTCGATCACCTCGTCGGCGGTAGCGAGCAGCTGCGGATGAAATTCGAGCCCGAGCCTCTCGGCGGTCTTGAGGTTGATCACAAATTCGAATTTGGAATTTTGGACGACCGGTAGGTTAGCGGGCTTCTCACCCTTCAGAATCCGCCCGACATACACCCCCGCCTGGCGGTAAGCATCGGAAATGCTGCTTGCATAACTCATCAAACCACCAGACACGACCGCCTCGCGCTGTGCATAAATAGCTGGAATTGCGTTGCGGGCCGCCAGCGCGACGATTCGAGCTAGACTGTTGAAAAAGAACGTGCCTGTACCAACGTAAAGCGCTCCAACCCCGTCCGCGACCAACGTCGCGAAATCCGTCTCAAATTCGCTGTCGCTGCTAACATCAAGAATGACAAGTCGCTGCCCAAGGGCGTTGGCGGCAGCGATTACGTCTCAACCCGTCCTTTCCCTTCCGCCTGGCCCACACGGTTACGGGCTTCTTTGTCACGACCGGTTTCGTGGTCGTGGCTCGCCGCTTGGCTGATGCGCAAGGGACGATCCGTCGAAGAAGGCCGCGTCGCGGCCGGCTATCTTCTCATCAAACTGGGATCCAAATCTGGCGATAAAGGACCCCACCTTGTTCTAGGTCTGCCGCTGGTGACTTCGAGTCATGCCGGACAGTCAGTCGTTCTTGTGGGAAGGTTTGTGGGACCTTTGTGTTTTTATGTCTAAGCATTTGATCTTATTATGACGCTGGCGGACACTTCCGCCAGCGCCGCAACAAGAGGAGACGTGTGATGCCTGAGAAGTGGGTCAAGGTCCGCTCGAGCGAAGGCGGCGATTTCGATTGCTATCTGAATGTGCCCAAGTCCGGCAGAGCGGCCCCGGCGGTTGTGCTCGCTTCTGCGGTTCACGGCGTCGATGACGATATCACCGCGATTGCCGATGAGTTCGCCGCAGCCGGCTACATTGCTGCCGCGCCGGACCTGTTCTGGCGCACGCTTCCGGGCCCGCTCTCCCACGACGACGGACGCGCGCAAGAGCGCTCGCAGCCGCGGCTCGACAAAATTAGAAAAGGCGAGGCTGACATGGCCGACACGCTCTCGAGCGTTCGCGGACTGGCCGAGTTCAACGGCAGCGCGGTCGCAATGGGCTTCTGCTATGGCGGTCCCTACGCGATCCTCGGGCCTAAACGCCTCGGCTACGCTGCCGGCATTTCCTGTCACGGCACGCAGATGCTCGATTACCTGCACGAGCTCGAGGACCTCTTGGCGCCTGTTTGTATCTTGTGGGGCGATCGGGATCACCGAGCTCCGGAAGACGTCTTGACCGCGTATCGCGCCCTGGCCGAAAAAAAGAATAATGTGCAGCTGTATATCTTTCCGGGCGTGCAGCACGGTTACATGATGCGCGGCAGTCCCAAAGCCTACGATGCGCGGGCGCGCGAGTTTTCCATGCAGCGCGCACTGGCGATTCTCGAAGGGCTTCGTTCGACCGCACGGCCGTTTGCAGCGGCGTAGGACGGCTGGAGCGCAAACGAAGCCATCGTCTGACCGCCGGCCCTGACCAGGTTCGCTGCGCTCAATTCCATCCCAGGGACCTTTTGCCCATTCGGAGAAGCGTCATGGCGAAATTCACGATCCAGCCGCACGGCCGCTTGCAGGAATGGATAGCTCACGAGAAGGGCTACTTCCGCGACGCCGGGCTGGATTACGAATTTCGCGGCGGCTTGTCGGCGGAACGCAAGAAGGAGGTCGCCGCCGGCGGCAAGATCATCGACGTCCTTTCCGGCGCGTTCGAAGCCTACGAGCAGGGCAAAGGCAACAAGGGCGTCAAGTCGGACATTTCCTGCGCGTGCCACTGGGCCGTCAATCACGCGTCCTCCCAGCAGATCGGACGGATGTGGGGCAAATCCTATGTGGTCACGCCCGGGGGCATCATGGTGCCGCCGGACTCGGCGATCCACAGGCCTGAGCAGCTGGCCGGACAGGACGTGGCGGTCGGCTACCATTCCGGCAGCCACTTCACCACGCTGCAGCCGCTTGAGCCGTTCGTCGATCGCGAGCAGATCAAGTTGAAGTTCGTCGGCTCGTCATGGGCGCGCGTCGATGCCGGCATCGAAGGCGACGTGCCGGCGACGAGCGTCTGGGGGATAACCTATCAGGTTCTGGAGCAGCTTGGCTTCCGCAAGATCGTCGACACCACCTTCATGATCGCCTTCATGTTTCCCCATGGCGTCGACCCCGCCGACGTCGACAAATACATACAAGGCCTCAAGCGCGCGCAGATGGATCTCGACTTCGCGCCGGAAAAGTACAAGTACTTGTACCTGAACGAGATTCCCGACCGTTATAAATCGCGGATCGATGTGCGCCGCTTCTCGACCGGCGAGCGTGTCGTATTTCTGCCTTACGGGGAGGAAACCTACGCCAAGACCCAGGCATGGATTCGCGAGCGCGGCATTTTTAACGCGCAGCCGTCGGCTGTCGACTACGCGGTCGCGAGCTGAGCTGCAATTTTAGTACAGCCGCAGGCGGATTGTTGCTGCAGCTTAAGCCGTTGCTTTCCTGCAAGGCACGCTGTTAACTCGCCGGCGCGCGGCCTCTGCTCGACGCCTAACCAAGAATGAGACGAAGAGGGGGCGTGCCCGAGGAGACTCCCATGAACCTTCCCCGTAGACGCCTCCTGCAGCTGGCCGCGGGCGCTGCTGCCCTCCCGGCGCTTGCCCGCAGCGCGAGCGCGCAGGGCTATCCGAGCAAGCCGATCACGATCATTAATCCGTTCGGGGCGGGCAGCGGCAGCGACACGGTCTCCCGCGTGGTCGCTCAGCACCTCGGCGCCGCGCTCAAGCAGAGCGTCGTCGTCGAGGATCGCCCTGGCGCGAACGGAGCGCTAGCGGGACTCTACGTCGCGCGCGCGGCGCCCGACGGCTACACACTGTTCATGAGCACCAATAGCCCGCACTCTGCCGCGCCCTTCCTGATGAAGAATGTCGGCTACGACCCGGTAAGAGACTTCGCGGCGATCACGCGCATGGGAAGCTTTACGCTCATGCTGTGCGTGCACCCGAGCATCCCGGCCAAATCGCTCAAGGAGCTGATCGAATATGCCAAGGCCAATCCTGGGAAGCTCTCGTTTGCCAGCGGCAACACGTCCGGCATTGTGGCGGGCGAGACGCTCAAGCACTGGGCCGAAGTCGACATGCTGCATGTCCCCTACAAAACCGTGCCAGTCGCGCTCAACGACGTTCTGGCCGGGCGGGTGTCGATGATGTTCGCCGATCTCACGACCGGATTGCCGCACGTGAAGGCGGGCTCGTTGCGCGCGTTGGCGGTGACCAGGATCAAGCGTTCGACGCTTATCCCCGAACTACCCACGCTCGACGAGGCGGGCGTGACGGGCTTCGACATGGATTCCTGGGCCGGGATCTTTGGGCCTGCCGGAATGCCTGCGGACATCATCGCCCTGCTCAATACGGAGCTGCGCAAGATCATCGACAGCGCGGAGGTGAAGTCGATTCTCGCCAATGCGGGCTTCGAGGCTTTTTCGAGCTCGCCCGAGGAGCTTGCGGTGCTGGTCAAGGACCAGCTCGGCAAATGGGGCAAGATGATCAAGGACGCCGGCATCCAGCCGGAGTAAATCCGGGTTGCCGGGTATTACGAGATTTCATTGCAGCGGGGTGCTTTTCTGACCGCCGAGGCTGCAAATCGCTCATCGCGCTGGCCGGGTCTATCGCGTCGCTGCGTGCAGCGATCAGGGCGAGCGAGCATTACTGGCTGACCCGGATTTCGCCTTGGCTCAATCCGGGCCACCTGCTCAGGAGGCCGGAATGACGGCACACGAACACCTGCGCTACGACGTTTCCGACCGGATTGCGGAAATTAGCCTGGCGCGCCCACCGGTGAATGCCTTGAGCCTGTCGTTGCTCGAGCAACTCATAGTGGCGCTGCGGGGGGCCGCGGCCGACGACGATGTGCGCGCGGTCGTGTTGACGAGTTCGCTGCCGCATCGATTCAGTGCGGGGCTGGACCTCGCCATGCTCAAGTCGCCATCCGACGTGCGACGCTTGTTGGGTAAACTCTACGTCGAACTGGCCGAGGTCCAACACGATCTCGGCAAGCCGTCGGTTGCCGCCGTCGGCGGCGCTGCGCGCGGTGGCGGCATGACGCTCGCCATTTCCTGCGACGTGCTCGTTGCCGGCCAAAGCGCCACATTTGGTTACCCCGAAATCGATCTCGGTCTCGTTCCGGCAATTCATTTTCTGCATTTGCCGCGGATCGTCGGCCGCCACCGCGCGTTCGAGCTCTTGTTCGGCGGGCGCACCTTCGGTGCCACAGAGGCCGCCTCGCTCGGCCTCGTCAGCCGCGTCGTTGCGGACGAGAAGGTGCGCGAGGAAGCGCGCGCGCTGGCGCACGCCTTTGCGCGGAAGTCGCGCGCTGCCATGCAGCTCGGGCGCGCTGCTTTCCGGCGTGCCAATGATTACGGCCGCGGCATTGCTGACGCGGTAGAGACTTTTTGCGCGGCTGCCGCGAGCGCCGATGCTCAGGAAGGCGTGCGGGCGTTCATGGAAAAACGTACGCCGAATTGGTAATGCTGCTCAGGGATGATGCAAGGTTCACGGCGGGACACCGTCGAGCAGTCTAGTCATCCTGGGTGCTAAGGCATTTCGCATCGATAGCGTCTAGCTCCTCCATCGTCGTACCATAGTTGTGCTTCGGCTGCGAAGGAACATGCGCCAGTGAGCGCCAACCACGACGTAACGACCTGGCTCGATAGTATCGGACTCGCACAATACGCACGGGTCTTTGCCGAGAACGCCATCGACCTCGATATCCTGCCCGATCTCACCGAGACCGATCTGGAGAAAATCGGCGTTGCGCTCGGCCACCGGAAGCGGATTCTCAGAGCAATCGCTTCGCTTTTGGCTGCGAGCTCACTCCCGACCGCCGCGACCCGGTCGCAATTAAAAGCCGAGAGACGGCAAGTTACGGTCCTCTTTTGCGATCTCGTCGGCTCGACGCCTCTGGCGGTCACGCTTGATCCCGAGGATCTGCGCGAGGTGATCCGCAGGTTCCAAACTTGCTGTGCGGCGGTGGTCACGCAGATGGGCGGGCACGTCGCCCGCTTCATGGGCGACGGTCTTCTTGTCTATTTCGGCTACCCGCAAGCGCACGAGGACGATGCTGAAAGGGCCGTTCGGGCCGGCCTCGAGCTCGTGGCAAAGGTGCGCCAGCTTCTGCTCCCAAATGGAGAGGCGCTGCAGGTGCGGGTTGGAATTGCAACGGGCGTGGTCATCGCCGGGGATACTGTCGGAGAGGATTCTGCACAGGAGCAGGTCGTCGTCGGGGGGACTCCGAACCTCGCCGCTCGCTTGCAAAGCGTGGCAGCCCCGAACTCCATGGTCATCGCCGCCAGCACGCTTCGGCTGCTCGGCGATGTGTTCGTGTGCGAGCACCTCGGACCGCTCGAACTCAAGGGACTTTCCGAGCCGGTGATGGCGTGGCGAGTTTTGGGGGAACGAGCGGCGGAAAGTCGCTTTGCCGCGTTCCATTCGAAGAACCTGACGCGCTTTGTCGGTCGACAGGATGAACTGCACCGGTTGTACGGTTTGTGGAAGCGCACCGAGGACGGGGAGGGTCAGGTCGCTCTGCTGTCCGGCGAACCGGGTATTGGCAAATCACGCATAAGCAAGGCTTTGCTGGATCGGATCGCAGATGATGCAAACGTGACGATACGTCTCCAGTGCTCGCCCTACCACAATAATAGTCCGTTTTATCCCATCATTGCCCAGCACGAACACGCAGCGCATCTGCGAGGAGCCGATTCCCCGCTGGTCAAGCTCGAGAAGCTCGAAGCGCTCCTATCGCGGATCGGCCCAGAGATATTGGCCGACACCCCGCTCTATGCCGCGCTCCTCTCGATTCCGACGCAGGGACGCTATCCACCCTTGGAGATGACCGCACGACGGCAGAAAGATCTCACGATCGAAGCCCTCACGCGCCAAATTATAAGCCTTGCGCAAGAAAAGCCGGTGTTGTTCCTGATCGAGGACGCGCATTGGATCGACCCTTCCACGCTGGAAGCCACCAATCGGTTCATTGAGGCGATCAAAACTGCACGGGTGTTCCTCCTAATCACCTTTAGGCCTGAGTTTTTCCCGCCGTGGCTCGATCGCGCGCACGTGACGATGATCGAGATCGATCGACTTGCGCGCGACAAAGCCGCCGCCATGATCCGCGATCTTGCGGGTGGAAAGGAATTGCCACGCGAGGTGCTCGAACCGATCATCGGCAAGACCGACGGGATTCCTCTCTTCGTCGAGGAGCTCACCAAGATGGTGCTGGAGTCGGGGCTGCTCCGAGACGAAGGTGATCGCTACATCACCGTCGGTCCGCTGCCACACTTCGCTATTCCGGCCACGCTGCACGATTCGCTGATGGCGCGCCTTGACCGGCTCAGCGCGATCAAAGAAGTTGCCCAGATCGGCGCTGCAATCGGTCGCGAGTTCACGTACCGACTGCTCGAGGCCGTCGCTCCTATGTCCGGGCTCGCACTGCAATCCGCTCTCGAGCAACTCACGCGCGCTGGCTTGATTTTTTGCCACGGCGCGCCGCCGGATTCCACGTACCTATTCAAACACGCCCTGCTGCAAGATGCGGCCTATGCGAGCCTACTGCGGGGAAGACGCCAGCAACTGCATCGCCGTATCGCCGATGCCCTGAGAGAGCAATTCTCCGACGTCGCCGAGACAGAGCCGCAGCTGATGGCGCATCATCTGGCGCAGGCGGGATTGAGTGACCGCGCCATCGATTGCCTCCAAAAGGCAGGGCAGCGTGCGAACGAAAGCTCGGCCAATGCCGAGGCTATCGGGCATCTGAGGCTTGCCCTTGAGCTTCTGCAATCACTCCCGAACGATCCGGCGCACAAGCGAAAAGCGCTCGAACTGCAGGTGATGCTCGCTCAGGCCATGATCGCGGCCCGTGGCTACGCCGCGCCTGAAACGCGGAACGTGTTGCTGCAGGCGAAGGCCTTGACCGATGAATCCACCGGGGCTTTGCAGACGTGCGCCATCCTTTATGGGATATGGGCGTCTTACTACGTCGCCGGGGAGGTTGCCGCCCAACAGATCGCGGCGGCGGAGTTTCTTGCCGAAGCCGAGCGACTCGGCGAGACCGAATCGATCTGCTTGTCGCATCGTACGCTCGGCACCACCTACGTGCAGATGGGCGAATTCGCCATCGGGCGGCAACACCTCGAGCGCGCCCGCGAGCTATACGACCCGAAGCACCATTCTCAATCCAAGTATTTCTACGGTCAGGACATCGGTGCGACGGCATTGAGCTACTTATGCTGGGCGCTGTGGCATCTCGGACATGTGGATCAGGCGGCGGCAGTTGCGACCGAGGCGATGCAGCGCGCTGAGGCCCTGTCGCATCCGTTCACGCTCGCCTACACCATCTGTCACGCCCGCGGCATGATGGATATCTTCCGCCGTTGTCCGGAGGATGTGCAATCTTACGCAGATACTGTGGTTTCGATCTGCACCGAGCACGACTTTCCATTCTGGGCGGCGGGCGGGCGAATTCTCGAAGGCTGGGCGATTGCGTGCAGGGGACAGACAGACGAGGGAATCGAGAAGCTCGATCGCGGTCTCGCTGCCTGGCGGCAGACTGGCGCGCGCCTGTGGCTGCCGATCTTCCTTGCGCTGAAAGCGGAGGCCCTCGCCAAGACAAAGCGGGGCGATGCGGCACTCGACGCTATCGACGAAGCTCTCACGATTGCTGAGCAGACCGGTGAACGCTGGGCTCTCCCAGAAGTTCTGCGGATCAAAGCGTGCTTATTGCAGGCGAGCGAGCGTGCTGCTCTCGCTGAAATAGAAAGCCTGCTCGTTCAAAGCCTCGAAACCGGGCGGCGTCAGCAGGCACTGTCCTGGCAGCTGCGCACGGCATGCGATCTTGCGCGCCTTTGGCAAGCGCAAGGACGCGGCGATGAAGGCAGGACGTTGCTGCAATCGATTTACGATCAGTTGACCGAGGGCTTCTCCACGGCCGATCTGATGCACGCCCAGGCACTTCTCGGGCAGTTAGAGGCGAGCTAACGCGGAGAGCCTGGCAAGCAGAGATGCAGCCCCGGAACCTGTGGGACAGGCGCCGCCTGGACAGAACATGGTCAATCGCGCCACGGGCGCAAAGGCTCCTAGAACAACTGGGGCGCGAGCGTCCGCGCGAGCTGTTCAGCGCTTGCCGGTCGTCGCCACGCCGCTGAGCGACTGTGCCGTCTCGAGATGTTTGTGCAGCGTGGGCAGTGCTTCCTTGGCATAAGCGCCGGCGGCGTCGTTCTTCTTGGCCTCCTTTTCGTATTCCTTGATATCCTTTTTGTGGTCTTCGACCATGTGTTTGGCGAACTCGCGGTCGAAGTTCTGGCCGGACATTTTTGACATCCGGTCGTACATCGCCTTTTGCTTGCTGTTCGGCGCATTCGGCGGCGACGTGCCCAAGGAATTGGCGGCAGACTTGGCCTTGGTGTTCGCGTCCGAATGATCCTTCTGCAGCATTTGGCCGAACGAGCGAACGCGGTCGCTGCCGCCATTCTTCTGAGCAAGCTCGCCCATCTGCACTTCCGCCAAATTGCCTTCCATCGCCTCTTTGAGGAATTTCTGGCTGGCCTTGTCCCGCGCGAAGCTCGGTGAGCTGATGATGAGCCCGGCGACAAGGCCGGCTATCAGCAATCTTATCGTCATGGTGGGGTCCTCCAATGAGTGGTGCTGATCCAACCAAGCAGTCGGTCGCTAAAGCAATGGGCTGGTTGGTCGACCTCTGCCGGAACGCCCCTGAGCCGAGGTTAGGACACACTTCTGTTGCCCTTCCTCGGTCAGGACCCGACCGGAAACGCGCCGGTCCGCACGCTGGGTTTCCCGTCTTCTCTGCGGGGCCCTGCGGACCGTCCGCCCTGACAATTCTGCATAATGCAGTAGGTTCCAGGGTTATCCGGTGACCGAACTCGAGCGGCGGTTCGCCCGACCTTGCTTCATTGTCGTCCCGGCCGAGCGCACCGAGGGCGGGCCTATGACCACAGGGCAGTGATCACGGGTCCGCGCTTTCGCGGGAATAGAAGGTACAACGGTCCCGAGTGCATGCGTCGAAATTGCTGGCCGCGCCGAGAAAGCCCTAGCCTTTCGTCTTGAAAAGCTTCTCGCACCTGTGGACGAGCTTTTTCGCCTTCTTCGGTCCCTGCCAGCCCAGAAATTTCAATGTCTTGGCTTGCAGCTCGTCAGTGGCGGCAAAGAATTTTTCCAGCTCTTGCTTGACCTCCGGCAGAAGTCCCTGCACGTCGTGCAATTCCCGTTCGCGATGGGAGTCCTCGGGCACGGTGATGACGCGATCGTTGCGAATGCGATCGTGTTTCGTCTGCTGGAGCGTTTGCAGCACGCCCAGGATCTTGCAACGCATGACAAGACCCGGACACGTCGCAGCATCGTGAATGACGATAGCGTCGAGCGGATCGCCATCCTCGGCTCGAGTCGAGGGAATAAAGCCCCAGTCGTAGGGGTAGGACAGCCCGAGCATCAGGGACTTCGAGAGAACGAACGTTTTGAGCTTGGGATCGTAACTGAGCTTCGCACGCGCTCCGCGTGACGTTTCGACTACAACGTGAACGATATCGTCCCCTCCCCAGGTGGGCAGCTTGAAGAGATTGGGCATTCCAGGACATTCGTGAAGGCGGAGGTCGACGCGGTCGGGGCGCTCGCGTCTAAGCGCCGCCGTTCACCTCCCGCGCACCGCGTCCTTCACACCGCCGACGGCGTTGCGGATCTTTCCGCTGGCCTTATCGGCCTTGCCCTCGGTTTGCAGCTTCTTGTCGCCTGTCGCCTTTCCCGCGACCTCCTTCACATTACCCTTGCGATGAACGTCGCGGAAAGGTTCCGTGTTCGCCGTTGAGAGCCCACGTTCCCAAGGAAACATCAGAAAACAGTGGCGACCAACATGATGATTGCCGCCGCCATCACTGCCGTCGCTACCCAGCCTATGAACCTCAAGCCATCATGGATGCGAAAGGAACCCATGATCTTTGAATTGCCTGTCATGTGCATTACTGCGACCATGATTGGCACCGCGACGACCCCGTTGATCACGGCACTCCAATAAAGCGCCTTGATCGGATTGATCGGTGAGAAGTTGAGCGCAACGCCGAGCATCGTTGCTATTGCAAGCGTCGTGTAAAACGCCTTGGCCTTCTCTGGCTTGCGACTGAGGCCGACCGGCCATTTCCACGCCTCGCCGACGGCATAGGCGGCCGAGCCTGCCAGGACTGGGACCGCGAGCAGTCCGGTTCCAATAATTCCCAGGGCAAATAAGGTGAACGCAAGCGGCCCCGCCACGGGACGCAAGGCCTCGGCGGCTTGAGTGGATGACTGAATGTCAGTCACTCCTGCGGCATGAAGCGTGGCCGCGGTGGCGAAAATGATAGCGAGCCCCACGAGATTGGAAAATGCCATCCCTATAAGGGTGTCCATCCTGATGCGCTCTATCGCGTCGGGCCCTTGCTGTGGCGCCCGCAAGAGCGGCTTGCGTTCGGGCTCGATGCGAACGTCCTCCGCCTCTTGTGCTGCCTGCCAAAAGAACAAATATGGACTGATCGTCGTGCCGAGCACAGCAACGACGGTGGTCCAGAACGCGGCGTCCGGGACGAATGCCGGAATGAGCAAACCGCGCGCCGCCTCACCCCACGGAATATGCACGGTCATGACCGTGCCGAAATAGGCGAAGAGGGCGACGGTCAGCCACCTCAGCACGGCGACGTAGCGCCGATAGGTCATGAACACTTGCAATATCGCACACAACATGCCGAACAGGATGACGTACAGCAATGCCGGCCCCCCGATCAGCAATCCGAGAGCGTCGGCCATTGCGCCGAGGTCCGCGCCGATATTGATCGTATTTGCAAGAAAGAGCAGAGCGACGATGGCTTGGAGCAACCCCTTGGGATAGTGCTGACGAAGATTGCCGGCGACGCCTTTGCCGGTAATACGACCGATCCTGGCGCTGATCTGCTGTATCGCGACCATCAGCGGATAGCTGAACAACATCGTCCATGAGATCGTGAAGCCGAACTGGGCGCCGGCTTGACTATAGGTACCGATGCCGCTCGGGTCGTCGTCGGATGCTCCCGTGACGAGCCCCGGTCCGAACAGCCGTAGCAGCCGCAGCTTGCTTGGATCGAGCGTGCTGGCGCGTCGGCCGTGCTTTGCCGTCAGCGACATGACCGATTTTCGCCTGCCTCAGCAGCGGCGGGCAAGCTTCATCTTCTGCCCCACAACGAAACCACGGGATAAATTCCGACATCGCCGTGTGGAAATAACTCGCTCGGCATGCCGTTGTTCCAGCTGCGGCGCCGCTCTGACCGACACTGCAATCGGCAGCTGAACGCTGCGCTTGCAGAACTGCCGCCGTGGTTGTCCGCTCCATACTTGCTCTCGGGAAGAAAGCACCGCCGGCGTCGGCAGGTCGAGACGCTCCGCTCAAGGCTCGAGGCTTCAGCGGATCGCGGCAGCCCACGCCGGGAGATTGTTTGGAACACATTCGGCCGAGCCAGATTAGGAATTTGGAGGACGGTGAGCGCATCCACGGAATTGCAAACGCAGGTTGGCAAGACAGGGCAGGGCGAGTCCGCTGATTCTCGTTTCAGCGCCCGTTATTCGCGGCGCTGCTCACGATGCGCCAGCCCAAAAGGAAGCAGCGATGCACAATAGGAGTCGCGTTCCGCTTTGGGCCGCCGCCCTCAGTGTGGCGGTGCTTGCGGTCGAGTTCGCCCGCTCGCGCGTATCCTATCCACGCGGATCGCGGCCGGATGATGAGGAACGTAACCTCGACGTGATCAGCGCTGAGCCTGGCCGCGGCAGGTGGGCGAGGACCCCTTCCGAAGTGCCGGCCCCTGGCTGGAAAGATATCCTGCTCCGCATCTGGCAGAACATCGGGAAGGATCGCGTCATCGTCGTCGCCGCCGGAGTGACGTTCTACTCCATATTGGCGGTGTTTCCTGCCATCGCCGCACTTGTTGCGCTCTATGGCCTCTTCGCAGATCCCGCGACCATCACGTCTCACGTCGACAGCATCGCCGGCGTCGCGCCCGGCGGGGCCATCGAGGTGATGCGGGATCAGATCACGCGCGTCGCATCGCAAGGACGAACCACGCTGGGGCTGACCTTCATTGTCAGTCTGCTCGTATCCTTGTGGAGCGCGAATGCTGGAATGAAATCGCTGTTCGATGCGCTCAATCTGGTCTACAACGAGTCGGAAAAGCGCAGCTTTTTCACGCTCAACCTTATCTCGCTGACATTTACGGTCTTGGCCATCGTGTTCGTCCTGCTTGCGATTGGCGCGATGGTTGTCGTTCCCGTCGTATTGAACTTCCTGGGGCTAGGCGGCGCCACCGAGATGATCTTCAAGGTCGCGCGCTGGCCGGCCTTGCTGGTGGTCGTGGCGTTGGCTCTCGCCGTCATCTACCGTTATGGACCGAGCCGCGAAAAGCCTCGCTGGCGCTGGATCAGCTGGGGTAGCGCGCTGGCCGCAGTCTGTTGGATCGGGGTTTCCATCCTATTTTCCTGGTACGCGGAAAATTTCGGCAGCTACAACAAGACCTATGGGTCGCTTGGCGCGATCATCGGGTTCATGTTCTGGATCTGGCTTTCGATCATCGTGGTGTTGATTGGTGGTGAGCTCAACGCCGAAACGGAGCATCAAACCGTGCGCGACACCACGACGGGGAAGCCGAAGCCGATGGGCGCCCGCGGCGCGACCATGGCCGACACGATCGGAGCAAAACAGGACTGAGCGCCTAACGGGCGGGCAGAAGCTCGCATCGTGTCTGCGCCCGTTGGTCCAGCACTCTCAGAATAGGTGCTTTGCCGGATTACTCGCCCTCTGCGGGCTAACCCGCATCCATCTTCTTTCGGACAGGATGAATTGTCGGGCCAGGCCTGGCGACGACGCTCAACGAAAGCTTAGACGATCAATCGCGTATCGGCCGGGCGCCGGGCGCTCAATTGTTGCGCCTCCTTCTCCTCGGCCTTTTTGAGATAATTGTGGGCTTGCACGAGGAGGAGCCTGGCACGTTGCCGATCGCTAATCGCGTGTGCCTTTTCTAAGCAGTCTTCCGCCTTCCTCCGCCATAAATCGACGATTCCCATTAGCCAATCCCCCGTTGCTCGTTTGGCTGGGGCCATTGCAGCCGGCAATCGTGGCAAAATGTCGGAATCGTGCTTGCTGGCTCGGTAATCTCCGTATCCCTCCACTATGCGACTCAACTTGAAAACCATCCGGCGCACATAATGTCGCCCCGGTTGTGCGCATAAGAAAGTCCTTGACGTCAGCGGGAGGCGAGCATGGGCGGCAAATACTCCGCGCAATGGTGGGAAAAAATTGCAGACCTGAACCGTGAAATGGAGGCACGACACAGTCCGTCCCAGGTCGTGGACGATCTGATTCAGGCGACGGCCACTGGCAAGACGTCCCTCCGCGCGGAATATGAAAGGCACAGGCAGATTTCGCCAGCATTGACGTAAGTCGCTCTGCGGGCCTCCATGCGCAGTGATGGGAGCCAGGGGCGAAGCGGCTGCCGCGACTCCGCCGGTCGAGCTACTCGTCTGGGCGGGGCCGACGCCCTAAGGAAGAACGCTTCGACCTGCCGATCTCATGATGTCCGCCGTTGCGCTCAGACCCGGCTGGTTTTTCAACTCCTCCAAGACCACTGGCAGGCGTCGGCGCCAATTGGGATGTTCGTGGGTCGTCCCAGGCAGATTGACCTGATCCCTCAGGCCCAGGACATCCTCCATGGATACGACCAATAGCCGCGAGCGAGTATCTGCGAGGTAGCGCGCCACCGACGCGAAATCGGCGCGGTCGAGGCCATGCTGCTGCAGAGCGTGGCGCAACGCGTCGAGGGCGCCGTGGCGCTGCTCACCCGTTTCCCCCGCATCCATCCCGAGCGCGCGTTTGACGGCGAGATCATGGTGCTCCCGCCAACCCGCGAAGGTCGCCACGTCGTGGGTTCCGAAGGACACCAGCGCGTTCTCTCGATAGCTTTCGGGCGGGAAAAAAGCGCCGCTGCCCGAGCGCTCGAAGAGCATAACCTGATACGTCCAGATGCCCCATTCCACCAACGTCTCGCGGAAATTTTCGGGCACGGTTCCGAGGTCTTCGCCCACCACGATGCACTTGTACTCCATGCTTAATAGCGCGGAGACGGCCAGCATCGCCTCGAAGGGAAAACGAACGTAAGTGCCCTGACTCGCTCGCACCCCGTGAGGAATGAGGTAGAGACGTTTCAGGCCCAAGACATGATCGAGCCGAATCGCCCCTGCGTAACGCATGGATGCCGCCAGCATGTGGCGAAACGGTTCGAACTGCCGCTCTTCGAGACCGGCAGGATTAAAGCCGGCCAAGCCCCAGTTCTGTCCCGCAGTGTTGAGCGCGTCCGGCGGGGCGCCCACGGCCATTCCCGACAAGACCGCATCCTGATCGCACCACGCATCGAAGCCGTCGGTGCGAACACCGACGGCGATGTCGAGGTAGAGCCCGAGGGGCAACTTGCGTTCGTGGGCTTTTGCACGACAGCAGTCGAGCTGGTCATGGGCCAGCCATTGGACGAACTCAAATAGCCCGATCGTTTCTGCCTCGGTGTACCGGATCCGAGCGAGGTTTTCGTCCTCCACTCTCCGCCACGCGTGAGGCCATTCCCACCAGGGATGGCCGAATTTCCGCCGAAGCCATTCAAAACATGCAAAGCGGGTGAGCGTCGATCCGCCCGCATCGCGAAAACGCGCGAAGGCCTCACGCCTTTCTTTCGTGCCATGCCGGAGAAATGCCTGGTATGTGAGCTTGAGGGCGCCCATCTTGGCGTCTGCGACGCCTTGGTAATCAACGACGCGCAGTCGCCGCAGGCGATCGATCTCCTCGTGCAGGCGGGTCGCTTTGAGGCCGGGAAATTCCGGAACCGCCTCCACGTCGACGTAGAGGGGATTGAGGAAGAGTCGGCTATTCGGGGCGTAGGGACTGGCGTCTGATGCGCGGTCGTCGAAGAGCGCGTGCAGCGGGTTGAGTCCGATCCCCGCAGCGCCAAGATCGGCAGCAAGCTCGACGAGCGCGGCGAGATCCGTAAAATCGCCGTGTCCCCAATTCCGCAGCGACCTGACCCCGTAAAGCTGCACCGCGAGTGCCCACATCCGCGCCGGCGCAGTTTGCTGGCCCTGATACGAGCGGTCGTGACAAACGATCAAGCAGACATCCTCGCTGCGCTGACCGCCTGGGCACGCAATTGTGACGTGCAGCTGCAATACGCCATTTTGCAGGGCGGGCAGGATCAACAGCGGCGACGTGCCCTCGCCCTCGGCAATTTTTTCTTTCCCAATGATCTGCCAGCGGAGCGGTTGCCCTTCAATGCCACCCACATGCAGGGACTGACCGGCGCTGCCACGCATGAGGACCGTCCGTGGCAACATGCGATCGCCGGCGTCACCGGTCGCAAGCGCATCGAGGATTCGAGCAAGAACCTCCGGCTTGACGGCACGCACATTTCCGAAGCCGTCCCGGTATTCGGTCTCTACCCCCCAATGAGCCGCGCGTTCTAAGATGCTGGCCATATCGCGCTAATAGCGAGAGACTTGGCTGCGCAAAGCCCTCGGCTCCCGCGCCGAGCGAGCGGCATGATCCGGGTTTGTTCCGTTGACACTTGCGCCGTCGCGTCACACGATTTCATGTTTTTCGGCGCAACGCGACCCAAACCCGCCCTCCGGAACCAAACAGGCCGACTATCGGTTCCATTAGGGCGGCTTCTGCCGTTCGGGCGGGCAGCAACACACGATCGAGCCGTGACAGCGAACGCCAGCATCCGCTCCGTCGGCGACCTCTCGAGACATCGCATCTACATCGAAGACATTTATCCCCTCGTCGATGGCGGGCGTTTCCCGGTCAAGCGCACCATCGGCGAGGAAGTAGAGGTGTGGGCCGACATTTTTCGCGATGGGCACGTCGTGCTCGCGGCTGAGCTGCTGTGGCGGCGGGAAGGAGCGGAGAAATGGTTCCGCATTCCTATGACCCTGCGCGACAACGACCGCTGGAGAGAGAGGTTCACGCCTCACAAGCCCGGCCGCTATGTATACGCGATCGAGGCTTGGACGGACGTATTTGCCACCTGGCGTCGCGATTTCCTGGCGAAGCGCGCCGCGGGCATGGATGTCCGGCTCGAAGTCGAGGAAGGACGAAACCTCTTGGCCGATCTGCAACTCAAGAGCGGTGAGCAGACGCGGCTGATCCGCGACATCTGCAGCAGAGCGGACCTATTCGAAAACCCGGCACCGCTCTTGTCCGACGAGTTGGCGGCGGCGGTCAGCAAGGACCAGCAATCTGATCTTACCCGGAGCGCCAACTTTCCGCTGCTAGTCGATCGGCCGATTGCCCGCGCAGGCGCCTGGTATGAGATGATGCCGCGCAGCCAATCCTCCATTCCCGGCAAGCACGGCACCTTTGACGATTGCATCAACCGGTTGCCGGACATTGCCGCACTCGGCTTCGACGTCCTTTACCTCCCGCCGATCCATCCCATCGGTCGCGTCAATCGCAAGGGCCGCAACAATGCGTTGCGCGGCGAGGCCGGCGACCCGGGAAGCCCATATGCTATCGGGTCCGCCCAGGGCGGGCATGACGCCGTGCATTCGGAACTCGGGACACTGGAAGATTTCCGGCGCTTGGTGCGAGCCTGCGCGGATCTCGGATTGGAGGTGGCGCTCGACTTTGCGGTCCAGTGCGCGCCCGACCACCCCTGGCTTGCACAACATCCCCAATGGTTCAAACGCAGACCGGACGGCTCGATCCAATATGCGGAAAACCCGCCCAAGAAGTACGAGGATATCGTCAATCCGGACCTTAACGGCCCGGACAATGAAGGCCTTTGGAAAGCATTGCGCGACGTCGTGTTGTTCTGGGTCGCTCAAGGCGTGCGTATTTTTCGAGTCGACAACCCGCACACTAAGCCATTTCCGTTCTGGGAATGGTTGATCCGAGAGGCCCAGTCCGTCGATTCCGGCGTGATCTTTCTCTCCGAGGCGTTTACCCGGCCCAAAGTCATGAAGGCGCTCGCAAAGCTCGGATTCAACCAGTCGTACACCTACTTTACTTGGCGCACGAGCAAGGAGGAGCTGCAGGCCTATGCCAGCGAGATTACCGGCTACCCCGAACGCGAATATTTCCGTCCCAATTTTTTCGTCAATACGCCGGACATTTTGCCGTTCCATCTACAGAGCGGCGAGCCGTGGATTTTCAAGGCACGGGTGACGCTCGCCGCCACGTTGTCCGGCAATTACGGCATCTACAATGGTTTCGAACTCTTGGAGCACGAACCAATCCCAGGAAAGGAGGAATACCTCAACTCCGAGAAATACGAACTGAAAGTGCGCGACTGGAATCGGTCCGGCAACATCAAGGCCTATATACGGCGTCTCAATCAGGTACGCAGGAACAACACTGCCCTGCTGCAAACCAACAATTTGCGTTTTGCCCAAGTCGACGACGGCGAGGTGATCGGCTTCGTCAAGGAATCGGTGACCCGTGACAATGCAGTCGCCGTTGCCGTGGCGTTGACGCGGGCCGGACCACGTGAGTTCTGGTTTCATTTTGGCGATATCGAGATCGGTCCAGCGAGCGGGCGCCGGCGCGTAAAATTTATCGAAAACCTGGTCACGGGCGAGCGGCACGTCCTCGAATGGGGCGGGGTTCGGTTGCGCATCGATCAGCAGCAGGATCCTGCATTGTTGTTCCGCTGCTTCACGTAAAGGCCGTATTGTGGACGTCGTGGCCGACATCAAGGCGGAGCCCAGGCTCGAAACCGACGAGCTGTGGTTCAAGGACGCCATTATTTATCAGCTCCACGTCAAGGCATTTGCCGACAGCAACAGTGATGGCATCGGCGATTTCGCAGGACTGACAGAAAAACTCGATTACCTCGAGGATCTCGGCATCACGGCGTTGTGGCTTCTGCCGTTCTATCCCTCCCCTGGCCGTGACGATGGGTATGACATTTCCGACTACCGTATGATCAATGCCGATTTCGGAACCATGGCCGATTTCCGGCGCTTCATGCAGGAAGCGAGGCGGCGCAAGCTGCGCGTGCTCACCGAGCTGGTCATCAATCACACTTCGGACCAGCACCCCTGGTTCCTGCGCGCGCGCCGAAGCAAACCGGGATCGGATGCGCGCAATTGGTATGTGTGGAGCGACACCGACCAGGCCTTTTCGGGAACCCGCATCATCTTTAACGATACCGAAAAATCAAATTGGGCCTGGGATCCCGTCGCAGGGGCGTATTATTGGCACCGTTTCTTTTCCCACCAACCAGATCTCAACTACGACAATCCGCGCGTGCTTGCTGCCATGATTCAGATCATGCGGCGCTGGGTCGATCTGGGCGTCGACGGGTTTCGTTTGGACGCTATTCCGTATCTGTGTGAACGCGAAGGGACCAACAACGAGAATCTTCCCGAGACCCACGCGGTCATCAGGAAGATCAGGGCCGAGCTCGATTCCTACTCACGCGGTAAAGTCCTGCTCGCCGAAGCCAACCAGTGGCCGGAGGACGTCAGCGCCTATTTCGGCGACGGAGACGAATGCCACATGGCCTACCACTTTCCGCTGATGCCGCGGATTTACATGGCGATCGCCCAGGAAGACCGCTTTCCCATCACCGATATTCTCCGGCAGACCCCGGATATTCCCGCCAACTGTCAATGGACGCTGTTCCTTCGCAACCATGACGAGCTCACGCTTGAGATGGTGACTGACGTCGAGCGCGATTATCTGTGGTCGACATATGCGACCGACCCGCGCGCCCGCATCAATCTCGGCATCAGACGGCGGTTGGCGTCATTGATGGATAACGACCGGCGCAAGATCGAGCTTATGAACTCACTGCTGATGTCGTTTCCGGGTACGCCGATCATCTATTACGGCGACGAGATTGGAATGGGGGACAACATCTATCTCGGTGATCGAAATGGCGTCCGCACGCCGATGCAGTGGACGCCGGATCGAAATGGCGGATTCTCCCGCTGCGATCCGGCCCGGCTCTACCTGCCAATGATCATGGATCCGGTCTACGGTTACGAAGCCGTCAACGTCGAGGCGCAGTCGCGAAGTTTGGCTTCGCTATTGAGCTGGACTAAGCGCCTGATTTCGGTACGCAAGTCGAGCAAGGTCTTCGGCCGCGGCTCGTTGAGCTTCATCCGGCCGGCAAACCGTTCCGTACTCGTCTACGTCCGGCAATACGAGAGCGAAGTCGTGCTCTGCGTTGCCAACCTGTCGCGCTCGGCGCAAGCCGCCGAGATCGATCTTGCGCCCTGGCGCGGCCGCGTGCCCTTCGAATTGCTCGGGCGCACGAACTTTCCGCCGATCGGCGAAGGCCCCTATATTGTGACGCTCGGGCCCTACGGGTTCTTCTGGTTCCTGCTCCGCGAACCAGACACATCCACCATAGAGATGCCGCGGACCTGGGCGGAATTCGAGACGCTCGTCGTCACAGACGGCTGGAGGTCGCTGCTGCGCGGCCGCTCCAAATCCGTGCTCGAGCGCGATGTTCTTCCCGCATATTTTTCGACCCGGCGCTGGTTCGCGGAACGAGGCCATTTGCCGGCGACCCACATCATCGGCGCCGTGCCATTCGGTGCCGGTGACGCCGATGTTGGAGTCGTGTTGGTCGAGTCCAGTGGCGGCCGCGAAACTGCGAATTATCTGATGCCGATGACAATCAAATGGACCCGCTTCGATCGGGAGCGAAAAAACCCAAATGCACTGGCAGCCGTGCGCCGGGGACCGCGCGAGGGCAGCCTGCTCGATGCCACCGCAGATGCAGGCTTTGTTACCTTGCTTCTGGAACAGCTGCGCGCCGCGCGGGTGATCGAAGCCGACCAACGCCGCATCGAGTTTGCGCCCACGGCGAGATTTCCGGATGGCGGCGCGATCGCTATCGACGACGTTCGAGCCGTGGATACCGAGCAGTCCAACACGACCGTCCTGGTGGGAGCCGACTGCGTCATCAAGCTCTTCCGTCGCCTCGAGCGCGGCCTCAACCCGGAAATCGAAGTCGGTCGTTTTTTGACGGAAACCGTTCCGTTCGCGCATACGCCGCCGCTGCTTGGAAGTATCGAGCTTGAGCAGGACGGGACGCGGAGCGCGGTCGCCGTCGTGCACGGCTTCGTCCAGAACCAAGGCGACGCTTGGACCGTGACGAGCGCCTATCTCGACCGTTTCGTCGAGGAACAGCGCCTGCTGACCGCCGAAGCTGCCGGACATAGCGATGAGCAGGCCGCCTATCTGCGGTGGATGGAGCAAGTCGGGCGCCGCGTGGCCGAATTGCAGCTCGCGCTTGCCAGCCGTAATGACATCGTCGACTTCGCGCCGGAGCCGATTGCGGCGGAGGATGTACGCTCATGGACGGAAGCGCTCCTGCGGCGTGCCGGCCGCGCGCTCGATCAGCTGGCGCAGCGCCGGTCTGACTTGACGGACAATGATCGTGAGCTCACCGACGCGCTGCAATCTTATCGCGATCAGCTTCCTGCGCGGCTACGCGAATTGCTTCCGGTACAAGTCGATGCATTGAAGATTCGCCATCACGGCGATTTTCACCTCGGGCAGATGCTGATCGTCAAAGACGATGTCTCCATCATCGACTTCGAAGGGGAACCGCGCCGCACCATCGAGGATCGCCGGCGCAAGGCTCCGGCCGCCCGCGACGTGGCCGGCCTTATCCGATCGATCGACTACTCCGTCACCGCTGCGCTCGAGCGTGCGCTCAAGTCCGCGCCCGACGAGCACGGCAAGCTCACCCGCGCGCTCGAAGGTTGGCGCGAACATTCCGCCGCCGCCTTCATGACGGCGTATCGGTCAGCCTTGATCGACGCGAGACTGTGGCCGCAATCGCTCGAGGTCGCCGATCGCCTTCTCGATTTTTTCCTGCTGGAAAAGGCGTTTTACGAAATCGAATACGAGCTCGCGCATCGGCCGGATTGGCTGCGGGTTCCGCTGGCAGGCACCTGGCGGATTATCTCGCCCTTGCAAGGGGGGGCGCAATGAGTTCGCTCACCCCGGAAGCATACGCCGTGATCGAGGGTCGCCACTCCGACCCATTCCACTATCTCGGGCCCCATGTCGAAAACGGCTCGTCCGTGGTGCGCGTCTTCCTCCCAGATGCCGAGGGCGTCGCCGTCATCGACGAACACGGTCAGGAACGCGATCTCCGACGCATCCACGATGCCGGATTATTCGAGGGGCGGTTGGGAAATGGAGCGCGCCACTACCGACTGCGTGCACGCTATGGCGAACGCGAGATCGAGCTCGAAGATCCCTATCGCTTCCCGCCAATCTTGTCTGATTTCGATCTCTACTTGCTGGGCGAAGGGACGCATATGCATCTCTACGACAAGCTCGGCGCTCATCCCATCGTGCTCGATGGCGTGGAAGGGGTGGCATTCGGCGTCTTTGCGCCTTCGGCGACGCGGGTGAGCGTGGTCGGCGATTTCAATTTTTGGGATGGCCGGCGTCATGCCATGCGCGTGCGTGGCCACGGCTTTTGGGAAATCTTTGTGCCCAATGCCAAGCCCGGCGCCAAATACAAATACGAGATCATCGGGCCGAACGGCCACTTATTGCCGCTCAAGTCCGATCCGCTGGCATTCGCCGCCGAGTTGAGGCCGCAGACGGCGTCGATTGTGGTCGATCAGAACGCGATCCGACGCCCGCAGCCGTCGCCTTCCGGGGTCAATGCGTTGAGCGCACCGATATCGATCTATGAAGTCCACCTCGGATCGTGGCGGCGCGATGCGCAACAGGGCGGCCGGTGGTTGAGTTACCGCGAGCTGGAGGAGCAATTGCCGGCTTACGCGCATGAGATGGGATTTACGCACGTGGAATTTCTGCCGGTTAGCGAGCATCCCTTTGATGGATCGTGGGGTTATCAGCCGACCGGGCTGTTCGCGCCGACCAGTCGTTTCGGCTCCCCGGCCGATTTTGCTGCGCTGATCGACGCATGCCATCGAAAAAATCTGGCGGTCATTCTCGATTGGGTGCCCGGACATTTTCCCGACGATCCGCACGGCCTCGTCTGCTTCGACGGGACAGCGCTCTATGAACATGAAAATCCCAAGCAGGGACGCCATCTCGATTGGGACACGCTCGTCTACAATTACGGGCGCACCGAGATCGCCAACTTCCTCCTGGCCAATGGGCTGTTTTGGCTCGATCGTTACAGCATCGACGGCTTGCGGGTCGATGCCGTCGCTTCCATGCTCTATCTCGACTATAGCCGTCCTGAGGGCGGCTGGATCCCCAACAAGTACGGCGGCCGCGAAAACATCGACGCGATCAACCTCCTGCGCCGCTTCAATACCGGCGTGTTCTCACGATTTCCCAACGCGACGACGGCGGCGGAGGAGTCGACCGCTTGGCCCATGGTGTCCCGGCCGGTCGAGTGGGGCGGGCTGGGATTTGGCTACAAGTGGAACATGGGATGGATGCACGACACGCTCGAATACATCAGCAAAGATCCGATCTATCGCAAGCATCACCACGGCCAGATCCTTTTCGGTTTGCATTATGCCTTCTTTGAAAACTTCATCCTGCCGCTCTCGCACGACGAAGTCGTCTACGGCAAGCGTTCGCTTCTCGGCCGCATGCCGGGTGACCAATGGCAGCGCTTCGCCAATCTGCGCGCATATTATGGCTTCATGTTCGGTCACCCCGGCAAGAAGCTCCTGTTCATGGGCAGCGAGTTCGCTCAGGAAAGCGAATGGCGACATGATCATTCGCTCGATTGGCATCTTCTCGACTATCCACGCCACTCCGGCATCCAGGCGCTGGTGCGTGATCTCAATCGCCTCTACCGGACCATGCCGGCGCTGCACGAACTCGATTGCGAAGATGCCGGGTTCGAATGGCTCATCATGCATGACGCCGAACGCAGCGTCTTCGCGTGGCTGCGCAAGGGACGTCAGACGCATGAGCGCTGCGTGATTGTGGTGAACTTCACACCCGAGGTTTACCGCGACTACCGGATCAAAGTCCCGTTTTCAGGTGTGTGGCGCGAAGTCCTAAATACCGATTCCGCGCTCTACGGCGGCAGCAACGTGGGGAACGCGGGAACGGTCAGGACGTTGGACGAGGGCGCAATTCCCGAGGTCAGCCTTGTTGTTCCGCCCCTCGCTGCAATTTTTCTCGTTCCGGAGCGGTAGCGTGCGGATTTCGGCCGGCGCGCCGCATTCGTTAGGGGCAACTTGGGACGGGCGCGGAACAAATTTCGCACTTTTTTCGGCGAATGCCGAAAAAGTCGAGCTGTGCCTCTTCGATAGCCATGGCCGGCGGGAGATGGAGCGCATCGCGTTGCCGGAACGCACCGAGGATGTCTGGCATGGCTATCTCAGCGATGTGGTGCCGGGGCAACTCTATGGCTATCGGGTGCATGGCCCCTATCAGCCCGAGCGCGGACTGCGCTTCAACGCGCACAAGCTCCTCATCGATCCTTATGCGAAGCAGCTCGCCGGGCGGCTCGTATGGAGCGATGCGCATTTCGGCTACCGCGCTGGTAGCGCACGCGGCGATCTTTCGTTTGACCGGCGCGACAATGCGCGCGGTATGCCCAAGAGTATGGTCGTCGACGAGGCCTTCACCTGGGGCGCAGAACGCCGGCCGTCCATTACCTGGCAGGACACGGTCATTTACGAGGCGCACGTCAAGGGCCTCACCCAACTTCGAGAGGACGTGCCGCCTGCGTGGCGCGGGTCGTATCGCGGCCTGACCGCCCCCGCGGTGGTCGATCATCTCAAGCGCCTCGGCGTCACCGCGGTCGAACTGCTGCCGATCCACGCATTTATCGATGATCGCCATCTGATCGAGCGTGGCCTGAGCAACTATTGGGGCTACAACACGGTCGGTTTCTTCGCCCCCGACGCCCGCTACGCCGTCGATGGGCCGCTCGATGCATTTCGATCCACGGTCTCGCGATTGCACGACGCCGGCATCGAAATCATCCTCGATGTCGTTTACAACCATACCGCCGAAGGCAATCACCTCGGCCCGACGCTGAGTTTCCGCGGGATCGACAACACCTCATATTATTGGTTGCTGCCGGACCAGCCACGCTATTACGCAGACTTCACGGGCTGCGGAAATGCGCTCAACCTCAGCCATCCGCGCGTGCTGCAGATGGTGATGGATTCGCTGCGTTACTGGGTCGAGGTTTGTCACGTCGACGGATTCCGGTTCGATCTCGCAAGCACACTCGGCCGCGGCCCCAATGGGTTTGACGGCAGTGTCGCGTTCTTTGCGGCCATCCGCCAGGATCCCGTTTTGGCAGGCGTCAAACTGATCTCCGAACCTTGGGACCTCGGTCCCAACGGTTATCGGGTCGGCGGCTTCCCCTCTGGGTGGTCGGAATGGAACGATCGCTTCCGTCGAACGCTCCGTCGCTACTGGGCCGGCGAGGGCAATCTCATTGGCGAGCTCGGCCGCCGCATGACCGGCTCCGCCGATCTGTTCGATCACGACAGTCGCGGGCCTCGGTCGAGCGTGAACTACGTCACGGTACACGATGGGTTCACGCTCGCCGATCTGGTCAGCTATGAGCGCAAGCACAACGAAGCAAATGGCGAAGACAATCGCGACGGCTCCGACGAAAATGATAGTACCAACCATGGCGCCGAAGGCCCGACCGACGATCCGAACATCCTGCAGCTGAGGCGGCAAACGCAACGTAATCTCATTGCAAGCCTTATGTTGGCGCAGGGCGTGCCGTTGCTGCTCGCCGGCGACGAAGTCGGCAACAGCCAAGGTGGCAACAACAATGCCTACTGCCAAGACAATCCGATCGGATGGGTGGACTGGTCGGCGCTGGGCGGCAATGAGGACATGTCCTCATTCGTGAGCGAGCTTACTGCGCTACGCCACAGGTTTCCCCAACTGCGCGCCAGGCGCTGGGTCCAAGGCCACCGTCCTGACGGATCCTTCGGTGTGTTGTGGCTGACGCCGCAAGCAACCGAGATGACGGAGCAGGACTGGAATTTCCCCGAAGGCCGTTTTCTCTCCTACGTCCTCGGCCCGCTGGAGCAAGCAAACGCGCCGCTCTACGTGGTGCTCAACGCCGCGCCGGACACGATCGAATTCACCTTTCCGACGCTTCCGCAATACAGCCGCTGGACTGCTTGCTTGGACACGGCACCGGAGCCGCGGCTCGGAGTCCAACTGTCCGCCGGCGCCAAGGAGCAGGCGCGGCCGCGGTCGATTCTGGTCTTTTCGGGCTCCCCATGACGGGCCGTGCGCGCTTTGGCGCCGAGCTCGATCGAACCGGAGTTACCTTCCGCCTCTGGGCTCCGGGCGCCAAGCGCGTGGAGGTGGTGCTCGATCGCGCCCACCCGATGCAGGCACAGGCGCAAGGTTGGTATCAAACCACGATTCCGCACGCGCGCGCCGGCACGCTTTACAAATATCGAATCGATGGGGAACTGGAGGTTCCCGATCCGGCTTCGGACTTCCAGCCGCAGGATGTATTCGGGCCGAGCGAGGTCATCGACCACGACCGGTTCGAGTGGCGGATGAACGACTGGGGCGGCCGACCCTGGGAGAATACTGCGATCTTGGAGCTTCACGTCGGCACGTTCACCCCCGGCGGCACGTTTCGCAAAGCAATCGACAAGCTCGACCACGTGGTTGATGCCGGGCTGACTGCAATCGAACTGATGCCCGTTGCCGATTTCGCGGGACGTCGGAATTGGGGTTATGACGGTGTCCTGCTTTATGCGCCGGATAGCGCCTATGGGCGGCCCGACGACCTGCGCATGTTGGTGGACGAAGCGCATGCGCGCGGGCTCATGGTTTTCCTGGACGTCGTCTACAACCATTTTGGCCCGGAAGGTAACTACCTTCATCGTTACGCGCCGGCATTCTTCGCCTACGCTCACACGCCGTGGGGACATGCCATCGATTATCGCGTCCCGGAGGTGCGCGCCTTTGCGATCGGGAACGCCTTGCATTGGCTTGAACGGTATCGATTCGACGGCCTTCGGCTCGACGCGGTTCACGCTATTGTGGAACCTGGAGAGCCATCGATCCTGCATGACCTAAGCCGCGCGGTCGGCCAACTCGCTGCTGCGACAGGCCGATTGATCCACCTCGTTCTCGAGAACGATGATAACCGTTCGAGCCTGCTCGACCCGCTCACCCATCCCCCGCGAGGCAGGTACCGCGCGCAATGGAACGACGACTATCACCACGCTTGGCATCGCCTGCTGACCGGAGAGGAGGAAGGCTACTATCAGGATTACGCAGCCGATCCGCGCCGTCACATCGCGCGGGTGCTCTCGTCGGGCTTCGCTTATCAGGGCGAGCCCTCCCCGCACCGAAACGATCGAAATCGAGGCGAGGCATCGGGCAGCTTGTCGCCGCTGGCGTTCGTCAATTTTCTGCAGAATCACGATCAGATCGGCAACCGTCCACTCGGTGATCGTCTTGCGATCCATACCGGCGAGCCTGCGCTCACGGCGGCGCTCGCGATCACGCTGCTTGCCCCCATGCCGCCGCTCTTGTTCATGGGCGAAGAATGGGGAGCAACCCAGCCGTTTCCTTTCTTTTGCGATTTCCAAGGACCACTCGCGGACGCGGTGCGCAAAGGTCGGCGAAAGGAGTTCGAGCGCGCTTATGCGGAGTTGAGCGGCGCAATTCCAGATCCGCTTGAAGAGGCAACATTTCGTTCGGCCGTGCTCGATTGGCACGCGTCGGCAACCCGCAATGGCCGCAAACGGCTCGCCCTGATCCGCAATCTTCTGGCAACTCGCCGGCAGGAGATCCTGCCGCGGCTCGTCGGCACAAAATTCGCCGTTGGGCGCTGCGACGGGCCTATCTTGACGTCTGATTGGTCGCTCGCCGGCGGTCAGACGCTGCGACTACTTGCCAATTTATCCGACGCCGAGGCCAAACCGCCCCGCGCCTTTCGCCCGCTGCGATCGATCTGGGGCGGAGAGCTGCCGGCAGCGCTGCCGCCGTGGTCGGTGTTTTGGAGCATTGGAGCCGGATGATGCCGCCCTCCGTCCCGCTCGCCACGTACCGTCTCCAGCTTACGCCGCAATTCGGGTTCGACCAGGCGGCCGCGCTGGCGCCCTATCTCAAGGAACTCGGCATCAGTCACCTTTATGCTTCGCCATTTCTCAAAGCACGGTCGGGCAGTCCGCATGGCTATGATGTAGTCGACCACAATTCGTTTAATCCCGAACTCGGCGGCGCGGATGCGTTTCGTCGCCTTTGCGTAGCACTCCGGCGGGCGGATATCGGCCTCATTCTCGACTTCGTGCCCAACCACATGGGCGTTCATTACGCCGACAATCCCTGGTGGCTCGACGTCCTGGAATGGGGGCCGAAATCCCCTTGGGCCGCTTCGTTCGATATCGATTGGCACACGCTGCCTGCGCATCCTGGCGGCGGAGTGCTGATCCCGGTTCTCGGACGCTCCTACGACGAAGCGTTGGAGGGCGGCGAAATCGAGCTACGCTACGACGCAACCGAGGGTAGCTTCTCCGCCTGGTATTTCGAGCATCGGCTGCCCATCGCTCCCAACCGCTACAGCGAGATTCTGCAGAAAATCGTGGCAGAGGCAGGCGCGAGCGAGGAGGTCGCAGGCCGCAAGCTGCTGGAATGGGCCGAGCGCTATCGCGGGCCGCATAATCCTCCGCGTGAGACGGCGCCAATCTTCAAGGCCGAGCTGGCTTCAATTGCGGGCGCAGGCGAGGTGATCGAGCGCGGGCTGCGGGCCTACCGCCGGGCGGCTGACCGGCCGGATGCCATCCTCGCCTTGCACCACTTGCTCGAGCGTCAGCATTATCGGCTCGCCCATTGGCGGCTTGCCGGAAGCGAGATCAACTACCGGCGTTTTTTCGACATCAACACGCTGGCTGGACTGTGCGTCGAAGATCGCGGCACATTCGACGGGATTCATGCTCTTGTGCAGCGCCTCATCGCGGATGGGTCGTTGCATGGATTACGCCTCGACCACATCGACGGCTTGCGTGATCCGCATCAGTATTTTCGGCGGCTACAACGGCTGATCGAGCGGCACCGGCCGGAAAAGAACGCACCGTTCTATGTGGTGGCCGAGAAGATTCTCGCCGATGGGGAGAGACTGCCGCGCTTTGCTGCAGTTGCCGGAACCACGGGATACGAATGGCTCAATGTCATCTCGCGGCTTCTGCTTGACAATCCCGGCCTGGCCACGCTGGAGCGTACCTGGCGCGACGTAAGCGGTGATGAGCGCAGTTTCGATGCCGTTCTCATCGACGCCAAGCGACGCGTGATTGCAAACATTTTGGCCAGCGAATTTACCGTGCTGACGCGGTTGCTTGTGCGCATTGCTGCCGGCCACTACACGACGCGGGACTATGCGACTGAGCGTTTACGGGCTGCGTTCGAGCTGTTCATTCTGCATTTCCCGATCTACCGCACCTATGTCACTGCGTCTGGCCCAAGCCGCGAGGATCGCGCAATCATCGAAGGCGCCATAGCCAAGGCCCGCGATGATTGGTTTGGCCCCGACCTCGGTATTTTCGATTTCCTGCGCGATGTGCTCACTCTCGATTTAGTTGCTCCTGGTCGCTTAGGCCACAGCATCGCGCGCGCCCGCCGCTTCGCGTTCAAGGTTCAGCAGTTTACCGGTCCGATGATGGCGAAGTCTCTGGAGGATACCGCGTTCTATAGATTGCATCGACTATTGGCGCTCAACGAAGTCGGCGGTAATCCTGCCGCGAATGCGTTGTCCGTGGACAGCTTTCACGAGCGCGTACAGGAACGCGCCGCGAAATTGCCGCGTGGCCTGACTGCAACTGCAACTCACGACACCAAACGCGGCGAGGACGCACGGGCGCGCCTGCTCAGCCTGTCGGAGCTCGCCGACGAATGGACACGAAGCGTGCACCAGTGGCGGCAGCTCAACGCCAAGCTCGTGGTCTCTTCGGGTGCCTCGCGCATCCCGTCGCCGGCGCACGAATATATGCTCTATCAAGCGCTGCTCGGCGCCTGGCCGCTCACCGGCGTCCAGGCGGATTTCGTCGAGCGGATGAAGGGCTATGCTGTCAAAGCCGCGCGGGAGGGCAAACAGCAGACGAGCTGGCTCGCCCCCAATGAACGTTACGAGTCCGGCCTCACGGACTTTATAGGGCGCCTTTTCGATCGAGAGCGTTCCACGAACTTCATCGACAGCTTCGACGCATTTGCGCGGCGTGCAGCGCTGATTGGGGCGCTTAACAGCTTCGCCCAGCTGCTCCTGAAGGCAACAATGCCAGGTATTCCCGATTTCTATCAGGGCACAGAGTTCTGGGATTTGTCGCTGGTCGACCCCGATAACAGGCGAGCCGTTGACTTCGCGGCACGCGCATCCGCGCTCGCATCGATTGGGGAAGCGGCGGATTGGCCGGCGCTGGCGAGGACATGGCAGGACGGCCGAATCAAGTTCGCGCTGATGCGCAAGCTTCTCGCGCTACGACGTGGACTTCCCGATCTTTTCACCCATGGCGGCTATCGTGCGCTCGAAGTAGTCGGTCCCAATCGCCGCGAGATCGTCGCGTTCGCTCGCGTCGGCGAGCGAGGTGCTGTCATCGTCGTAACCGGACGGCTGTTCGGCCGCGCAACGCAGAAAGGGGTGAGATGGCCGCCTGCGCAAGCCTGGAATGCGTCCGTCTTGGCCGAGGGCTTTTCGCACATGCGCAACGTGTTGTCCGCCGGCAAAACGATAGCGGGACCAAGACTGGCAGCTGCCGACTTGTTCGATGTTCTGCCACTCGCGGTGGTGCAAGCCCAGTACACGCCAGCGCGGCGCGAGCGACCAAAGGCCAGGGTGAGCATCGCCGCAAAATGAGCGCGCGGTGTTTCGATGTTGGGAGGCCGTCCGGGATCTCTTAGAGCCGGACGGCCTCGCGGACGTCGTGCCGACCGACCAAGGGTCGGTTCCCTCCTTCCGCCGAATCACTCTCTACGCAAGAGCACTGATTCGGGCAACCATCTTGCCTGCCTCTTGAGGCCCGCCCCGACTCGCGAGGCTCTCGAACAGGTCCTATTAAAAGTCATTTTATGTGCTCTTCGATGAGCGGAAGATACCTGTTGGACCAGTATGGATAGAGATATCCATCGAGTGCGCGTTGGAGATTTTCTGCACTAACCTGCTTCACGAAAGTGCCGTCGCCATCCTCATGGAGAATTACGCTTTGTGGATAGAACCACTCCGATTCGACCTGGTCTATGTCTTTTAAGGTCGGTAGGCATATCAATTCAGGAGGCGGGAAATTTGTTATGCATACTAACTTGATGTTCACAATGCCGCCGCCAAGTGCATCGGTCCGGACATTATCCCGATAAAATATTTTTTACTTGATATCACCTCGATTGTTTCACTTAGCGAAAGACCTGTGTAATCGACGGCCCCTTTTATTCCGCAGGAGCGCTTACCTAGTTCAACGAACTCGAATTCGCGTCGCGCCGCGATCAATGCTTCAATCGCCTCTCTGCTCGAATTCGATAGAATGCGAGCATCTGGACGAATGTGCCGCCTTTGTCATTCTGCTTGGCCGCCGGCCTCAAAATGCAGCGCTATTCTTGGCAGCGTCATTCTAGTTGGAAGTTCGATGCAGCCGCGGGGTTCAAGTTCGATCGGAAGCCCGTAGGCGCGCCGCAATCTTTGAATGAGATGGCCATTCCCAAGATCGAAGGAATGATAAAGCACGTCAGCAATCGCACAGAACGGTGTCAGGCGCGGTTTGTAGTATGGATTGAAACTCATGATCGTTTGAAAGTGTTCGCTCGGCGAAAATACGCTCATGAACCTGTTAGTCTGATTTCCGGCCCGTGGTAGGTCACTCAAGACGACTGCATCCCCGAGCCCAAACGAACTGGTTGCGAGTGTTATACTGTTCAATACCATTGGCAGTGGGGGCTTCGCGCGGGCATTGCGCTGTGAGTAATGGGCGATAATTTGTGATTCATCGATATGACGCGGCAAGGGGGTCTAACATGTCAGTGACGGCGGCCTTGTTTGCCGAGCAAGACCAGACCAAAGATCTGCTGGAGTCCGTTAGGCCGTCTATGAAGAGACGCCCTCCTCCTCCCAAGGCCAGGAGGGCGCCGTCGCGCTCAAGTGGTGTCGCAAAGTTAAGCCCCGCCAAGGGTGACAATCCATTCGGCAACTTAGAGTACAAGAGATCTATAACGAGCCGCCCATACGCGAGCACTTCTTTGCCGTTGTCCTGATAATTTCGGGATACGAAATAGCTTACCGGCCAACGGTCTATGAATTCTAGGACCTCATTACCAGCTTCTTGCGCTATTGCCTCCAGTCCACGAAAAAACGCGCCGGCAGCGCTTAACGGACCAGAAGTCAGCTCGCGTTCGCGGTGCTTTTGCCATGCCTGCATCAGACGTGTGACACGCCGACACTTCAGGCGTTCGGCAATTCCACCGCCCGCGCGATCTGCCGGTGGGTCGTCGAAAAGGAGTTCAAAACGACCCATTTTACTTCGCTCGGCGTTCATACCACTTCCTCGCCGGCGCGACATCGACCAAGGGATCAGACCGCGGACTCGCGCTTCTTTGTCGTTCCTGTACTGAGTTACGGGCGCGCGGAATGCGTCATTACCCGATCGCCTCCGGCGCCGCAATGCGGGTCATGGTGTGATGCAACGCGAGAGGCCGGATTTCGGAGCCTGTTCGGGAACATTTCGAACCCGTATTGCGCGGTCCCGTGTGCGTGCTCACGCTGAGCGGCTAAGCTCGGCGATGAAGCAGATGCTCGATCCACAGCAGCAGCGCATTGGCAAGCGCCGCAAATGCAAACAGCACGACTGCAACCGCGATCATCTCCTCGGCCTGCAAAAGTTGCATTGCATTGATGATCAAAAATCCCAATCCGTGCTTGGCGGCAAACATCTCGGCGAGAAGCACGCCGAGCAGCGTTAGGGTGAAGCCGATCCGCAGCCCCGCGACGACCTCCGGCAGCGTTGCCGGGAAAAGCATCGTGAGAATGGTTTGCCATCGCGATAGGTGCAGGGTTCGCGCCGACTTCAGATAAACCGGCGGAATGTTTCGGATCGCGCTCATGGTCAAAAGCGCGACCGGAAGCACGCCGTGCATCGCCCCGAACGTCACCCGTCCGGACAGGCTCAATCCGAAGATCAGCAGCACCACGGGATAGAGCGTGACTTTCGGCAGCGTATAGAGCGAAATGAGGATCGGCTCGCCCACCGCCCCGGAAAGCCGATGAACTCCCATCCATACGCCGATCGCAAGCCCGATGCCGTAAGACAAGATCAGCGCGTAGAAAAAGCACACAAGCGTCGCCAAGGCATTTTCGGCAAATCGCTCACTCGGCAGGAGCTTGGCCAGGTAAGCGAGCGTCGGCACCGGACTGGGAAGCGCGGTCGCGCCGACGACTTGATGCAGCGCCTGCCATGCCAGCAGCAGCACGATCAGAATGATCACGGTATCGATAGCGCGGTTGGCCGTAGTCATGTCTTGCCGATTCCCCGTCGCTCCGCCCAGCGCTGATCAACCGCGTGCAGAAACATGTTCACGACGGTTGCGACGATGATCAACAGCAGCATCAGCGCGTACATCTGCCGATTATCGAAGTCGGTGTAGGCATCGGAAATCACACGCCCCAGCCCCGCGGGCGCAAGAATGAACTCGCTCGCGATGACGCCGATGAACGCGTAGCTGACCGCGAGCTTGAGGCCGGTGAAGAGATGGGGCGCCGCCGCCGGCAATTTAAGGAGCAGCGCCGTGCCGATCCGGCCCATGCGGTGGACGCGCGCCACCTTCGTGAGCACGTGCGGTATGCGGTCGAGCCCGTTCAGGGTCGCGATGATCATCGCCACAATCGCAGTTGCCACACCCATCAGTACGATCGGGATCGCGGACAACCCGAAGATCACGATCATGACGGGATAGAAGATGAAGATGGGCACTGCGTAATAGGTGGCAAAGAACGGATCGAGCGATTGGCGGACGCGCGGCAGCGCGTGGATGATGGCGCCAAGCGCAAAGCCTCCGATCACGGAGATGACGGCGGCCACCAGGACGATTCCGAAGGTGCGTGCGATCTGACCGTTGTCCTGTCCCGAGATCAGCAGGCGCGCGAGCGCGTCCGCCATTTCAGAGGGCGGGATCACGACGCGATGATCGATCAGGCCGAGCCGGCAGCAGACTTCGAGCAGTGCGATCGCAATCGCAATGACCGCAATCCTGATCCAGGCGACTCTGCTCATCCTGCGGCCATCGCGGAGTGCCCGAGCGATTTCATCGATTCGCCGCGCAGATTGTCCCATAACCGGCCAGTGATCTCACCAAACCCCGCGTCACTGACGATCTTGCTGTCGCGCTCGCGCGGCCAGCCCGTCACGACAATCTCGAGGAATTGGCCCGGACGAGCCGACATCGCGCCGATGCGGTCCGACAGCATGGCCGCTTCGTCAAGCGCATGCGTGATCAGGAGAATGGTTGCCCCGGTACGTCGCCACAGGCGCAGCACCTCGTCGCCCATGAGAAGCCGCGTCTGCGCATCGAGCGCCCCGAACGGCTCGTCGAGCAGGATAAGCCGCGGCTGAAGCACGAGCGTACGGGAGATGCAAACACGCTGGCGCATGCCGCCGGAAAGCTGCGCGGGATAGGCGCGGGCGAAGTCCGTCAATCCCATGAACGCCAGCACGTCGTCGACGCGGCGACGGATTTCCGCGGTGTCGACGCCGTTACGTCGCAGTCCGAAGGCGGCGTTGTCCCACACCGTCAGCCAGGGGAAGCTCGCGTCCTCCTGGAAGACAACGCCGATGCCGTCCGGCACCTTGCCGGCCACCGCCCGGCCCTCGAACGTTACTGTCCCCACCGTGGCTTGCTGCAGCCCAGCCAGCACCTCGAGCAGCGTGGTCTTGCCGCAGCCGGACGGACCGACGACGGCAAAGAACTCGCCGCGCTTGAGCTTTAGCTCGACCGGTCCGAGCGCATGAACCGCCGGCCTACCGGCGGCCCCCGGATAGACGCGCGTCACACCCGAGAGCGAGGCGTGGATGTCCTCACCCGGGGCCGCGACGCTCATTTCTGCAGATCAGACGGCAGGAAGGAGCTGTCGACGATCTTGGTCAGATCGACGTCCTTCTGCAGCATTCCCACGCCTTTCATTGCGTGCACCGTCTGCTCGAGTAACGGCATTTCGATGCGGCCTTCGCTCCAGAACTTCGCCTCCACGAGTTCTTTTACCATGATGCCGACCTCGTTCGCGGGCAGCGGTGCGTAGATTTTGCTGAGTATGTCGATCGCTTCGGCGGTGTGGTCGTAGATGAACTTGGTGCCTTCGCGGCGCGCCGCCTGGATACCGCGCAGCTTATCCGGCCATTCTTTCATTGCCTTGCCTGTCGCCATACCGAGCTGAGAGGGAATAAGCGGCAAATCTTTCGGGCGGACCAGCACGCGGTATTTGCTCTCGCCGCCGCGGGTGCGGAACAGAATGATTGGGATGGAGGTTGCGTCGACCACGCCGTTTTCCAGCGCGGTGAGCGCGCCGCTCAAACTGCCGAGCGCCGTCATCTGCACGTCGCCCTGCTTGAGCCCCGCCTTCTCCATCACCAGCACGCCCATCATCTCGCCGAGCGACTTGGGGTTGCTGATGCCGAATTTCTTGCCCTTGAGGTCGGCGGCAGCCTTGATGGGGGAATCGGGCATGACGATCAGCACCAGGTCGGCGAGCGATCGCGAGGTGATGCCGACGATCTTGACGTCTTGTCCCTGTTCGGCGGCGGCGATGACCGGGGCGGCGGTGACATCGCCGTAGCCAAGATCGCTGGCCATTGCGTTGCGCACCGAACTACCGCCGCCCGCGCCGGAGATGATCCCGGTGATGTCGAGGCCGTGATTTTTGAAGAAACCCTTCTCGAGCGCGATGCCGTAGGGCGCGCCGGAGGGGTCGTTCTTGTACTGGGTCACGAGGAGATCCGCCGCCTCCACCGGCGAGAGCGATGCAAGAGCAAGCGCCGCGATGATGATGCAGTGAACACGCATACCGTCCTCCGTCAGATAATCTCGGCCGCTTCCCGCTTGGTCCACCCTAACCCGCGCAGCCGCTGCTGCGTACGGAACTATTGCCGCAGGAGCGCGGGAAGTTCCCCGCGGCTGGGCTTTTTTACACCCCTCGTGGATTGGACTACCGGTGACCTCCTGAGACGACTATGGTCGTGTCGCTCATGCTCCTCTGTTTGACGAGGGCAAAGAGCGTGGCGGCGTTGGCGGGATGCAGCCTGATGCAGCCGTGGGAAGCGGGGCCACCGAGGCGACGGATCTCGTAACTGCCGTGGATCGCGTAGCCGCCGTGGAAGAAGATCGAATGCGGCATGGGCGAGTTGTAATACTCCTTCGAAAACCACGTTCTTTCCATTCGTTGCGGCCGATACGTGCCGCTCGGCGTGCCGTAGCCCGCCCGGCCGGTCGAGAGCACCCAGCGGTAGCGCGGCATGCCATCGACGGAAACCAGCATTTGCTGTGTGCTTTTGTCGATCGAGATGACGACATTCGCGCGGGCAGCGCCTGCGCTCACGCTTAGTATCACGGCGGCAAACGCGGCGCGCAGCAGCGCCCCCCTTGGCGCTTGCCGTCGTGCGCGAAGAGGGGAGCTTCTCGAAATCGCCTTGGCGCGGGAATTCCGGTCCATGCCATAGCCCGTTTTCCGGCCATCCTAACACAACCCCGAGGCCCTCAATGGCGTGGACCGCGGGCTTCCGGTGCAGTAGGTGGAAGGCAGACGGGAAAGTTTATAGGGGCACAACACATGAAGGCTGTTTTCATTGAGCGGTATGGCGGCCCGACGGAGCTGAGATACGGCGAATTGCCGGACCCCGTTGCCGGGCCGGGCGAAGTCGTCATCGATGTGCATGCCGCCAGTATCAATGCCGCGGATTGGAAGGTGCGCGCCGGCCAATATCAACAAGCGAAGTTTCCATTGATCCTCGGGCGCGATTTTTCCGGCGTGATCAGCGCCGCCGGCGATGGGGTCACCGATCTCAAGGTTGGCGATGCGGTGTTCGGCGTTTGCGAGGCGGGCCAGGAGGGCGCTTATGCCGGGAAAATCGCGGTAAAGGCCGCAATCGTCGCGCGGAAGCCCGACACTGTGTCGCACGTCAACGCCGCCGCGTTGGCGCTCGCCGGGCTCACGGCCCTGAGCGCCCTCGAAGACACGCTGAAACTCAAGCCGGGCGAGACGATTCTGATCCAAGGCGGGGCAGGCGGGGTTGCGGGCTTCGCCATTCAGCTCGCCAAGCATATCGGCGCCCGTGTGATCACAACTGCGAGCGCAGCCAACCACGATTACGTGCGAGGCCTTGGCGCCGATGAAATCATCGACTACAACGCGATCGATTTCACTAAAGTTGTGGCCAATTGCGATGCCGTCTTCGATACGGTCGGCGGCGACGTGGCGCAACGCTCCTTCGCGGTGCTCAAGCCTGGCGGGCGGGCCGCCTTTATCGCCTCCGGGGCGCAGGCGCCGAAACCATCACGCGATGATGTGAGCTCGCTTCGGCCTCCGGTTGGGCGGGCCCGCCGGCATCTGGAACGCATCGTCGACCTTGTGCAGGCGAGGGCTGTGCGGCCTCCCGAGATCAAGCTCTACCCATTGTCCGAGGCGAGCGGCGCGCATCGACTGAGTGAGTCGCGCCACTTCCGGGGCAAGCTCGTCTTCAAGGTGCGTTAAGCGGCAATCGATTTGGCTTTAATGCTTCGGCAGGAGCGGGCCGAAGCCGTCGATCTGTCGTCGATGCGGTTCTGGCGCAGCGACTGCGAGGACGAGCGCCGAAAGCTTGCCGCAGAACCTAGGCAAAAGACAACGACGGTGTGCTTGCTCGCCGTCCGCGCCGCAAACACAGGGGATGCGCGCCGCAGTCGCAGCACGGGCCGGTTCCTGGAAGGCTCCGACATGCTAGAATTCTGAAACGACACAAGGAGCAGGCGATGCTGCGCACAGGCAAGGAGCACCTGGAATCGCTGCGTGACGGGCGCGTCGTGTATATCGGCAGCGAGCGGGTCAGCGACGTTACCCGTCACCCCGCCTTTTGCAACGCGGCCATAACTGTCGCCGCGCTCTATGACATGAAGGCGGATCCCGCCAACCGCGAGATTATGAGCTACGAGGAGGACGGCGGCCGCCACTCGATCTATTTCCTGCGCCCGCGCACGCGCGAGGACTTGCAGCGGCGCATGCTGGGGCACCGCCATATCTCCGATCTCACCTTCGGCATGTTCGGCCGTTCGCCCGATCATGTCGCCTCCTTCGTCACCGGGATGGTACTCAAGCCCGACGCACTACCGCCTCCTTGCGCGCACGCCGACAATCTCCTGCGCTACTACCGCCATCTGCGCGACAACGACGTTTACGTCGTCTACGCGGTTGTTCCGCCGCAGGCAGCGCGCAATCCGGAATTCTATCACCGGCAGAATATTCCCATGCCGACGCTGCGCGTGGTGCGGGAAGAAGACGACGGCGTCGTGATCTCAGGCATGAAGATGCTGGCGACAGGGGCCCTCTATGCCAACGAGATCTGGATCGGCAACGTGATTCCACTGGCGCCCGACCAGAAGAAAGAGGCGATCACTTGCGCGGTCCTCTGCAACGCGCCTGGCGTCACGCTGTGGTCACGCAAACCGGCGGTGCTTGGCGCCACCTCCGAATTCGATTCTCCGCTCGCGTGGCGCTACGACGAGAGCGACAGCATGGTGCTGTGCGACAACGTCAAGGTGCCGTGGGAGAAAGTATTCGTGCACGATGATGCGCTGCTCTCGCGCGACATCTACATCAAGACGCCGAGCCATTGTTTCGGTAATCACCAGTCGAACGTGCGCTACTGGTCGAAGATGCGCCTGTTGCTCGGCCTGTGCAACAAAGTCGCGCAGGCGACTGGCGCCGATCAAGTCCCGGCGGTCAAGGAGACGCTCGGAAAGATGGCGGCAGTCGAGAGCACGATCGGCGGACTGGTGCATGGGCAGATCAACGCCTACGAAGCCTGGCCCGAGGATTACGTCTGCTTCAATCGCCGGTTCATGTATGCGGGGCTCGACTGGTGCACGCAGAACTACAGCAGGTTCGTCGACGAGTTGCGCGAGCTCTGCGGCGGCAGCGTGTTCCAGATGCCCGCCGACATCTCGGTCATGGACGACCCGGAGCTTGCCACGCAGTTCTCGACCTACTGGCAGACGCCGCAGGCGGACGCGCTGACCCGCATGAAGCTGTTCAAGCTCGCCTGGGACATGGTGGGCTCCGAGTTCGCCGGCCGCCATTTGCAGTACGAGAAATTCTACGCCGGCGCCACTTTCATCATCCGTAACCATTCCTACCGCGAGACGGATTGGGCCGAGTTCAACAAGCTGGTCGAGGATTTGATGGCGAGCTACGACTATCGTCCTGCGGTCGCTGCGCCGCGGACTATAGATCAAGGATTGTCGCTCGTGCGGCGCCAGTCGGTTCTCTAGTCTGATATTTTGACCTCACAGCACGGGCCGCGACGGCATAGACGATGAAGCTTTTCGAGTGTCAGAACTGCGGCCAGCCGCTCTATTTCGAGAATACAAAATGCGAGAGCTGTGGGCTGCGGCTCGGCTATCTGCCAAAGCAGGAAGTCGTTACGGCATTGGAAGAGGCCGACGGTCTGTGGCGCGCGCTGGCGGCGGAAGACGAGCGATATCGCTTCTGTACCAACGCAGAGCATGACGTCTGCAATTGGCTGGTACCCGCCGAGGCTGCCGAGATTTTCTGCGCCGGGTGCCGCCACAACCGCACCATCCCCGATCTCACCAACCCTGAGAATCTCGTGCATTGGCGCAGGATCGAATATGCCAAGCATCGCCTGTTTTACACGCTGCTGCGGCTGCAGCTGCCGCTCGCAACGAGAGCGGAAGATCCTAACGGGCTCGCCTTTGATTTCGTGTCTAGTCCGGCGGACGGCAAAGGAGGCCACGCGCCGATCATGACCGGCCACGCGGGCGGCCTCATCACGCTCAACCTCGCCGAAGCCGACGCGCCCGAACGCGAACGGCAGCGCAAGTCCATGGGCGAACCCTATCGCACGCTCCTTGGTCATTTCCGGCACGAGATCGCGCACTACTACTGGGATCGCTTGGTGAAGGAATCGCCCGCGATTGAGGAATTCCGGCGCCTCTTCGGCGACGAGCGCGAGGACTACGGCGCGGCGCTCAAGCGGCACTACGCGGATGGGCCGCCGCTCGACTGGGCAGAGCGTTTCGTCACCACCTATGCAAGCGCGCATCCGTGGGAGGATTTCGCGGAAACCTGGGCGCACTATTTTCATGTGGTCGATACGCTCGAAACCGCGTTCGCATTTGGGCTGCGGATGCGGCCCAAGGTGGCTAAAGGCGCGGGCCTCGCCACCGCGATCGACTTCGACCCCTATGCCGCGGAGATGGATCGCATCATCGACGCCTGGTTGCCGCTGACCTTTGCGGTCAACTCCATCAACCGCAGCATGGGGCAGCCGGATCTCTATCCGTTCGTGCTGTCTCCGGCCGCAATCTGGAAGCTGACTTTCATCCACGATCGGATCCATGCTGCGGGGGAGGGCGAGGCGCGCGACTCCGAACACAGCGCGATCCGTGCCATCGTGGCGGGACTCAAACGCGCGGTCGGCTCCCCGCAATCCACGACGTAACGTGATTGAAGCACCAGTCCGGGGGGTCGTCGTCGAACCCGGTCCGAGAATTGCACAGAGAACTGGGTAATATGCGACGGCCTTAGTGTGGCACAGCAGCCTATGTCGATCCTCGCCAGTCTCCATCATGTCACGCGCTACCGCTACGATCGGCTGGTGGCGCTGGCGCCGCAGGTCATCCGGTTACGCCCGGCTCCGCACTGCCGCACGCGCATCGAGAGCTATTCGCTTAAGGTCACGCCGGCGCAGCACTTCGTGAACTGGCAGCAGGATCCAAATGGAAACTGGCTCGCGCGCTTCGTCTTTCCGGAAAAGACGCGCGAATTCACCATCACGGTCGATCTCGTCGCTGACATGGCCGTGATCAATCCCTTCGATTTTTTTGTCGAGCCGTTCGCGGAAACTTTTCCCTTCGCCTATCCCGCCGAGTTTGCCGAGGAGCTTGCGCCCTATCTCGACGCCGAGCCCGCCGGTACGCGGCTCTCCGCGTTCCTTGCCTCGATCCCGCGCGAGCGCAAGAGCACCGTGGATGTCCTGGTTAATCTCAATCAGCGCCTGCAACACGAGATCCGCTACATCGTTCGGATGGAGACGGGCGTGCAGGCGCCCGAGCAAACATTGGCGCTAAGCGCGGGCTCGTGTCGCGACAGCGCGTGGTTGCAGGTACAAATCTTGCGGCATTTGGGGCTCGCGGCGCGATTCGTGTCGGGCTACCTGATCCAATTGCGCCCTGACATGGCCTCGCTCGAGGGTCCCGCCGGCGCGGCGCAGGACTTCGCCGATCTGCATGCTTGGGCCGAGGTCTATGTGCCTGGCGCCGGCTGGATCGGGCTCGACGCCACGTCCGGGCTCCTCTGCGCCGAAGGTCATCTGCCGCTCGCCGCCACGCCGCATTTTCGCGCCGCGGCCCCCATCAGCGGCTCGGTCGAGCCCGCGGAAGTGACCTTCTCCTTCGACATGAGCGTCACGCGAATGGCCGAAACGCCGCGCGTCACCTACCCGTTCTCGGAGGCGGCATGGCGCGCGCTCGACGCACTCGGGGAAAAGATCGACCGCGATCTCGCAGAGGGCGACGTGCGGCTGACCATGGGCGGCGAGCCGACCTTCGTGGCGGCGGACGACTATCAATCGCCGGAATGGAACACCGATGCGGTAGGTCCCACGAAGCGCAGCCGCGCCGATGAGCTGATCCGCCGTTTGCGGCGTCGCGTCGCGCCAGGCGGTCTCCTCCATTACGGCCAAGGTAAATGGTATCCCGGCGAGCAACTGCCGCGCTGGGCTTTCGGCCTTTATTGGCGGCGCGACGGCAAGCCGATTTGGAATAACGCTGAAGTGACTGCAGCGGAAACCGCCTCGCATCGGGCATCTGTCGATGACACGCAGCGCTTCACGCAAGCGCTCGCGAAGCGTCTTGGGTTCGACACTGCCTACGTGCAGCCAGCGTTCGAAGATCCGACCGCGCGGCTGTTTCATGAAAGCGCGCTACCCGAGAACATCGACCCGGCCGATCCCAAGCTCGATGATCCGATCGAGCGCGAGCGCCTCATGCGCGTCTTCGCGAGGCCGCTCGGCACGCCCGTGGGTTACGTGCTGCCGCTTAAGCGGTCGGCCTCGCAAGCCGAAGCTCGTTGGGTGAGCGAGTTTTGGCAAACGCGACGGCAACGGCTGTTTCTCGTGCCCGGCGAGGCGCCGATCGGCGCGCGCCTGCCGCTTGCCGCGTTGCCCCATCTGGGCAGGGCTGATTACCCGCACCTCGTGCCGCCGGATACCATGGCCGAGCGCGAGCAATTGGCTGATCCGCAATTCGTCGCCGAGCCAGTGAGTGCTCTCCGTGAACGCGACGCCCGCAGTATCTTCGAGTGTAGTGGCGGGCGAGGGACCTCGGCATCCGCGCTCGCCGCGTCGTCTTCCGGGGCAGTGCGAACTGCGCTGACGGTCGAGCGGCGCGAGGGGCGATTGTGCGTGTACATGCCGCCGCTCGAGCGGCTCGAAGACTATCTCGAGCTGGTGGCCGCGATCGAAGTGGCAGCAGGCGAGCTCGACACGCCCATCCACCTCGAAGGCTATGAGCCGCCCGCGGACGCGCGCCTCAACGTCATCAAGGTCACACCTGATCCCGGCGTGATTGAGGTGAACGTCCGCCCTGCCGCAAATTGGCGCGAGACGGTCGAGCTTACGCACACGCTCTACGAGCAAGCGCGCCTGTGCCGGCTCGGCGCTGATAAATTCATGATTGATGGCCGCCACGTCGGCACTGGTGGCGGCAATCACGTCGTGTTGGGAGGACCGACCGCCGCCGATAGTCCGTTCCTGCGCCGGCCCGACCTGCTCAAGAGCCTCATCCTCTATTGGCAGCGGCATCCCTCGCTGTCTTACATGTTCTCCGGTCTGTTTATCGGTCCGACCAGCCAAGCTCCGCGTATCGACGAGGCACGCGATGACCAGCTCTACGAGCTGGAAATCGCGCTCGCGATGGTGCCGGCGCCGGACCAAGGCACCCCGCCGCGCCCGTGGCTAATCGACCGCTTGTTTCGCAACCTTCTCGTCGACGTGACCGGCAACGCGCACCGCGCCGAAATTTGCATCGACAAGTTGTTCTCGCCAGAAGGTCCGGCTGGACGCCTCGGGCTGGTCGAGTTCCGCTCGTTCGAAATGCCGCCGCACCCGCGCATGTGCCTGGCACAACAGCTGCTCGTGCGCGCGCTGATCACCTGGTTCTGGCGCGAGCCGCAACGCGGCTCCCCTCTGCGCTGGGGCACGGCGCTGCATGACCGATTCATGCTGGAGCATTTCGTCTGGCAGGACTTTCTCGGAGTCTTGGAAGACCTGCGCGGCGCCGGATACGATTTCGATCCGCAGTGGTTTCAGGCCCAACGCGAATTTCGCTTTCCGTTCTATGGCGCCGTCACCCATGGCGGCGTCACGTTTGAATTGCGTCATGCCCTCGAGCCCTGGCATGTGCTGGGCGAAGACGCCACTGCGGGCACCACCACGCGCTCCGTCGACTCCTCCGTCGAACGGCTGCAAGTGCGGGTCGAAGGTTTCAATGCCGCCCGCCATGCCGTCGCGTGCAATGGACGGCGCGTTCCGTTGAGCCCGACCGGGCGCGCCGGCGAATACGTCGCGGGTGTGCGTTTCAAGGCATGGAAATTATCGGCCGGATTGCACCCGACCATCGATGTACATGCCCCGCTCACCTTCGACATTTTCGATTTGTGGAGCGGCCGCTCGCTCGGCGGCTGCCTCTACCATGTCGCGCACCCGGCCGGACTCAACTACGAGACGCCGCCCATAAACGCGTATGAGGCGGAGGCGCGGCGGTTGGCGCGTTTCCAGGATCTCGGCCACACGCCGGGTCCTTACGAGTTGGCGCAAGAAGAACGCACGCGCGAGTATCCGATGACACTCGACCTGCGGCGGCCACCTCATGTCTGAAAGCCGTACGGCCGGACAAGGCGAGGACGTCTTCGAAGCAAGCGACGTCGAGCCGCTGCTATCGGGCTATCGTTCGCTGCCTGGCATTTTCGATGAGATGGTGGACCGCGACGGGCGCGTGCGCGCCCATTGGCAGCCGCTGCTCGCCATGCTCGCCCGAATGGGTCACCAAGAGCTTACCCGCCGCTTCGCCGCCGCCGATCGCCACTTGCACGACTCCGGCGTGTTCTATCGCGTCTACGAGGACGCATCGGGGGCGGAGCGGCCGTGGCCGCTCAGTCACGTGCCGCTCCTGATCAACAGAGGAGAATGGCAGACGCTCAAGGCTGGACTGATCCAGCGCGCCGAGCTGCTCGAGGCGGTGCTCGCCGATGCTTATGGTCCGGCCAATCTCGTACGCGATGGCAAGCTGCCGGCGGTGTTAATTGCCGGCAATCCGGAATTCCTGCGGCCGCTGGTGGGGGTTGCCCCGCGGGGCGGCGCGCATCTGCGGTTTTACGCCGTCGACATCGGGCGCTCGCCGGACGGCAATGCTGCGCGTGCCGATGTCGCGCCGATCGACGGTGTCATCTTTGCATCGGGCGGCCAGCGCCTGGAAGTGTCCGTGAGCGTGACGCCCGGGACGGAGTAGGCCCAGATCAGCGTCGCCGAAATCCGCCTGTCCGGCATGGCGCCATCGCGCGTTGAAGGTCCGCGTAAGCTCGCTTAATGGTTCACGCGGGCGATTGCGGTGCTATTCCGCCGCCTGCTGGAACGTAAGCACATCGTTGCGCCGGTCGAGATCGATGATCTTGCCGTCCTTGATCACCCATGAAAGATGCTTGCCGCCCTGCAGCACGGTGATGTCGGCGATCGGGTCCTTGTTGAGAACGATGAGGTCGGCGAGCCTGCCGGGAGCGAGCTCGCCGACCTGGCCTTCTAGGCCGACCGCATAAGCGTTATCGCGGGTCGCGGCGACGATCGCCTCCATTGGCGTGTAGCCGCCATACTTGACGAAGATTTCGAGCTCCTTGGCGTGCAGATCGCCATGCGGCGTGAACGAATTGTTGCCGGTATCAGTCCCGACCAGGAGCTTGATGCCGAGCTTGCGCGCTTTGTGCATCAGCTCGCAAAGGAGATCGAAGTGCCGCTTCATGCGGCTGATGTCGAGTTGCACCTGCTCGGCGGTGATCTTTTGGCCGAGCTCGACCACGACGGCCAGGAATGTGGCGGTCGGAATGATTGGCATGCCGGCCTTGGCCACGGCCTCGAGATCGCGGTCGGTGGCGAGATCGGCGTGAATGATCCAATCGACGCCGGCCTCGGCGGCGGCGCGCGTCGACCCGGCACCGCGCGAATGGATGCCGACGCGCAAGTTACGCCGATGCGCTTCCGCCACGACCGCCGTAATTTCCTCTTTAGCCAGCATCTGCGATTCGCCCGAGCGGCTATCCGCCATCTTGATGAAATTGACGGCGTGCTTGCTCTGCCGTCTGACCTCGGTCACCATCTCGTCCGCGGTATTGCAAAGCTTGCCGACCGAGTGGTCGGGCGTTCCCTCCCACGAGGGTTCATCGTCTTCGATGCAGCCGTAGGTCACGATCATGCGGCCGGCGACGTACATGCGCGGCCCCTCCAACAGCCCGAGCTTGATGGCGTCACGCACGCCGACGTCGGTGAACCAGGTGCCGCCCGGGACCGAGATGCTGGTGACGCCGGAGCGCAGCACCTTCTGCACGCTACGCGCTGACTTGAGCGTGGAGAATTCCGGCCGCGTCGTGCCTCTGCCTTTGCCCTCGCCCTTGATGACCGGATAGCCGTAAGAGACGTGGCAATGCGCATCGATGAGCCCGGGCATGATCCACTGTCCGCCCGCGTCGATCACCTCGACGCTCCTGCGATCCTCGAGCGCGACATCGGGAGGAAGCGCGCCCACGCTCTTGATGCGGTTGCCCTCGATAACGATGGCATCGTTGCGCGAAGGCGGCCTGCTGGAGCCGTCGATTAAGGTGCCGTTGCGGACCACCAGGGTTTTGCTCATGGATACCTCCCGCTCGCGTTCTATCGTGCAGACGTTACCCCCAAACCGGCGGGCCTCTCAACCGCAGTACGCTCTTGCTGACCCTTCGTTCTCCGAAGGTCGTCGGGGCTGACTTTCTTCGGGATGCTGCTACGACCGTTGTGAGGTCAAACCGGATGGGCTTACTATCGCGCAGAGAGAAGGAAAATGCGCCATGGCAGAAAAACAATACGACCGGTCTACGCAGGATCTCGGCAATATCGTCAATCTCGGGCACGTCAATGTCTGCATCAGCGACCAGCGTCTGGCAACGCAGTATTACATCATCGGCCTCGGTCTTACGCGCGATCCCTTTCTCAACACTGGCGCCGGCAACATGTGGGTCAATGTCGGAGTGAGCCAATTCCATTTGCCGACCGGCCAGCCCGACGTGCTGCGCGGCGTCACCGGCCTGATCGTCCCGGACCGCGCCGCGTTGCTTGGCCGTTTGACGGAGCTGCGCAAGCCGCTGCAAGGAACCAAGTTCGATTTCCGGGAAAGCAACGACTGCGTCGAGACCGTTTGCCCTTGGGGTAATCGCATCAACGTGCATGCGCCGGATGAGAGCCGCTTCGGCCGCGTCGTGCTGGGCATGCCTTATATCGCGTTCGACGTGCGTCCTAGCACGGCTGAGCGCATCGCGCGCTTCTATCGCGAGGTCATGGGCGCGCTCGCGACGGTAGTCCAGAACGCAGACGCACCTAAAGCCTGCGTGCAAGTGGGCGAGAGACAATACTGGTATTTCCGCGAGACCGACGCGCCGGAAAAACCCTACGACCGGCACCACGCCCAGTTCTACATCGCCAATTTCTCCGGTCCCTATCGGCGGCTTAAAGCGCTCGGTCTCATCACCATGGAGGTGAACGAACACGAGTATCGGTTCAAGGACGTGATCGATCTCGATACGCGCGAAGTGCTATTCACCGTGGAGCACGAGGTGCGCAGCCAGACCCATCCGCTCTATGGCAGGCCGCTGGTGAACCGCAATCCGGCGCAATCGAACCGCAACTACAGGCCGGGCCACGACAGCATGTCTTGGGCCATGGCATGACCCCGGTACCGCAATCCCAGTGATGGCGACGCGACGCGCTCTGGTGATCGGCGGTTCGCTCGGCGGGCTGTTCGCCGCACTTCTCCTGCGCAGCGCCGGCTGGAGCGTGGTCGTATTCGAGCGCAATCCCGAGGACCTCACGGGCCGTGGCGCCGGGCTGAGCACGCATCCGCAGCTCATCGATGTGCTGCGGCGCGTCGGCGTCGATTTCGGTGAGTCGATGGGCGTCAAGCTCGATACATTCATTTTCCTCGATCGCAGCGGCAAGACCTATCTCGAGGCGAAAACGGTGCGCACCATGAGCTCGTGGGGCCGTCTCTATCGCTCGTTGCGCGACCTGCTGCCGCCGCACAGTTACCGGCTCGGCATGTCGCTGCGCCATGTCGAGCAGGACGCCGCCTCGGTCGGCGCGATCTTTACCGACGGCTCGCGCATTGACGCAGACCTGCTCGTCGGCGCCGACGGCGTGCGCTCCACTGTGCGCGAGCAATTTCTGCCGGAGGTTGCGCCCAACTACGCTGGCTATGTCGCATGGCGGGCAATGCTGGACGAGAGCGAGATCCCGCCCGCCATTCGGGCGGAAGTTTTCGAGCGCTACACCTTCTGTCTCCCAGAAGGCGAGCTGTTTTTGGCCTATCCCGTTCCGGGGCGCAACAACGAGACGCAGGTCGGTCGCCGCGCCTACAACATCGTCTGGTATCGCCCGACCACCCCCGCTGCCTTGGCTGATCTTTGCACCGACGCGCAGGGCCAACACCACGGCAGCGCGATCCCGCCACCGTTGATTCGGTCGGACGTGCTCGCCGCCATCAAGGCGACGGCGCGCGCGCTGGTGGCGCCCCAGGTCGCCGAGATTTTTGCCCGCGCAGAGCCGTTCTTTCAGCCGATCTTCGATCTCGAGTCCCCCCAGATCGTGTTTGGACGCGTCGCGTTATTGGGCGATGCTGCCTTCGTGGCCCGGCCGCATGTGGGCGCCGGCGTTACGAAGGCGGCGTTGGACGCGGTGAGCCTCGCCGACGCTACGGTAGGGCAGGGCGTCGCGGCCGCTCTACTGCAATATCAGCGCGAACAGCAGCCCTTCGGGCGCGGCCTCGTCGCGCTCGGCCGCCAAGAGGGCGCCTATCTTTCCGCGCAGCTCAAGCCGCCAGATCAGCGCACCGCGGCGGAGCTCAAGCGGGACGTCAAGGACGTGCTGCTCTCACATCAATTGCGCAGCGAAAGCCTGCGCGATGTGCTGGCGGCTTCCCGGCGTGCGGTGTGAGCCAAGGAGCTGCGGATCAGCCAAGTCTCCACTCAGTCCCGCGTAAGCGGGAATCCAGGGGCCAAGGCCTGGATCCCCGCTTGCGCGGGAACCAACGGGGTCTTGCAGGTTAAACCGTAATCCGGTCGATCTCGGCCAAGTCTTCCGGCGAGAACGTCCGGCCGGCGACGCGTACATTCTGCTCGACCTGCTCCGGCGTGGTGGCGCCGGCGATGACGCTCGCGACCACGCCGTCACGCAACAACCAATTCAACGCCAGCTCGAGGAGCGTATAGCCGCGCCCTGCCTCGAGCTCGCCGACGATACGCCAGTTGCGCTCGCTGGCGAAGCGCTCCGCGTGCCGCGCATTCTTCGACAGGCGCGATCCCGGCGGCGGCGTGGCGCCCGGCTTGTACTTGCCGGTCAGCATCCCGCTGGCGAGCGGAAAATACGGCAATATCGATAATCCAAGCGCTTGCGCGGCGGGCTTGAGCTCGCGCTCGATGTCGCGCACGAGCAGGCTGTACTCGTCCTGACAGGACACGAATGCGGCAAGGCCATGCCGCCGCGCCACCTCCTGCGCCTCGACCATCTGCTGCGCGGATAGATTCGAGCAGCCGATATAGCGCACCTTGCCGGCATGCACGAGCTCATCGAGCGCGCGTAGCGTCTCCTCGATCGGAGTCTGCGGATCCGGCCGATGTAGTTGGTAGAGGTCGATCCAATCCGTGTTGAGCCGCTTCAGGCTCGCCTCAACCGCTCGCATGATGTAGGAGCGCGACGCGCCTTTGAGATCGCCCTTATCGTCCATCGGGAGACCGAATTTGGTCGCAAGCACAATCTGTTTGCGCTTTGGTCCAAGCAGGCGTCCGAGCTCCTCCTCCGAGCTGCCTCGGTTGCCGTAGCTGTCGGCGGTGTCGATCAGGTTGATGCCGAGTTCGATCGCCTTGTGCACGACGCGGCCGGTCGCCGCAAAATCGATGCGGCCGCCGAAATTGTTGCCGCCGAGCCCGACGATGGAAACCTCGAGCGCGGACGCGCCGAGTCTGCGCTTGCGGAGAGGCATCCCGCTCACTGGGCCGGCGTGAGGCCGAGAATGTTCCGAGCCTCGTCGGGGGTTGCGATCTCGCGACCGAGCCCGCGTGCAATGCTCGCTATGCGCTCCACCAGGACGGCGTTATTTTTGGCGAATCCGCCGGGCGCCACATAGGGATTGTCCTCGTAGCCGACGCGAACATGTCCGCCGAGCGCGACGGCAAGCGCGAGAATCGCCCACTGTTTTTCCGGGTTCATGACGCTGACGTTCCAGATGCAGTCGCGCGGAAGATTATCGACCATGAACTGGAGCGCTCGCTCGGTCGGCGGCGTCCAGGTGCCGCCCGGCCAGCCGATGAATAGGGTGACGTAAGTCTTCTCCCTGAGGTAGCCTTGCTTGCGCACGAAGTCGAGGTGCCAGAACGCGCCGGTCGTGAAGCACTCGCACTCGAGCTTCACTTTATGCTCCTCCGCGGCCTTCGCGTAGGCGATGAGTTCCTCCACCGGATGAATCGCCATCATGCGCTTGGGCGGCAGCCAAGGCTCGGGTTGAAAATATTCGTCGTGCGCGTTGAAGCAGACCGCCATCATGTCGGGCGCGAGATCCATCAGCTTGATTTTTTCTTCGATGCGCGCCGACGCCACGCCGAACTGCATGATCGGATCGACCTTGTTCAGGATCGCCTCCTGCAGGCGCTTCCAGTCGTCGTGGTGGATGCGTGAGACCTGCCGGCCGTCCGCCTGAATCGTCTCCTCGAGGGTGCGGCGGCCGTGGACGTGCGCGATCGCGGCGCCGGCGTTCACGGCGTCGATATATTGCTGCGCGACCCCGCGGATGTTCTCCTGCGGCGGGCACAGATGGTTATGCGGATAGGACGTGCGCGAGTCGCAGGCGACGGTGATGATCAGCTTTTCCATCGGCGCTCCTGTTGGTTTTTCCCGCCGTCATGCGCGGGCCTGATCCGCGCATCCAGCCTTTTTCGAAAGAAGATGGATTGCCCGATCAAGCCCGGCAATGACGAAATTCAGAGTCATGACTCCCCGACTTTCACAATCTTGTTCGACCCGGCCGCTTCGATGATTGCGTCGAAGACCGACATTCCGTGCAGCACGTCCTCGATCGGCACCGGGTAGGGCTTGCGCTCGCGGATAGCACGCGCAAATGCGGTAAGCTCCGCGCTGAGCATGTTGAAGCCCGCGTGGTCGTGCGTCTCGTCGGGCGGCGCGACCACCGCTCCGGTCGGGGGCTCATCCGATGTCGGCACGAACCGGAGCGCCTGCAGGTTGGGCCTGGAAATCTCCACCAACCCCTTGCTGCCGTAGAGCGTGAAGGAAAAATTCGTCGCCGTCGCGACGGAGCAGAAGATGAGGCCAGTCGCGCCACCGTCGAATCGCAGCATCACGGTCGTCGTATCATCGTTGGGGCCGGGAAGAGTGCGCGCGGTTACACAGCGTACGTCATGCACCCGACCGGCAAACTCGATCATGTGATCGAGAGCGTGCACGCCCACCGCAGTCAGCGCTCCGCCGGGCGCCTCTTCAGGCGCGGCGCGCCAATTGTCCGGCGCAACGAACTGCGCCGTGCTGGTGGTATGCTGCGCCACCGTGGCGACCACGCGACCGAGCCGCCCCTGCGCGAGCCGCCGTCGCAGCTCGACGATTGAAGGATGAAAGCGCCGGCAGTAGCCGACGGCCAGCACCACGCCGGCCTTGCGCGCCGCCGCGACCGCCCGATCGGCGCCGGCGCGATTGAGCGTGATCGGTTTCTCGACATGGATGTGCTTGCCCGCCGCGGCGGCCGCGACGATTTGCGCCTCGTGTTGGCTGTGGGGCGTGGCGAGGACGACCGCGTCGATTTCAGGATCGGCCAAAAGCTCCTCGTAACTCTTGGCGAGTGGCACGCCGTGGGTGCGACAGAAATCGTCCGCCGTTCCGCGCGTGCGCGTGTAGCCGCGTACGAAGGATAGCTCTGCGCCTTTGCCCTGGACCGATGCGACGAGCGAGCGTCCCCAGCGCCCTAGTCCGATGATTGCGGCACGGATCGGCATCGGCCTGATTGCGCGGCTACTGAATCTTCAGCCCCGCTTGGTCGATGATCGCCTTATGCGTTGCAGGGACTGCGTGGCACGCGGCATACGCGACATGGGGCTTTCCTCGCGGACGTATTTTGTCCAATGATTATGGCAGTCCTTTCCGCCGCCGTCATGCGGCGGGATTTTGTCCGCGCGCGCCGATCGTCCCTCAACCGGATCGATGACCGACAGCTTCGACACCATCATCATTGGCGGCGGCGCAGCCGGTTGCGTGCTGGCCAATCGGCTCTCGGCACGATCGGGCGCGAGCGTGTTGCTGCTCGAGGCCGGGCCTGACACGCCGCCGGGCCAAGAGCCGGCCGACGTGCTCGATACCTACGCGACCTCCTATTACAACGATTCCTATTTCTGGCCCGGGCTCAAGGTGCATTGGCGCCGCAAGGACAACTCTCCGGCGATGAGCTTCCTGCAGGGGCGCATCATGGGCGGCGGCTCCTCCGTGATGGGCATGGTCGCATATCGTGGAACACCCGACGATTATGCCGAATGGGAGGCGCAGGGCGCTTCCGGCTGGGGCTGGTCCGATGTGGTGCCCTACTATCGCAAGCTCGAGAACGATCTCGATTTTTCAAGTGAACTGCACGGCCGCGATGGCCCGGTCCCGATCCGCCGCACCAAGGCGGAAGACTGGGCGCCGCTCGCGAAGGCGGTGCATGCCTTCGCGCAAGAGCGGCAGATCCCGTTCATCGCGGACATGAATGCGGATTTTTGCGATGGCTACGGCGCCGTGCCCATGAGCAACTGGCCGCACAAGCGCGCGTCCGCGGCGATCTGCTATCTCGATCCGGCGGTGCGCGCGCGCTGCAATCTGAGGATCGTCAACGGTGCCGCCGCGACCGGCCTCGTATTCGAGGGCCGGCGCGCCACCGGCGTGAGTGTCCGTCTCGATGGACAGGAGAAAACAATGCCCGCGCGCGAGATCATTCTCGCGCTGGGCGGCCTGCATTCGCCGGCGCTTCTGATGCGCGCGGGGTTAGGGCCGGCCGGCCACCTGCGCGAGCGCGGCATCGAAGTGCGCGCGGATTTGCCCGGCGTCGGCGAAAATCTCTCGAACCATGCCATCATATTTATCGGCTTGCTGCAGCATCGCCATCACCGGCAGGCCGCTTCCGTGCGGCCGCATCCAATGACCGCATGGCGTTACTCCTCCGGGCTTGCCGGTGCGCCCGCGACCGACATGTACATCAACGTGCAGTGTAAGACCTCGTGGAGTGCGCTCGGCGCGCAAGTCGCCAACTTGGCGCCCACGCTGCTCAAGCCGATGGCGCGCGGACGCGTGTCGCTCACGGCGGGCGCCGCCTCACCGCCCTGCGTCGAGTTCAATTTCCTCGGCCACGAGCTCGACCTTGCACGCTTCATGCAGAGCTTCCGCCGGGCGGTCGACATCCTGGCGCACGAGAAAGTACGGGCGATGAGCGGCGTGACCTTTCCGGTGAAGTTCGACGACCGGCTGCGGCGCCTCAACCGGATCACCCCGGCCAACCGGATCAAGAGCGCGCTCATCGCCGCGCTCATCGATGTTGTGCCGCCGCTCGCCGGCCCGATCTTCTCGACCTTGGCGGATCGGCGCGTCGATCTTGCCGCGCTCATCGCGGACGATGCGGCGCTTGCCGAGCACATTCGCCAGAACGTCGCCGGCATGTTTCATCCTGTGGGCACATGCCGCATGGGCAGCGCGAACGACCGCCATGCGGTGGTCGATGCGGTGGGGCGCTTGCACGGGATCGGGGGGTTGCGCGTTGTCGACGCCTCGATCATGCCGACTGTGCCGCGCGGCAACACCAATATTCCGACCATCATGGTGGCGGAGAAAATTTCGGCCGCCATATTGGACGGGGCGCGCGCGGCCGCGTAACTTTGTCGGCTGGAAGGCCCGTGCAACGCAGGAGGCCACCATTGTCTGACTTCGAGAGCGACACACCGCAGAGCGAGGGGACCAAGGCGACCGCGCGCCTGCCTGGCCTGACCATCGAGATCGTTCACCGCCATTCGCCCGCCGGAGACGCCGAACATATCTCGGTCAATCTGCAGGCCGTGCCCTCGTTCGAGGCGTTCGGCCGGTATCTCGAGGCGGCTAATCCGTTTGCGTTTTGGCTGCAGGCGAGCCGCATGGCTTGGTTTCCTTGGCTCGAAGCCGCGCGTGTCGCCATGCTGCCGTTCGGCGGTACGCTCTCGCCGCCGAACGCTCGCTCCGATGCACGCCCACCGCAGGAGCCGCGTCGCGAGTAGCCGCGCCTCCTCGCGTGCCTAGGCCGGCTGTGCCGCGGCGCCCGAGCGTGCGCGGCTGATCGCTTGCCACACCCGCAGCGGCGTTGCCGGCATTTCGATGCGATCGACCCCGAGCGGCGAGAGCGCGTCGATGACCGCATTAATTACCGTCGGCGGCGCGCCGATGGTGCCCGACTCGCCGATGCCCTTGACGCCGAGCGGATTTGTCTTGCACGGCACCTCCTCGAGCTCCGTTTCTACGTTCGGCATCGTGTCGGCACGCGGCATGCCGTAGTCCATGAAACTGCCGGAGACGAGCTGGCCGGATTGGCGGTCATAGACCTGGTGCTCGAGCAGTGCTTGCCCGAGCCCTTGCACTACGCCGCCGTGGATTTGGCCGCGCACGATCAGCGGGTTGAGAACGCGGCCAAGGTCGTCGACGACGAAGTAGCGGTCAATGATCACCTCGCCCGTCTCCGGATCCACCTCCAGCTCGCATGCGTGCGCGCCGTTGGGATGACTCGGCGGATTGGCGCTCCAGCTGCCGCTCGCCTCGAGCCCGACGCCGAATTTATCCGTGAGCGGACCCATCGGCGCATAGGACGCTTTGGCGACGTCGGTGATGGTGATCGCCTTGTCGGTGCCTACGACACGATAGTGCCCATCCTTGAACTCGATATCGGCAGCGTCAGCCTCCATCATGCCGCCGGCGAGCTGCTTGCCTTTCGCCACGATGCCATCGCTCGCCACTTTGAGTGCATTGCCGCCGACCATGGCGCTGCGCGCGCCGTAAGTGCCGCGCCCGATCGGCACTTGGGCGGTGTCGCCCTGCACGTAGCGAATGTCTTCGAGCGGAACGCCGAGCCATTCATGCACGAGCTGGGCGAACACGGTGGCGTGTCCTTGGCCGTGCGAATGCGTTCCGCCGAGGATGGTCAGCGTTCCGCCGGGATCGAAGCGCAGCTCCATGCGTTCGTTGAAGATGCCGCCGAACTCGATGTAGTAGCTCACCGCGCGGCCGCGCAGCTTGCCGTTCTTTTGCGAAGCCTTCTTGCGCCCCGCATAGCCCTTCCAGTCGCTGAGCTCGATACATTTGTCCATGAGCCGCTGGAATTCGCCGCTGTCGTAGTTCCACAAGGTGGGTGTCGCATAGGGAAGCTTGTTCGGCGGAATGAGATTGCGCCGCCTGATCTCGGCGGGATCGATGCCGATCACGCGCGCCGCGTGCTCGATGAGCCGCTCCATGAAATAGGCGGCCTCGGGCCGTCCGGCGCCACGATAGGGTCCGGATTGCGAGGTGTTGGTGAACAAACCCTGCGACATGATGTGCATGGTCTGGATGTCGTAGGCTTCCGGAATGAAGCGCACCGACATTGCGCCCGCCGCCAACCCGGCGCCGACGAAATAAGCGCCCAGCTGGAACAAACATCTCGCCCGCAGCGCCAGAATTTTGCCGTGCTCGTCAAGCGCAAGCTCGCCGTAGTAGACCATCTCGCGGCCGCAATGGTCGGTGAGCATGCTCTCCGAGCGGCTCGCGACCCATTTGACCGGGCGGCGCAGGCGGCGCGCCGCCCACAAGACCAGCGCGTCATCGGGAAAGGGATTGCCTTTGAGCCCAAACCCGCCGCCGACGTCCGGGGCAATGACACGGATGCGATTCTCCGGCACGTGGAAGATGTGCGACATCTCCATGCGCACACCGTGGGGGTTCTGCGACGTCGTGTAGAGAGTGTAGGTCTCCTCGGCGGCGTTGTAGTCGCCGATGGCGGCGCGCGGCTCCATGGCGACCGGCGAAAGCCGGTTGTTCTCGACGCGCAGCTCGACGACGTGCTTGGCCTTGGCAAAGGCGGCGTCGGTCGCCTCCTTGTTGCCGAACATCAGCCGGAAGCCGACATTGCCTTGCGGGCAATCCTCCCACACCTTCGTAGCGCCTTCCTTGGCGGCATCTTCGAGATGGACCACCGCAGGCAGCGGCTCGTAGTCCACCTCGACCATCTCGGCGGCATCGCGCGCTTGGGCCAATGTCTCGGCGACGACGAAGGCGATGCGATCGCCCACGAACCGCACCGTGTCGGCGACGAGCACGGGTTGGAACGTGCGGTGGCCTTTCGGCGCGCCGAAATCTTCGGGCATCAGATGCGCGGTGAAGCTGCCGAGCTTCTGCGCTACGGCATCGGCGCCGGTGAGCACGCACAGCACTCCCGCCGCCGCCTTGGCCTTGGTGATGTCGACGCGCTTGATGCGGGCGTGGGCATGGGGGGAGAGCACCGTGACCCCGTAGCATTGCCCGGGCAAGCTGATGTCGTCGACGTAACGCCCTTGCCCGGTGAGAAACCGCCGGTCTTCCACTCTGCGCACAGCTTGTCCGATGCCGAACTTGGCCATTTTCGCCTTGCCTTTTCGTCACGATGCGATGGGTTCTGAGCGGATGTTAGAGCATGTTCTTGCATCGTTGAACCGTCATGGCGCGCGCTGGGTGTATTGCCTCGCGGGTTGCGGGGTAGGGAGGGGGAAAAGACATGCGCAAGACGAAGAGGTGCAAAAGATCGTGCGCACGGCTCGTCTCCTCCCCAACCGCTCGCCACGTGCGGTCCCAAAAGGGGGAGGGACCAGGCCGGGGATGCCGGACGCGCTGAATCCGCAACGCGTCGACTCGCGCGCCGTCGCGGCTCGGCACTGAAGCGCTTTCGCCATTCCTATTCACTTGTCCAACAGCACATGTTTCTTCGTTCCCGCGGCGCGTTTTTTGCGCCTAGGTTTTATTTTTTGCTTCGCGCACCCGAATTTCGGGGGTGGCGGAGCGCCGAGAGACGTTCCGGTGCTTGCGAGGCACCGGTTGGGCCTGCACGTAACGCGGCAGGCCAGGCACCTAGCGAGGCGCCTTGCGTCCCCAACGGGGGACGCCCGCCTCCCGGCGCTCCACCGTGGCGATTTTGGGCTCCGGTCCCGCGCTTCCTTCTCCGGCATTTGCTCCGGATCCGTTCAGCGAGCTCCTCGCGGCCAGGTCATAGTACCTGGCGGTCGGGGTCCCGTGCCTCCCCAGACGGCGGTTGTGAGTCGCCACCGCGGCACGCCACGCCTCGCTCCACCTTCGGGATCACCTCCGGAGATGCCCCTCGACGAGCGAAGCTGGAATCTATGTATTATGGCTCTTTTTTGCAGTCAAGCGCAAAATGTGAGAATCTTTAACCCCAATTTGAATTGAACAAAACCAATG
>DATFQX010000161.1:0-11151 GCA_035263865.1 Xanthobacteraceae bacterium
ATTCCTGATCGGCCGTGCCTACTTGGCGGCGGTGGAGCCGAAAAACCTCGATGAATCAGAGAAGCAGCTTGACATTGCCCTTCGCCTCGCCACGGCATGCGAAGCTCGCCCGCTGGCCGCTTTTTGCAACACGACGCTTTGTGGGATCTATGCCCGACGCGGCGATCAGGTCAGGGCAAAGGAGGTCGATGCCGTCGCGACTGCAAGCTACCGAGACCTCGGCATGCAACCACTCCCTCTGGATACGACGCTTTGACACTGGCGCGACCGCCGCGTGAGGCGAAGCTCATGTAAGAACCGCGGCGATGTTAAACCGTGTGGTCGGTCTGGTCAAAAATCCTCGAACGCAGCCCGTAGTGAAAGCAGCTAACTCTGGGGAGGTGGGACTCGCAAACCATGCCGAACGCTCGCAGTTCCTCGCCAGCATGAGCCACGAGCTGCGCACACCGCTCAACGCCATCATCGGCTTGGCGGAAATGATGGTCACCAACGCGGCGCGCTTCGGCACGGAAAAGGCGCAGGAGCCGCTGCGCCGGGTAAATGCCGCCGGACACAGCGGCATCGGCATCTCGGAGCAGCAAGCGAAACTGTTCCAGGATTTCACCCAGGCCGATTCCCTGACCGCGCGTCGCTACGGCGGGACGGGGCTCGGCCTTGCCCTCTCGCGCAAGCTCGCGCGCATGATGGGTGGCGACGTGACAGTGACGAGCGAGCCGGGCAAGGGCTCGGTATTCACGGCGCGCCTGCCGGAGGGCTAAACGCCATGAACCTGCCGCGCCGCCAATTTCTGCATCTAGCATCGGGTGCTGCCGCGCTGCCGACATTACCGCGGATCGCGCAGGCGCAAGCCTATCCGTCTCGCCCTGTGCGTATTCTCGTCGGCTATGCCGCTGGCGGCCCACTCGACACCAGTGCACGGCTCATCGCGCAGTGGTTGTCTGAACGGCTCGGCCAGCAATTTATCATCGAGAACCGGCCGGGCGCGGCAAGCAATATCGCGACCGAAGCGGTAGTACGAGCGCGGCCCGACGGTTATACCCTGCTTCAAGCTTCGGCGTCGAATGCGTGGAACGCGGCCCTCTACGACAATCTTAGTTTTAATTTCATCCGCGACATCGCGCCGATTGCAACCGTCAGGCGCGCGGGCGGTGTGATGGAAGTCAATCCATCGCTCCCGGTCAAGACGGTTCCCGAATTCATCGCGTACGCAAAAGCCAACCCAGGCAAAATCAATTTGGCCTCGGCTGGCCCGGGAAGTGCGCCGCACCTTTACGGCGAGTTGTTTAAGGCAATGGCAGGCGTCGATCTGGTTACCGTGCACTATCGCGGCTCCGGACCCGCCCTGCCGGATCTCATCGGCGGCCAGGTTCAAGTCATGTTCGACGTTGTGATTTCGTCGATTGCACACATCAGGGCGGGAAAGCTGAGAGCGCTCGGGGTCACCACCGCGACACGTTTGGATGTATTACCTGATGTCCCGCCGATCGGCGATTTTGTGCCGGGTTACCAGGCGAGCAGTTGGGATGGCATTGGAGCTCCCGCGAACACGCCACCGGAGATCATCGCGATCCTCAATAAGCAAGTTAATGCCGCCCTTGCTGATCCCATGTTCAAAGCGCGGCTCGTCGATTTGGGCGCGGAACCATTTGCAAGCTCGCCCGCCGAGTTCAGCAAATTCATTGTCGAATTTACCGAGAAGTGGGGCAAGGTGATTCGGGCGGCGGGCATCAAGGGGGAGTGAGGCCGATCCGTTGTCGGCTTGCAAAACCAGCCCCATCAACATGACCGACGCTGGTGAGATCGAACGTGCGGTTGCGGGCTTCGCGCGCGGCCCGAACGGTGGCGTGATTGTGACCGGGAGCGCGCTGACGATCATTCATCGCGATCACATCATCGCGCTTGCCGCGCGTTACAAGCTGCCTGCGGTCTACTATGAGGACTATTATGTGTAGAGAGAAAACACAGGAGGGCCACCGGTGAGACCGCTGCACTGCGGGGATATCGCGATGCTGCCCGTATCGCCATACAACCGCACAGTCCTCAGTGCGGACGGTGCTGCGCTGAGCTAACGTTGGTCGTCACCGCACTGTGTTTCGGCTCCGCGCAAAACTTGCGAGCCCCTCTTCAATCCATTTGACAATTCCGGCGGGCTTATCCCGAATCCGGATCGCGGCACGAGCGAGCTAACGTCATTGGGGGCGGTATGAGTGGTACATTCAAAGGCCGGCGCGAGGACCTGCGTCTGCTCACTGGACAAGGTCGATTTACCGCCGATTGGGATCTGCCCGGCCAAGCTTGGGGCTATTTCCTGCGTTCGGATCGGCCGCACGCCGAGATCGTGGCAATCGACATCGCCACGGCGATGACTGGCCCGGGCGTGCTAGCCATCTTCAGCGGCGAGCACGTGATCAAGGCCGGCTTCAAGAGCCCGCGTCCGATCTTGCACTTCAAGGGCAAGGATGGTTCGGTGATCAAGGTCCCGCATCGCCATGCGCTCGCCTATGAACGCGTGCGCTTCGTTGGCGAGCCGGTAGCTCTCGTCGTGGCAGAGACCGAAGCGACTGCGCAGGACGCCGCTGAGCGGATCGTCGTCGACTATCGTGATCTGCCGCCCGCCATTGAGGCCGCGGACGCACTGACGGTGGCGGCGCCGCTCATCCATCCCGACGTGCCCTGCAATCTCGCGGTCGATTACGAATACGGCAACGGTGCACCGGTTGAAGAAGCTTTCGCCAAGGCGACGCAAGTGGTGCGCCTGACGCTCGAGGCACCGCGTATTTCCGGCAATCCTATGGAACCAAAGTCGTGCCTCGCGGCCTATGACCCGCGTACCGGCATGCACGATGTCTACATGCCGACCCAGGGCGCCGCCGGCATTCGGGCTGAGCTCGCCTATGTCACCGGCATCCCCCGGGAGCAGTTGCGTGTCCACGCCCAGGACGTGGGCGGCGCATTTGGCGTGCGCAACGAAATCTATCCTGAATTCGTCGCCGTTCTTCTGGCGACGCGAAGCCTCGGCCGGCCGGTGAAATGGGCCGGCACGCGGGCAGAAACGATCGTGAGCGACCACCAGGGGCGCGGTGTCACACTGACCGGCGAGCTTGCCCTTGACCAGGACGGCAATTTCCTCGCCATGCGCATCGAGTGGCTGATTAATCTCGGCGCCTATTGCTCGAACGCTGGGCCATTCATCAATACCGCGGCGTCGCCGACCAGTATGGCGGTGAACGTCTATCGGACGCCAGCGTGCTATGGACTGAACCGGCTGGTCTTCACCAATACCACGCCGGGCACCGCCTATCGCGGCGCCGGACGGCCGAGCGTAGCCTATCTGGTCGAGCGCCTAGTCGATGAGGCGGCGCGGGTCACCGGCATTGACCGCATCGAAATACGCAAACGCAATTTCCTCGCCCGGGACGTATTCCCCTACAAGACCCCGACCGGGTCGACCTACGACAGCGGCGATCCGCAGGGCCTACTTGCGCAAGCTCTGAAGGAAAGCGACTGGCACGGCTTCGAGCGTCGGAGGGCGGAGGCGAACGCGCGCGGGCGATTGCGCGGCATTGGCTGCGCCACGTTCATCGAGCCGTCCGGCGGCGTCGGCCAGGAAGAGATCGCCATCCGGTTCGATGCCGTGGGCGGCGTGCAGCTTTACGCCAATGCCGGCCCATCCGGGCAGGGCCATGAGACGGTCTTTCCCGGCCTGGTCGCCGACATCCTTGGCCTGGCCGCAAGCGACATCGCGCTGCGCTACAACGACCCTGACGCGCCGGCGTTGGCCGGAACTGGCAGCTTCGGCTCACGCTCGCTGATCAGCCACGGCAGCGCGTTGTCGGTCGGCGCCCGGGAGGTGATCCACAAGGGCATGGCATTGGCGGCGAAAGAGCTCGAGGTCGCCGCCAACGATCTTGTGTTTGAGCGTGGCCGCTACCGCGTGCGGGGGACCGACCTCACGATCGGACTCGAGGAGCTAGCCCGTAAGTATGCCGGCGACCGACCGCATCCGCTCGACGCCGTCGCCAAGATCAATACCTCGGGAGCTTTTCCGAGCGGCGCTCACGTGGCCGAGGTCGAGATCGATCCCGATACCGGCGCGCTCGAGGTAATTCGTTATCTCGCTGTTGACGATTGCGGAAAAGTCTACAACCGCGTCCTGGTCGAGGCGCAGATCCACGGCGGGTTGGTGCAGGGCATCGGCCAGATTCTGGGCGAGCAGTGCGTCTACGATCGCGATACCGGCCAGCTGCTGACCGGCACCTTCATGGATTACTACATGCCGCGTGCCGATTGCCTGCCGACGCTCTCACTGCACGACCGCTCGATTCCCTCGCCGACTAATCCGCTTGGCGCAAAGGGCGCCGGTGAAGCCGGCACCACCGGGGCCATTCCGACCATCGCCAACGCGGTCATGGACGCCCTCGCGCCGCTCGGGATTCATAAGCTGGACCTGCCTTACGCGCCGCACCGGATTTGGGCGGCAATCCAACGGGCTCGACAATCGCAACCGGACGGGGATCCTAAGCACAAGATTTCCGCTTCGCCCCAAAACCCGACTTCTGCGCGTTAAAGAGTACACGCCTTCTGTAATGGGCCCGGTGATGTCAAGTCTCCCCGAGTGATCGTCACGCCGCCGAGCTCACGCTTCTGTCCGTGGGTGGCGCTCAGGCCGCCACACTTGCTGTTAGAAGGAATGGTCCTCCTCGAGCTCGGCAACGGCCGCCTCGAGCGCCTGGCGCAGCGCCCAGGAACGGCGCCAGGCCTCGCAGCGAAATCTCTCTTTTCCGTGTTTGAGACCGACCGCTGAAAATACAGCGGAAAAACAGCGGGTCCGGCAACAAATGCTTGCGCGCAATTGGGACGACGATGCGATCTCTCCGGAATTGGGTTCGTTCTGCCAAAAACCTTATTTGATTATTACAGGCCTAATTGACCTCTCCTAAGGGTTGCACACGGTGCTGCTATTTTTAAAGGCGGAGTAGTCCGCTCACTCTCCAAGAGTCTCCGTGAATGCAGACATCCCGCTCGACAGCCCAGGTAGAGTCGAGAATGGGCGCGGTAGTTTGGGCTATGCGACGCGCAGGTCTGCGGAATGTTCAAGAGCTGCAAATCGCCTTCCAATCGCACGAAATTACAACGGAATCTCAATAACATAGGTGTTCGCAGTTTTATTCTGTCCGGCGCGCCAATAGCCCAGAAGTGTCAATCGGTTGTAGGTGGTACGCGCTCCCGAAGAGATCGGCCCGGTTTTATGTCCGCCCCGTGTCCGCAGAGCAGCGCGGAACCGGCATTGAAAATGGCACGCCGAGCTCCTGGCCGCGCGGGCGGGGGAGCTCAAGGCCCGGCGCGATGGCTCGGTGCCGATCAAGAAGCATGGCAGCAAGGCCATTCGAGACGCTTGTGCCAGCGCGATCCGCGACACCGCCGACAGCGCGGCCGCGCCCGCGGCCAGATGCAGAAATCGACGGCGGGGAAGTTTCATTTTGAACCTCCCTCTTCACGTCATTCGATCACCTCGTCGGCGAGAGCGAGACCGGCTTCTCGCCTTTGAGGATGCCAGCATAGATGCCGCCCAGGCGGTATGCACCGGTTATGCTCGTTCCGTAGCTCATCAAGCCACCTGCCGTGGCGAACTCGCGCAGCGCATAGGCCGCAGGTAGCGCATAACGGACCGCCAGTGCGGCCACCCGTTCCCGACGGGAGTTGAAGAACGCGTGGCTACCGATGAACAGTGCAACGGCCCCACGCTGGGCGAAACTTGCAACGGCCGTCTCGATGTCGCGGTCGCTGCCGGCTTCGACAACCATGAGTTCCTGTCCGCTCGCCTGCGCCGCGGCCTGCACATCCCTCAGCTCTCTCTCGGCGTCAGGAGTGTTTACGGGGTACATGAGCATCGCAATCGCGCCCGGCTTGGGCACAAGCTGGCGCAGCAGCTCAAGCCGCTTCGTAACCGACGCGATAGAGAGAAAGCTCACGCCGGTCGTGTTGCCACTCGGTCGACTGAGGCTGGCGACGAGGCCGTTGATGACCGGGTCCTCGCCGCTCACGAACACGATTGGTACCGTCGTCGTTGCGGCCTTGGCCGCCTTGGCCGAACGGGTATTTCCGACGATTAGCGCCACCCGCTGGCGAACCAAATCATCGACGAGATCCGGCAACCGATGGGCTTGATCTTCCGCCGAGCGGTATTTGTCGCCAACGCCGGCCGCGTCCGCGTTTTTCCGTGATTGAGAAACAAAGTCTGAATTGATGTCCAACGCATGCACATGGCCGCCTGGCCCAACCCACTTGGCGATTTCGATTGCCGTATGGCCCGGACCACAGCCGAAATCGGCAACGATGTGCCCAGGGCGAATACCTGCAGGTTCATAAAGAGTCGATGAAGCTGGATTCCATTGGAACATGCGCTCATATCGATCCAATCTCTCCTGGTCGATATTGATCCAATGGTCCTTGTAGAAAGGATTGCGAGCCACGGCCGCACACTTTTTGATGTAATGATTTGGCCAAGGCTACTTGCCCATATCGGCTGTTGTCGAGGCAATCCGTTGACAACCTGATTTCCACGAGAAGAGCCGATCGGGGGTCATACGCAGACGCAGCGTCATGACGTTACCGCTGGGGCGCGCAAGGCTTCTGACGAAGCCGCTAGCCACCGGATCACTTTCGAGATCAATCGCAATCACAGGGATGCTCGTCGTCGCGCCTGTCCGTTACAACAATAACGCCCAGCCTTATCACGAAGATTGCTGTATATGTCGTGAGCTTGGACGCTAGTCGAAAGGCAAAGTAGGGCAATCGCTGCCAGCAACGCTTTCATTTCTGACCCCAGTGTTCTTTAGCCCATTTCCCGCCATCAGCGTTACACGTAGCTGTGCGGGCTTGGGCACAAGAACATCCAGCACACGGTGCGTTACACCGAACTTGCGCCGGATCGATTTAAGAACTTCTGGCGATAATCGTCGGTCGCGCGCGAATTTTTCAGAGCAAAAGCTGCTGATGAGGCCTCGCGAAAGCCCGCCCTCCCGCGGCGGGAAACTAGCCACTGTTGCGCAGCCCTGCGGCTATCCCGTTGATGGTCAGATGGATTGCCTGCACCACGCGCTCGTCGCTATCGCCAGCACGGTGACGCTTCAGCAGTTCGATCTGTACGTGGTTGAGTGGATCGAGGTAAGGAAAGCGGTTCTTGATCGAGCGCGCCAGCAAGGGGTTCTGATCGAGCAATGCTTGCTGGCCGGTGATGGCGAGCAGCATTTCAATCGTAGACTGCCATTCGGCACGCAGCCGCGGAAAGATAGCTTCGCGCAGCTCGGTGTCCTCGACGAGCTCCGCGTAACGTGAGGCGATTGCGATATTGCTCTTCGCCAGCACCATATCCATGTTCGAGAGCAGCGTTTGGAAAAATGGCCACTCGCGGTACATCCCCCGTAATATTCTCATGTCGTCGCGCGGTCGCGCGTCACGCCAAGCCTTTATCGCCGTTCCGAACCCGTACCAGCCGGGCAGCATAAGTCGGCATTGCGACCACCCGAAGACCCAAGGGATTGCGCGCAGGTCGTCGAGGCGCGTCGAGTTTTTGCGTGACGCGGGACGGCTGCCGACATTTAGATTGGCGATTTCTCCGATAACAGTCGATTCCCAGAAGTACCGTTCGAACCCAGCCGTCTCGTATACGAGGTTCCGATACACTCGATAGGCATAGTTGGAGAGTTCTTCCATGGTTGCGAAGTACTCCTCGCGTGGCGCCACTTGGCTTGGTTGCAGGAGTGTCGCCTCCAGGCAGGCAGCAGCAAGAATCTCAAGGTTTCGCCGACCTACCTCTGCTTGCGAATATTTCGCGGCGATCACCTCGCCCTGTTCGGTGATGCGGATTTGCCCCTGCACCGCCCCCAAGGGCTGCGCGAGGATGGCCTGATAACTCGGGCCGCCGCCACGGCCGACGGATCCGCCACGGCCGTGGAACAGACGTAGCGTGATCCCATGACGGCGGAATGTCTCGATGAGCGCGATTTCTGCCTTGTAGAGCTCCCACCCCGAGGTCAGGAAGCCACCATCCTTATTGCTATCGGAGTAACCGAGCATCACCTCCTGTGCGCGACCACGACTTTCCAGAAGGCAAAGATACTCCGGCACGGCCAGAAGTTCGTCCATTATACTGCCGCAGTTGCGTAGATCGGCGATCGTCTCGAACAGCGGAACAATGTTGACGTCGAGCTGGCGCTCACGCGGCCGCAACAGTCCTACCTCCTTGAGCAGCAGCCCCACCTCGAGAAGATCCGAGACCCCGTTTGTCTTCGAGATCACATAGTTAGGTACCGCGGCATTCCCATAACGCTGATGTGCGTCAGCTGCTTCGCGAAGAATTGCCAGCTCCGAGGCCGTCTCCGCGGAATAGTGGAGGAAAGGCGAAGAAAGCAGTCGCGCGGTCTTGAGTTCTTCGCGCAGGAGGGAGATGCGGGCAGCTTCCGGGAGGCCGCGATAGTTCGAGTCAACGCGAGTCATCTCGAACAGCTCGCCCACCGTGCGCTCATGCACCTCGGAATTCTGGCGCAGATCGATGCCCGCGAGATAGAAGCCGAAGGTGCTGGCCGCGCGACGCAGGCTGCGCAGCCGACCACGCGCCAGCAGCGCAGAGCCGTTGGCCGTGAGTGAGCGATAAAGAATGCCGAGGTCGTCAACGAATTCGGCAGCCTCGGCGTAAGGCGGCGCCTCACCTACTGCGTGGCGCGACGCCTCTGCCTGCCCGAATGCCCGCGCCGTAGCGGCGAGGCGCGCGTAGATACCAGAGACAGCTAGCCGATAAGGTTCGTTGCGGCGGTGCGGCGAGCGATCAGGCGAGCGCTCCGCTAGGCCCCTCAGCTGATCGGATACAGTGACCAGCCGCGCATCTAGCGATAGTTCGCCGCCTAAAAGATGCACCTCATCCAGATAAAATTTGAGCGCGCGCTCACTTTGCATTCCCAACGCTTGTCGCAGCACTTCGGCTGTGACGAAGGGATTGCCGTCGCGGTCGCCGCCGATCCAGCTTCCGACGCGCAGGAACGAAGGTAGCTCAAAGCTGTCCCAGGCGGGATCCGTCGAAGCGAGTTGATCTTCTAGCGCGGCGTAGAAGCGAGGTAGCTCACCCAGAAAGGCGTAATCGTAGTAGGAAAGCCCATTAGCTACCTCGTCCACGACTTTGAGCCTGTTCCCGCGCAACATGCTGGTCTGCCACAGCGTGAGCACGGCGCACCGCAAGGCCTCTTCGTTTGCCGCCGTCTCTTCGGGGGTGAGCCTAACGCGATCACGTTCCGCCAGTAGGTGCGCCACCTCCATCTCACGATCGATCGTGCTCTTCCGCCTCACTTCCGTCGGATGTGCGGTGAGTACCGGGCAAACGAGGGCATTCGTGAAGAAGCTCTCCAGCCTAGACTGGGAAATGGCCGCATCACGAGCGCGAGCAAGCGCGTGGGCCACGGTGCCTTCCCGCGGTGCCGAAGCGGCCAGCGCGTGGGCTCTCGTCCGGCGGATGTGATGTTGGTCTTCGGCGATATTGGCGAGCTGCGAAAAGTAGCTGAAAGCGCGGATGATCTGGATGTTTTGACCATGCGAGAGGCTATTCAATGTCGCCTCGAGCTCGTGCCGCGCGGCTTCATCTTCGTCGCGGTGGAAGCGGATCGAGGTCCGGCGAATGTGCTCAACGATTGCGAAGACAGGCTCGCCTTCCTGGCTGCGGACCGTATCGCCAAGAATGCGGCCGAGAAGACGGATATCGTCACGTAGCGGCAAATCCTTGTCGGCAGTCTCAAGCAGATCCATGACTAGACGAGCTCGAACTATGCGGCCGATGTCCCACTGCGGCCGGAGACATTGCGCCATCGCCGCTCCAAGGTCACGCCCATGGAAAACGAGGGATGTTATCACGCGTTGCCCGCGCAGTATGTGACCGCCGCTCAATCCGGGGTACAATTTACGATGGCTCACCGGGCAATGCGTTGATAGGGAGGCTTTCATGAACGTGAAGGTCGTTGGAATCGTCGTTAGCATGGGCATCGTGCTTGCTGCGTCCACCGGGCGTGGTGCGTGCGCAAAATTCTGCGGGTGGCGCAGGCATCGACGTGACGCTGCGTGATGCGGTTGAGCGCAAGGACGTGCCGGGCGTGGTCGCGCTGTCCGGCCGAACACGGAACTAGCCCCGCCCCAACGGTCGCTCGCTCGGGCGGGGCTTTTTGTGTGGTCCGCATCGCGCTGCCTGCGGCAAGGCGCGTGTGTGTATCGCGCGTGTGTACGATGAGGAACTGGCAGGAGTAGGAGCGCGGCTAGGAGATCTCTCTGCCTAATTAGTCACGCGCTGCAGCTTTGCAAAAGCTGGCGTGGAGACGGCCAATCGTTTCGATCTGAGTAGCTAAGGCATCATCACTCAGAAACGGGCCTTTCTGAGCCAACGCAATCCAGAACTCCCGAATATTGTTAAGCGTTTCGCGGTGTACTGGATCAAGTGTGAGCCTAATCGCTCGCTCGCAGTCCGCCGCCTTTTCCCATGGGTCCACTTGAACCATGGACTAGCTTTATCCGACTGGCATTGCGGCTTCGAGGCATCACACCACTTTGTCCCCGCATCACACAGACGTGCACCGCAGCAAAAGCGGCCGTTTGTGTCCGCTTTGGGATCGCGACCGAGGCGGTCCGGGCCGATCGCCGGTCTATGTCCGCTTTACCCCCCGAAAGCGGCCGCAGCCTACTATTCGCTTTCCGAAGTGCATCCTCGGCGCGGATATCAACCAGCCGAATGCGCCCGACCCGCTCACTCGCCCTTCGCGCCGCGCCGTTGAGTTACTTGAGTGGCAGCGGCGCGCCCTCCGTCGGCATCACCTGCGCGACATTGAGCGTCATCTGGGCCGACCAGCAGCGCTGAGGCGAATTCGCGAAATTGGTAGCTCGCGGGTACTCCGTGGCGGGCTGCCAGCATGGCAAGCTGCTCGAGCCGGCTGCCGAAGAAAACAGCACTAAAAATCATGAGTGCGCCTTGCCTCCAATAGTCTAAATTCATGAACAACGAACGAAAGTGAACCTGATGACCTACGCTGTCGCAGTTCGCCTGCAGCGCGGGGTGGTGTTTGCCGCCGACACCCGCACCAATGCTGGCATCGACAACGTCTCACAATTCAGAAAGCT
>DATFQX010000162.1:0-3836 GCA_035263865.1 Xanthobacteraceae bacterium
GCCGATTTCGCCCGCAGGCACCGAAACCAAGCGTGGCATCGATCTCGCCCTCGAAGAGCTCGGCAACAAGCTCGGCGGTCTGCCGGTCAAGTACACGGTAGTCGACGACAAGACCAATCCGGCCGAAGCGGTGCAGGGAGCCTCGAAGCTCATCGACGACGCCAAGGTCGATTTCGTCACCGGGCTCGGCGCCTCGAATACGCTCATTCCGGTGTTCAAGTCGTTCGTCGACGCCGGCATCTTCGTGGTCGGCGCGCTGGCGGGACCGTTGCAATTCGCGGGCAAGGAATGCCACCCGAACGGCTTCTTCGTCTCGTTCTCGAACGACGACTGGCCGGCGGCCGTCGGCAAATACATGACCGACAAGGGCGTCAAGAGCGCGTTCTTCCTCGGCGCGGATTATCAGGCCGGCTACGAGCATGTCGGCGCCGCGATCCGCTACTTCAAGGGCAAGGCCATCGGCCCGGTCTACACCCCGCTGACTCAGCTCGACTTCGCGCCCGAGATCGCCCGCATCCGCGCCGAAAAGCCCGACGCGGTGTTCGCCTTCCTGGTGGGCGCCGGCGGCGTCGCCTTCGTCAAGCAGTACGCGCAGGCGGGCCTGCAACACCAGCTTCCGTTCTACACCGAAGACCCGGTCGCAAACCCGCTGACGTTCCCGGCGCAAGGGGATGCCGCGCTCGGCGTGATCATGGGCACGAACTGGACGGCCGACCTCGACAATGCCGCGAACAAGAAGTTCGTCGCCTCGTTTACCGCCAAGTACAACCGCCTGCCCGCCACCTTCGCTGCGCTCGGCTACGACGCCATCAAGCTCATCGACTCCGCGGTCACGGAGGTGGGCGGCAAGATCGAGAACAAGGACGCCGTGCGCGCCGCGCTGCGCAAGGCCAACTTCCAATCGGTGCGCGGCTCGTTCAAGTTCAACAACAACCACTTCCCGATCCAGAACCTCTACATCATGGAGGTGAAGAAGGATGAGAACGGAAATCTAAAGGCCGCGCTGAAGGACACCGCGATCAAAGACTGGCAGGATCCCTATCACCAGGAATGCCCGATGAAGTGGTGACAGTGCGCTCGAGCCACCAACCGCTGACCCTGGTCATAGCGCGAGAGAAACCGATATGACCCCCACTCACGACTACACCGCCCGCGCGCGGTTATTCGGCGGCAACCGCATGAAACTCGGAGTCATGGCTTTCAATTGCAGCCACGGCTCTACCATCACCACCGTGCCAGAGGCCTGGAAGCTCAACTGGCCCGACACCAAGGACATCGCGCAGGCGGTGGATCGCGCCGGCATGGAGGCGCTGCTGCCGGTCGGACGCTGGAAGGGATACGGCGGGCCCTCGAACTTCAACAACTGCACCTTCGAGAGCTTCACCTGGGCGTCGGCGATCGGCGCGGTGACCAACTATTGCACCGTGCTCGCTACCGTTCACGTGCCGCTGGTGCACCCGCTGATGGTGGCCAAGATGGCGGCGACCATCGATCACGTGACCGGCGGCCGCTTCGCCATGAACGTGGTGTGCGGATGGTTCAAGAACGAATTCGACATGTTCGGCGCCCACATGCGCCCGCACGACGATCGCTACAAATACGCCACTGAATGGCTCGATTTCGTGCGCCGCGCATGGACGCAGGACGAGGAGTTCGATTTCACCAGCGAGAGCTTCAATGCCACCGCGGTCTGGAGCCAGCCCAAGCCGCTGCAGAAGCCCCATCCGCCGATCATGAACGCCGGCGGATCGCCGGCGGCGCAAGAATTCACCACGCGCTACTGCGACATGAATTTCGTCATCCTCAAGGACCGCACTCATCTCGAAGGCGCAAAGGCGCAGATCGATCATCTCAAGCAAATGGCCCGCTCGCATGGGCGCGAAACGCGGATTTGGATCCACGTCTACGTCGTCTGCCGGGAGAGTGAGAAGGAGGCCAAGGATTATCTCAACTACTACGTCTACGAGAAGGGCGACTGGGAAGCCGCCGGCAATCTCCTGAAGATCTTCGGGCTGCACAATCAAACGCTGGATGCCAAGACGCTGGATGGGCACAAGGCGCATTTCATCGCCGGTCACGGCGGCTACCCGCTGGTGGGAACGGCGGAACAGATCGTCGACGAGCTCGGCAAGCTTGCCGATATCGGGGTCGACGGCTGCCTGATCTCCTGGGTCAGATACAAGGAAGAGCTCGCGCAGTGGAACGAGGAGGTTCTTCCGCTGATGGTGCAGGCGGGGTTGCGCGCGCCGTTTGCACCGGCGCAGGCGTCGCGCGCTGCGGCGATGCCGTCGCGCGTGGGCGGCGCGGCGGTGGCTTAAGAGGTATCCCGACAATGCATCGGGTCACGGCTGCGCTGGCGTGCGTGTCTGTGCTCGCGTTGATCGCGGCGCCGGCCGAGCGGGGGGCCGCCGACGAGCCCTATCCGTCCAAGCCCATCCGCTTCGTCCTTCCCCAGCCTGCGGGCGGCGCGGTTGACCTGATCGCGCGCGCGCTGGGAGATCGCCTGAGTTACGCGATGCGCCAGCCGGTGATCGTCGAGAACCAGCCCGGCGCCAATGGCGGGCTCGCGGCCGGACAGGTCGCCCGCGCCGCGTCCGACGGCTACACCCTGTTCATGGCCGTCGACACGAATCTGGTGGTCAACCCCAATCTTTATCCCAACCTCGCCTACGATCCGTTCCGCGATTTCATACCGATCAGCATCATCGCCAAAGTCTATCTCGTCCTCGTCGCCAGCTCGAAGGTCGAAGCCAACAGCGTGCAGGAGCTGCTGGCGTTCGCGCGCGCGCACCCCGGCAAGCTCAACTACGCCTCGATCGGGCTCGGCACGCAGGCGCATCTCGGCATGGAATTGCTGAAGATGATGACCAAGACCGACATCACCCAGGTCTCCTACCGAGGCACCGCGCCGGCCATGACCGACATCGCCGCCGGCGTGGTCGACGTCATGTTCACGGGCCCGCCCTCGGCCATGGCGCTCGCAGCCGGCGGCAAGGGCAAGATGTTGGCGATCGCGTCGCCCTCGCGCTCAAGCCTGATGCCGCAGGTTCCGACCATGCGGGAAGCAGGCGTGCCGGGCTACGAGCTCAGCGGATGGTTCGGATTGCTGGCGCCGGCCAAGACGCCGCAGCACGTCGTCGACCGGCTCGCCAGCGAGGTCAAGAGCGCGGTCGCCGATGGGAAACTCAAGGATCGTCTGGGCGAGCAAGGTCTGGACGTGGTCGGAAGCTCGTCCGAGGAGATGCTTGCGGTGATGACGGCGGACACCAAGAAATGGAGCGAGGTCATCGCCGCGACCGGCGCCAAAGTCCCGCAATGATCCCCCAATGAGCCATGATCCGATGACCTCGCGTTCACACCAGGAGCAGCAGCATGGCTGAGGGCATTACCGGATGGCGGTTGCACGTGGGGGTGATCTTCCCGACCCCGGTTCCGCCCCGCGCCGTGCTCGAGTTCTACGAGGTGGTGCCCGAAGGCGTCGACATGACAACGGTCTCGCTCACGATCCGGCAGCTTTCAGACGACGACATGGACGAGGCGATCAAGGGCATGGAACGGGCGGCCAAGCAATTGGCGAGCTTCGACGTCGATCTCATTTACCAGTCCGGCGTTCCGCCGGTCGTTCGGCGCGGATCGGGTTTCGGCGATGAGCTCGCCGACCGTCTGTCGCAGGCCGCGGGCCTGCCCGCGATCACCGATATGTCGAGCGTGATCGACGCCATGCGCACGGCGAAGCTCAAGACCCTCGCCATGGCCACGCCGTTCGAACAATTCATCAACGATCGGCTGATCCAATATCTCGCCGCGGAGAAAATCGAGATCACGAACAACACGGC
>DATFQX010000163.1:0-36879 GCA_035263865.1 Xanthobacteraceae bacterium
AGGTCCCTGCGCTGGCGCCGACATAGCAGCCATTCCAGGTGTAGACTGGCGCGGGCGGGGGCGCGTACGCCGGTGCTGGTACCGGCCTTTCGGCAGCGAATACCGCCGGCGTCCCCAAGCCCAACGCGACGAGCGCTACGCCGAGAAATAGCTTTGTCATTTGAACCCCCCGATTCCTATGAACCGTAGCCTACCCTTCCTGGGCCGCGTTGTCTGTGATGGCAAAGCCACAGTGGCTTGAAAACGACGTGCTTAAGGTCCTTAGCGGGAGCTACGTTTCAGGCGCTGATCGCGCCCAGCATCGGTCTAAGCGCCGAAACGATTAGCCGGCCTTGCGACCAGCTTTCATGCTGTCCCACCATGGGCAGATGCCGGGCATGAGATTGTAATTGCCGGCGACCACCTGAACCGGCTGGCGCTGCCCGTTCTCGGCGGCTTCGATGCACAGCTGACGCGACTCCTCTTTCTTTTCCGCCGACATCCAACGGCGCTCGTGGCCCCATAGGCTCGGACCGAATTTGCGCTCGAACGGCTTCCAGACGCCGTCGTCGATCAGCTGGCCGCCCCAGCCGTACTCGACCAGAAACCCCGAGGGATTCCAGGTGTAGAAGGAAGTCACGTAATCGCCGGAGTGACGACCGAGCGTGACCCCGATTCGCTCGGGATCGCCAAGGGCCAGATCGTAGCCCTGGCCCACATCATCGAAGCTGTAGAGCTCGACCATCATGTGGTGGACCATGTTGATGCCGCTCTCAACAAAGGCGATGCTGTGATGGCGCGGATTGACATGGAAGAAATACCCCGGGAATGGCCGCAGCCAATAATCACTGAGCTTGAATTCGAGGACATTTCGGTAGAACGCCATCACCTCCGCGATGCGTTCAAAATGCATCACAACGTGACCCATGCCGAGCGGACCGGTGCGGAATCCGGATATGTTGCGCCCGGGCTTGAACGGATCAGTCGCCGTTTCCGCGCCGTGGAAAATCTCCAGCCGATTGCCGCCGGGATCGCTGAGCACGATCAGGTCCGCAACGTGCCGCTCGCTGGCGAGCGCTCGCGAGCCGCGGGCGACCTTAGTCCCAGCCGCTTCAATCCGCGCCGCTACCTTGTCGAGAGCGGCGGCGTCAGCGACCTCCCAGCCGAAGAACGCGATACCCTGGCCGCCGTCGGCGTCGATGACCAGACGCTGCTTGCGGTCGTCCATACGAAAGGCCAGGCTCGAGCGACTTTTGTCGATGCGCTGCAACCCGAGCAGCCTTTCGCCGTAGCTCGCCCAGTCGGCGACATCCTTGGCGCGAACCCCTATATAGCCCAACGCTTCGATGCCCATGATGATCCTCGCGCTTTGGCGCTCGAGCACGCAACGGTATGTCTCCCGAAAATAGGCGCTTACCGCTTAAATCGCCAGCCGTCGTGGGACGGTCACATAGGGCTTATTATGCGTTGCCCACTTTTGCCTAGCCTCACCACCCCTGCTTCTTGAGACGAATTCCGTTCGAGAGCGTTCAGCATTTAAGACAGGAGAATTTGGTGACCACCGACTTCGTGCTGCTGCTGGCGATCGGCTTTGTTGCGCAGTTGGTGGATGGCACGCTCGGCATGGCCTACGGCGTGCTGGCCAACACCGCTATTCTGAGCATGGGGATTGCTCCTGCGCAGGCGAGCGCCCTCGTCCACACGGCCGAGATTTTTACCACCGGCGCTTCGGCGGCTTCGCACCTGTATCATCGCAATGTGGACTGGCGCATCGTGGCCCGGCTCGGGGTGGCTGGTGTGCTGGGTGCGATTTTGGGTGCTTGGATCCTATCGAATCTCGAGATCCCCGCCGCACGCCGCTGGGTGTACGGTTATCTGTTGCTCATGGGATTCTATATTCTCTGGCGATCGATGCGGGTTGCGGTTGCGCCCCGAGCGCCCGGGGGTTGGGTTATCCCGCTCGGATTTGTTTCAGGATTTCTGGACGCTAGCGGCGGCGGCGGCTGGGGACCCGTCACGACCTCGACCTTAATCGGCTCCGGGCACCCGCCGCGCGAGACCGTGGGCTCCGTCAATACCACCGAGTTCTTCGTCACTGTTGCCGCGGCCGCCACATTCTTTGCCGAGCTTGGGGCCTCGCCGCTTGAGCACCTCGTTCCACTCATTCTCGGCGGCGTGCTGGCGGCGCCGTTTGGCGGATGGGCGGTCAAGCACGTGCCCGCGCGCGGCTTGATGGTCGCCGTGGGCATCTTGATCGTGATGCTCTCGACCTTCCAGCTCGCGCGCGCTCTCCGCTGGATTTAGCTCAGCAGTCGATAGTTCGGCTGAGCGGTGCGCAGCCCAGCGCACCGGGAGCACTCGCTGTGACCCGCGACTCATCCTTTCACTACGCTCGTGCCGTTGCTCTCGCGGCAACCTTGTTTTTGAGGCGAGGATAGGCGCGCAGCGCATTAGCCTCGAAAATCTTCTTCTTGTCCTCTGCCGCGAGGCCCGGTGCGTGGTCGATATAACGCTTGGTGTCGTCGAAATCGTATCCGGTCTGCGGATCCTTGCCGCGCACCGCGCCGACCATCTCCGAGGCGAACAGGATGTTGTCGATCGGAACCACCTTGGTCAGAAGGTCGATCCCAGGCTGATGATAGACGCAGGTGTCGAACCACACGTTGTTCTTCATCATCTCATCGAGCGGAGGCCGCTTGTTATTGAGTGCCAAGCCTCGGTAGCGGCCCCAGTGAAACGGAACCGCGCCGCCGCCGTGGGGGATGATCAGTTTCAAGGTGGGGAAATCCTTGAACAGATCGCCCATGATGAGTTGCATGAACGCGGTGGTGTCCGCGTTGATGTAATGGGCGCCGGTGCCGTGAAAGCAGGGATTGCACGAGGCGCTGACGTGCACCATCGCCGGCACATCAAGCTCCACCATCTTTTCGTAGAACTTGTACCACCACCGGTCGGTCAGCGGCGGCGCGGTCCAATGCCCGCCCGAGGGATCGGGGTTGAGATTGCAGCCGACGAAGCCGAATTCCTTTACGCAGCGGTCGAGCTCCGCGGTGCAGTTGTCCGGCGATACGCCCGGTGACTGCGGCAACTGGCACACGCCGATGAAATTGTTGGGATAGAGCGTGCAGACGCGATGAATCATCTCGTTGCACAGCTGCGACCAGGCCAAGCTCACATTGTAATCGCCGATATGATGACTCATGCCCATGGCGCGCGGAGAAAAGATGGTGAGGTCGGTGCCGCGCTCGCGCTGGAGCTTGAGTTGCGCGCCTTCGAGACTCTCGCGGATTTCGTCGTCGGAAACCTTGAGCGACGTCTTGGCGGGCTGTTTTGCAGGGTTTTTCATGTTATCCACCTGCTCCTTGCGCCATCGCAGCAGGTCTTTCGGCTCGGTCGTGTAGTGGCCGTGGCAATCGATGATCATGGCACTGTCGCTGCTGTTCGGATTGGGGCACACGCCCTAAAGGCGGAGCCGGAGTCCCGTCCCGCGATGAATGCTACGAACCGGACTTCGCCGTTGTCAAACCAGGATTGGCCTCTGTTAGGATGCGCACATCAACCTCACCGCAGGGGAAAAGCATGGCCGATATTCCGCGCTTGAATGGTGTTATCCGCGCCCTTGAGGCCGGCAAGCCGGCATTCACGTCGTTCTGCCAAGCCGATCCGGAGACCGCGATCGCGATGTCGACGGCCAAATACGACGGCATCGTTTACGAGATGGAGCACAATCCTTGGGACATCCGGGCGCTGCGGGATAGCCTGCAATACATGCTCAACCGCGGCCAGATCGCGAAGTCCGTCTCGCTTGCGCCTTCGGTCACACCAATGGTGCGCATCCCTCCCAACGGTGCTGAGAAGGCGCAGTTTCAGGCCAAACAAGCGCTCGACCTCGGCGTCTATGGGATCGTCTGGCCGCACATTTCATCGCTCGAGGAGGCATATAACGCGGTCGCAGCCTGTCGCTACCCGCGCCTGAAAAGCGCGCCGCTTTATGAGCCTGCCGGCATCCGCGGCGACGGACCAACCGCGGCGGTGCGCTACTGGGGCCTTTCCCAGCAGGACTATTACGCCCGCGCTGACGTGTGGCCGCTCAATCCCAAGGGCGAAGTGTTCGTGATCCTGATGATGGAGGACACGCGCGGCATCGAGGCGCTACCTGCCATCCTGGAGAAGGTGCCCGGTATTGGCGCGATCCTCATTGGCGAGGGCGATCTCTCTCAGGAGCTCGGCTATCCGCGGCAATACGAGCATGCCGAGGTGCTCAAATGGATGGCGCGGGTGGTCGAGACCTGCAAGCGGCACAACGTCGTTGTTGGTCACCCGCACGTGGATGCCAATAATGTGGAGCGCGTCCTCGCCGAGGGCTACCGCTTCCTGATGGCCGCGCCTGTGCGCAGTTACGCCGCGCTGGAGAAGGGGCTCAAGCTCGCCGGGCGGTCGTAGTTTCAAAGTGCGAGGACACGGCGCGGGCGGACCGAGTCGTTACGGCCGTCGAGTGTTCACGATCTGGCCTACTTCCTGTGCAATTCCTGTTGGGGTTAAAGTCGCTTGATTCGCGCACCGCTCGGCGGAATGAGGCACTCCACCAACGGATGCGCGAGCCGGCAGTCGCCCGACGCCGGCATAATGCGGCAAGGGGCAAGCGGGAATGCCGGACGCGCTCCGGATCACCGTGGAGAGCTTTGGGGCTCATCCGCAGCACAAAGCGCGCGCGCGCGCGTCCACCCGACGCCACGGCAAAGTCCGCGCTGCACTTCTCGCTTGCTCAACGCTGCTGCCGGGCGAGGGCGCCTGTGCCGCGGCCGGCGGGCGATACGAATTCCCCGGCTGGCAGGCCTACCTTTCCGCTCTTCCATTGCTTGATCGCGACGATATCGCGGCGCTTGCGCTCACGCTCGGCATCCTGTGCTTTGCCGTCGTCAGCGCGATCCTGTTCGTGCGCACGCGACGGCATTTGGCGGAGGTCGAGGCCGCGACTCGCGACGACGCCCTCGCATCGAAGGCAGCGATCGATCGCGCCTATGCCTTGCTATTATCCGAGCCGCAAATCCTCATCGCCTGGCCGGCGGCGGCCGATGAGCCGGAAATCATTGGCGATCCGGCCCTGGTGACCACAGCGGGCGCAGGCCTGCTCGATTTCGGCACCTGGCTCGACAGCGACGCAGCACGCGACATGCAGCATTGCGTCGATGCATTACGCGCGCGCGGCGTGAGCTTCGCCATGACCGTGGTCACGCTCAGCGGCCGCCTCATCGAAGCGAACGGTCAAGTGATCGGCGGCCGAGCGATCCTGCGGTTGCGCGAGGTGAGCGGCGTCAAACAGGAACTCGCCGAACTTGCGCGGCGGCACCAAAAGCATGTCGACGATAGCGCGGCCGTTTGCGCCTTGATCGCTGCACTTCCCACGCCGGTGTGGGCGCGTGAGGAGGCGGGCAAGCTCAGCTTCGCCAATCAAGCCTATGCGCGTGCGGTCGAGGCCACGGATGCCGGCGAAGCCATCGAACGCGGGCTCGAGCTGTTCGAGCACGGCGGGCGCAGCGAGCTTCTGCGCGCGCACGGGGCAGTCGAACCCTACTGCGGCCGGCTCTCCGCCGTGGTCGCGGGAGAGCGCCGCAGCTTCGACGTAACAAGCGTGCCCGCTGCGCGCGGCAGCGCCGGGATCGCGGTCGATGCCACCGAGGCGGAGCTGATGCGCGGCGAGATCAAGCGCATGATGGATGCCCAGCGCCGCACGCTCGACCAGCTCGCGACCGGAGTGGCGATCTTCGGGTCCGATCGGCGCCTTTGCTTCTACAATGCCACTTATCGGTCACTGTGGGATCTCGACGCGGCCTTCCTCGACCAGGGACCCACCGATTCGGCCGTGCTCGATCGGCTGCGCGCGGCGCGCAGGCTTCCGGACGAGCAGGACTTCCGGCAATGGAAGAGCGCGCTTTACGATACCTACCGCGCGGTCGAAGCCAAGGAGCACATGTGGCATCTGCCGCACGGCCGCACCATGCGCGTCGTCACCACGCCCAATTCGGAAGGTGGGGTGATCTACCTGTTCGACGATGTCACCGAGCGGCTCGATCTCGAGCGCCGCTACGATGCCTTGATCCGCGTGCAGAGCGAGACGCTGGACAACCTCACCGAGGCGGTGGCCGTGTTCGGAAGCGACGGGCGGCTGCGCCTCCACAACCCTGCCTTCGCGCGCATGTGGAGCCTTTCGCCCGAGATGCTGTCCGGCCGACCGCACATCGAATCCATCAGTGATTGGACGCAGCCGCTCCACGGCGACCATCCCGTGTGGCAGAAATTGCGGGGGACGATCACGGCGATAGACAATCGCGAGCCGGCGCTCGGTCGGCTCGAACGCCGTCACGGAACCGTGGTCGATTGCGCCACCATGCCGCTCCACGACGGGGCCACGCTGGTGGCGTTCGAGGACGTCACCGACACCGTGAATGTCGAGCGCGCACTGCGCGAGCGCAACGAAGCGTTGAAGGCGGCGGACAAGCTCAAGACCGATTTCGTTCACCACGTATCTTACGAACTGCGCTCGCCGCTCACCAACATCATCGGTTTCGCGCATTTTCTCGGCGATCCGGTCACCGGCCCGCTTACGGATAAGCAGCGAGAATATCTGAGCTACATCACGGTCTCGACCAACGCGCTGCTCGCCATCATCAACAACATCCTCGACCTGGCCAGCATCGATGCCGGCGCGATGACGCTCAACCTAGGACCGGTGGATATCCGCAAGACAATGGAAGCTGCCGCCGAAGGCGTGCAGGATCGCCTGGTCAAGAGCGGCATCACGCTTGAAATCCATGCCTCGCCGGAGATCGGCAGCTTCGTGGCCGACGAGCGGCGCGTGCGACAATCGCTGTTCAATCTGCTGGCCAATGCGGTGGGCTTTTCGCCCGCCGGCGAGATCGTTACCTTTGCCGCCCAGCGGCACCGAGATGCCATCGTCTTCTCGGTGACCGACCGCGGGCCGGGAATTCCCGCCGACGTGCAGAACAAGGTGTTCGATTGGTTCGAGACGCATTCGCTCGGCTCGCGCCACCGCGGGACGGGCTTGGGGCTCTCCTTGGTGCGCTCTTTCGTGGAGCTGCACGGCGGCTCGGTGACGCTCGAATCGACGGTCGGCCGCGGCACCACGGTCACCTGCGTGTTCCCGCTGGCCCAAACGGCGGAGCGAGCCGCCGCGTGACTCGCAATGGCCGTGCTCGCGCGAGCGGGCGACAAGTCATGCCATGGCGCTGACCAAATCTGATACGTCGAGCTTCTCGGTGGCGCTGCCCGATGAGCACGCAACCCGGCGGCTCGCAATCGATATCGCCAACGCGCTCGAACCTGGCGACCTCGTCACCCTCTCGGGCGATCTCGGCGCGGGCAAGACCACGCTCGCCCGCACGCTCATCCGCTATCTCGCCGGCGATCCTGCACTCGAAGTGCCGAGCCCGACTTTCACGCTCATGCAGCTCTACGAGCTACCGCAATTTCCGTTGATACATGTTGACCTCTATCGCCTCTCGGGTCCAGCGGAGCTTGCCGAACTCGGCTTCGACGACCTGCCCGAGCGCGCGGTCGTGCTGCTCGAGTGGCCCGATCGCGCGGATCACCTTTTGCCGCCCGATCGGCTCGACGTTTCGCTCACACTGGCCCCCAAGCTCAAGCTCGAATTCCGCCATGCCCGCGTCACCGGCTACGGCACGTTGGCGCCGCGGGTCGACCGCATGGCGGCGGCGCGCCAATTCATCGCTGAGAGCGGTTACAGCGAGGCGCTGCGCACACGATTACGCGCAGACGCCTCGACGCGCTCATACGAGCGGCTCGCGCTCGGCGACAAGCGCGTGCTCCTAATGAATTATCCGCCCCGCCCTGATGGCCCGCCAGTGCGCGGCGACAAGCCATACAGCGCGATCGCGCACCTCGCCGACAATGTTGTGCCGTTCGTGGCGATGGCGAATGGGCTGCGGCAATGTGGTTTCTCGGCGCCCGCCGTCTACCAGGCCGATCTCGAGCGGGGATTCTTGGTCATCGAAGACCTCGGCGAAGAACGAATCGTCGCCAGCGATCCGCCGGCGCCCATCGCGGAGCGCTACGAGACCGCGGTCGACGTCCTGCTTGCGCTGCATGCGCGGCAAGTGCCCGATACACTGCCGGTCGGGCCGCAGCTCGACTACCGCATTCCTGCTTACGACATGAACGCGTTTTTGATCGAAGCCGAGCTGCTGCTGGACTGGTTCCTGCCGCGCCTGAACGCCGCGACCCCTGACACGGAACGCGACTCATTCCGCGCACTCTGGCGCGAACTGTTGCAGCCGGCGATCGATGCGCCGCCGACCTGGGTTTTGCGTGACTTCCATTCGCCCAACCTGCTCTGGCTGCCGCAGCGCAGCGAGCTCGCCCGGCTCGGCCTTCTCGACTTCCAGGACGCGGTGATGGGTCCGCCTGCCTATGACGTCGCTTCACTGCTGCAGGATGCGCGTGTCGACATACCGGAAGAGACCGAGCTTGCGCTGCTCGGCCGATATGTGCGCGGCCGCAGCGGTCGTGCGGCCGATTTCGACGCGGCGCAATTCATCAAGATCTATGCGACGCTCGCCGCCCAGCGCGCGAGCAAGATTCTTGGCATTTTCGCACGGCTCGACATGCGCGATGGCAAGCCGCAATACCTGCGGCATCTGCCTCGCATCTGGGAGTATTTGCAGCGTGCGCTCAGCCATCCGGCGCTCGAAGCGCTCAAGGCGTGGTATATTGCCCACGTGCCGTCGTTAAATACAATTTAAGTGCCAGCGGGCAGAACCCTTTGATGGACAATCGCCGAATCGCGGCGGCGCCGAAGCGCGCCATGGTGCTGGCAGCGGGGCTCGGCACGCGGATGCGGGCTTTCAACGGGCAGCTGCCGAAACCGCTCGTTAAGGTCGGCGGCAAGGCACTCATCGACTATGTGCTCGACCGTCTGGCTGCGCAGGGGATCGAGCGCGCGGTGGTCAACGTTCATCACCTCGCCGATCAGCTCGAGCGCCATCTTGCCGGCCGCAAACGTCCGAAGATCGTCATCTCGGATGAGCGACGCGAGCTGCTCGGCACTGGCGGTGGCGTGGTCAAGGCGTTGCCGCAGCTCGGCGACCGTCCGTTCTTCCACGTCAATTCCGACACCATCTGGATCGACGGGGTGAAACCCAATCTCGCCCGGCTCGCGGACACCTTCGACGGCACACGCATGGACGCGCTGCTCTTGCTCGCGCCGGCGGCCTCCAGCATCGGCTATAGCGGCCGCGGCGATTTTTCGATGGCGGCCGACGGCCGGCTCACGCGACGCGCCGAGCACGAGGTGGTGCCCTTCGTCTATGCCGGCGCCGGGATCCTCACGCCCGCCTTTTTTGCCGGCGCGCCGGAGGGAGCATTTTCCCTATCGCCGCTGTTCGACCGGGCGGCCGAGGCCCGGCGGCTCTGCGGATTGCGCCTCGAAGGCGTCTGGATGCATGTCGGCACGCCCGAGGCCGTCCGAGCCGCCGAGAAGACAATCCTCGCCGGCGCGATTTAAGGCTCCGGCAAGGCAGCGGACGTCTTTCCGATCCGAAAATTGAGTCGTCGCGAATCAATCCGTAGACTTGCGCGGATGATCGCCGCGCCTGCCCCCCGCGTGTTCACCATCCCGGCCTCGGTGCCATTCGTCCCGACGCTCGTCCGCGCGCTGATCGAGGGAAAATTGGTGCCGGGATTTCCCGCCGCGCAGGACCCGCTCGCGCTTGCACGCGCCACGCTCTACCTGCCGACGCGGCGCGCTTGCCGGCTCGCGCGCGACCTCTTTCTCGGGGTGATCGACAAAGGCGCGGCGATCCTGCCGCGCATTGTCGCCATTGGCGACATCGACGAGGACGAGATCGTGTTCGCGCAAATCGGAGCCGGCGCGCTGGCCAGCGACGTGCTCGAGTTGCCGCCGGCGCTCGGTGGGCTCAAGCGGCGCCTCCTGCTCACGCGGCTCGTGCTCAAATGGGCGGAAAGCATCACCCCCGACGAGCAGGGCGAGGCGTCACTGGTTGCCAACAATCCCGCCTCGGCGCTCGCGCTCGTGGACGATCTCGCACGCCTGATGGACGACATGATCACGCGCGGCGTGTCGTGGGGGCGGCTCGATGGACTGGTGCCGCAAACGCTCGACCGTTATTGGCAGCTCACGCTCAAATTCCTGCAGATCGCGCGCGAGAAGTGGCCGAAAATCCTTGCCGAGGAAGGCGCGATCGAGCCGGCCGCGCGGCGCGATGCACTGATCAAGGCCGAAGCGGCGCGGCTTGCCGCGCATGCCGACGGACCCGTGATCGCCGCCGGCTCGACCGCGTCGATGCCCGCGACCGCCGAGCTGATCGCCGCCATCGCCAAGCTCGACCGCGGCGCAGTCGTTCTGCCCGGCCTCGACCTCGACCTCGACGCGCGATCCTGGCACCTGATCGGCGGGCGCGAGGAAGCTGACGCGCGCGTTTCGCCCGCGGTCGAGCATCCGCTGTTCGCCATGCAGGCGCTGTTGCAGCGGATCGGGATCGCCCGCGAGCAGGTTACGGTGCTGGGCACGCCGGCCGCGCATCGGCGCGAACGCTATGTCTGCGAGGCGCTGCGGCCGGCCGCCGCGACCGACGCTTGGAAACAACTCGCAGGCGGCGGTATCCCGTGGATCGATGGAGCACTGGAAGGCGTGGCGGTCGTTGAAGCCGCCAATGCCGAGGAAGAGGCGCTCGCCATCGCGATCAGCCTGCGCGAGGCCATCGAGACGTCGCACAAGACCGCAGCGCTTGTCACGCCCGACCGCGCATTGGCGCGCCGCGTGCTTGCGGCGCTGGAACGCTGGAACGTCGCGGTCGACGATTCCGGCGGCGATGCGCTCGCCGAGACGTCCGCGGGGCTATTCGCGCGCCTGGCGGCAGAAGCCGCGCTTGGCGGAGTTGCGCCAGTTGCGCTCCTCGCGCTTATCAAGCATCCGCTCCTGCGGCTTGGCGCCGCCGCGGGTGCGCACGCACGCACAATCGCCGTGCTCGAGAAGGCGGTCCTGCGCGGCCCACGGCCGCGGCCGGGCACGGCTGGCCTCGCGGACGCGCTCGCGGTGTTTCACACGGAGCTTGCAAAGCTACGGCGCGGGCAAGCATCGGATTTGCATCCCTCCGATCCGCGCGCGGATCTTACCGCCGCGCAACTCGATGACGCTGCCGCCCTCGTCACGCGGCTCGCGCAGGCGCTTGCCCCGCTCGAGGGGCAGATGTGCGCGCCATTCGCCAAACTCGCGGCGCTCCATCGTAGCGTCGTTGCCGCGCTGAGCGCCGACGCAACCGGTGTCCCGGCAGCCTTCCAGGGCCGCGACGGCACGGCGCTCGAAAGCGTGTTCGAGGAGATCGCGGCGAACGCGAGCCACGCCGATTTTCCCGTGGAGGCGGCAGATTACGCAGACCTGTTCCGCACGGCGATTGGCGATCGCGTGGTGCGGCGGCCGCCGCTAGCAGGTGTGCGGCTGCGCATCTATGGTCCCCTCGAGGCGCGGCTGCAAAGTGCCGATCGCATGGTGCTCGGCGCGCTGATCGAGGGCACGTGGCCGCCCGAGATCGCATCCGATCCGTGGCTGAGCCGCCCCATGCGCCACGCGCTCGGGCTCGATCTGCCGGAGCGGCGCCTGTCGCTCTCCGCCCATGACCTCACGCAGGCGCTCGGCGCGAGCGAAGTGATCCTCGCCTATCCTACCAAGTTGGCCGGGACACCGACCGTCCCCTCGCGCTTCGTTCAGCGCCTGGCGGCGGTCGCGGGCGAACAGCGCTGGAACGAGGTCCGCGCGAAAGGAGCGAAATATCTTGCCTGGGCGCGCGCGCTCGATCGACCCGCGGAGGTCAAGCGGGTTGAAAAACCGGCGCCCAAGCCCCCGCGCGCCGCGCGGCCGACCGCGCTCTCGGTTACCGACATCGAGAACTGGCTGCGCGACCCTTATACGATCTACGCCAAGCATATCCTCAAGCTGCGCGAGCTCGATGCGGTCGACTTGCCGCCGGGCGCGGCCGATCGCGGCATCGTCATCCACGCCGCGCTGAGTGACTTCACTACAACGTTCGCGGCTGCGCTCCCGGCCGATCCGACGGACGCACTCATCGAGATCGGCCGCAAGCATTTCGCTGCGCTTGATGAGTATCCCGAGGCACGCGCGTTCTGGTGGCCCCGCTTCCGGCGCATCGCCCGCTGGTTCGCCGGCTGGGAGAGGGTGCGGCGCGCAAATCTCGCGACGCTCACCACCGAGGTTCAAGGCAAGATCGATATTTCCCTCGGCGAGCGCGTGTTCAGCTTGCGCGCGCGTGCCGATCGCATCGAGCGGCTCGCGGAAGGGCGTTACGCCATTCTCGACTACAAAACCGGGCAGGTGCCGAGCGAGAAGCAGGTGCGCATCGGCGTCTCGCCGCAGCTCACGCTCGAGGCCGCGATCCTGCGCCGCGGTGGATTTCCCGACATCCCTTTCGGTGCCTCGATTGCCGAGCTGGTGTACGTCGCACTCAAAGGCGGCGATCCCGCGGGCGAGGGTGCAGCAATCGATTTCAGGGACGGCGACGCGGACTTCCACGCCGAGCGCGCGCTCGAGAAGCTCCAAAGCGTCGCTCAACGTTTCGAGGACGAAGAACAGGCCTATCTGCCGCTAGTGCTGTCGATGTGGAAGAGCCGCTACGGCACCTATGACCACCTCGCGCGGGTGAAGGAATGGTCCGTGGCGGGACCGGAGGATGCGGAGAGCGTGGAATGATGCGCACGGCGGAGCGAATCGATCGCGTCATTCCTGCAGAGCTGCGGCGGCTGCAAATCGAGGCCTCGGATCCCGCGGCCTCGGCCTGGGTGGCGGCCAATGCCGGATCCGGCAAGACTCATGTGCTCGCGTTGCGCGTGATTCGACTCCTCCTCGACGACGTCGACCCGGCGAAAATCCTCTGCATCACCTTTACCAAGGCCGCCGCCGCAAACATGGCGAACCGCGTGTTCGACGAGCTGCGGCGCTGGACCGCGCTCGACGATGTCGCGCTCGACGCAGCCATCAAGCGAATCTCAGACATCGCGCCCAACGCGGCGCGGCGCACGCTCGCGCGTCGCTTGTTCGCCATGGCATTGGAGACGCCGGGCGGGCTGAAGGTACAGACCATTCACGCCTTCTGTACGCGGCTGCTGCATCATTTTCCGTTCGAAGCCAATGTCGCCGCCCGCTTCAGCGTCCTCGACGAGGCGGCGCAGGCGCAACTCCTGAGCGAGATCAGCCTCGGCGTGCTGCTCGACGCAGCGTTGGCCCCGGAAAAGGCGCTCGGCCGTGCGCTGGCAACCGCCATTGCGGGGACATCTGACCAGACGTTCAAGGACGTGATCGGCGAAGCCATCCGCAAGCGCGATGCCGTGCGTGCCTGGATCGACCACCGCGGCAGCATCGAGGCGGCCATCTCCGCCCTTTGCGGCACGCTCGGCGTCGCTGCGGACGATACGATCGAGCGCGTCGAAAGCGAAATGACGGATGGTCCCATCTTTCCAGCATCGCAATGGCCGGCCGCGGCCGAGTTCCTTGCGCAGGGCGGCAAGAACGACCAGGAGCAGGCGCGGCGGCTCCTTGCCGCCTCTGCGGCGAGCGCTCCGCAGCGCGCCGGCATCTATCAACAGGTCTTTGTCACCGGCAAACTCGAGCCGCGCCAGCAAATCCTCACCCGATCGACGGAGCTCGCCAACCCCGAACTTGCCGAGCGTCTCTACCGCGAGCGCGAGCGGATGCTTGGGCTCATCGAGCGCCGCAAAGCCGTCGCCTGTCGCGACCGCACGGCGGCACTCATCACCATCGCCGATGCGGTGCTCTCCCGTTACCAGGCGATGAAAGACCGGCGCGGACAACTCGACTACGACGATCTTATCGACAAGGCGCTGGCGCTGCTCGGCGCGCAGCGCGCGGCCTGGGTGCACTACAAACTCGATCAAGGCGTCGACCATGTGCTGATCGACGAGGCGCAGGATACGAGCCCGAAGCAATGGGACATCATCGCCCGCCTCACCGCCGAATTTTTCGCCGGTTCCGGCGCGCGCTCGATCAGGCGCACGATCTTCGCGGTCGGCGACGAGAAGCAATCGATCTTCTCCTTCCAAGGCGCAGCACCGCGCGAGTTCGCGGTCATGCATCACGCGTTCGAGGAGCTGTCCAAAGCCGCCGAACATGAATTTCGCCACGTGCGCTTCCGCCATTCCTTCCGCTCCGGTCCGAACGTGCTCGGCGCCGTGGACGCAGTCTTCGCGCGGCCCGAAGCTTTTGCCGGACTCTCGGCCGATGCGGGCAACACCGTGCATGAATCGCTGCCCGATGCGGTCCCCGGATTGGTAGAGATTTGGGAGCTCATCAAGCCCGCGAGCAAACGCGAGATCGAAGCCTGGGATGCCCCGTTCGATCAGCTTATCGAAACAAGCCCGCAGGTGCGGCTCGCGACCAAAATCGCCAAGAACGTCAAGGGCTGGATGAAACAGGGGGCGCGCGCGGGCGACGTGCTCGTGCTGGTGCGCCAGCGCGGACCTCTCTTCGAGGCGGTCATCCGCGCGCTCAAAGACTTGCAGATTCCGGTCGCCGGCGCCGACCGGCTGGTGCTCACCGAGCATATCGCAGTCATGGATCTGATGGTGCTGGCGGACGCGCTCTTGCTGCCCGATGACGATCTCGCGCTCGCCACGGTGCTCAAAAGCCCGCTCTTCGGCTTCGATGACGCGGATCTGTTCGAGCTCGCTTGGAAGCGCAACAGCTCGTTGCGCGCGGCGTTGCGGGCGAAAGCGCAGAGCAACGCGCGCTTTGCAGAGGCGCTGGCAAAGCTCGAGCGCTTTGGCGAATGGGCACAGGAAACGCCGTTTACGTTCTATGCGCGCGTGCTGGCACGCTCGGGCGGCCGCAAGCGCTTCCTCGCGAGGCTCGGCCACGAAGCGGACGACGCGCTCGACGAATTCCTCAATCTCGCCCTCGACTACGAGCGGCGCAAAACGCCGTCCCTGCAGGGCTTCCTCGCCTGGCTGCGCGCGGCTCAGACTGACGTGAAACGCGACATGGAGATCACGCGCGATGAAGTGCGGGTGATGACGGTGCACGGCGCCAAGGGCTTGGAAGCGCCGATCGTAGTCATCGCCGACACCACGACGCCGCCTGCGGGCCCGCCGCAGCGGCAACCGCGGCTGTTGTCGCTGCAGGGGGCGGCAGCGCAAGGCCCGAACTGCCTCGTTTGGGCCGGGGCGAAAGCAACCGATACCGCGCCTGTGAGCGCCGCGCGCGATCGCGCGCGGGGGGAGGCCGAGGACGAATACCGGCGCCTGCTCTATGTCGCCATGACGCGCGCCATCGACCGGCTCGTCATCTGCGGCGGCGAGGGCGAGCGCGCGCGGCCGCCGGGCTGCTGGTGGGACCTCGTTTGCGCGGCGCTCAAGCCGCTTTCGGTCGAGGAGGACGATGGCGAGGGCAAGGTGTGGCGCTATCGCAAGACGCCCGGCGCTGCCGAGACACGGGTTACTCATTTGCCACAGCCGATGCCCATAGGTGGACGGCCGTCCTGGCTCGATGTGGACGCCCCAGCCGAGCCGCCGCCGGTTCGTCTGCTCGAGCCAGCGGCGGCTTATGACGAGCTGACGCCGCGCCCCGCGTGGGCATCGGGGAGCGGCGAGGAGCGCGACAAGGCGTTGGCGCGCGGCACGCTGGTGCACCGGCTGCTGCAGTCGCTGCCCGACATTCCCAAACCAGCACGCGTGGACGCCGCTCGGCGCTACCTTGCCCGATCGGCGAGCAGCTTTTCGGCCGAGGAGCGCGACATGATCGTCGCGCAAGTCGGCCAGTTGCTCGAGGATCCGCGCTTCTCGGAGCTGTTTGCGCCGGGAAGCCGCGCCGAGATTCCGATCGTCGGACGGCTCAACGGCGGCACCCTTGCGGTCTCTGGCCAGGTCGATCGGCTCGCCGTAACGCGGGATGCCGTGCTGATTGCCGACTACAAGACCAATCGCCCCGCCCCGCGCTGCCTCGCCGACGTGCCTCCCGCCTACGTCGCCCAGCTTGCACTTTATCGTGCCGTGCTCGCTGAGCTTTACCCGGACAAGCGCATTCGCGCCGCGCTGGTGTGGACCGATGTGCCTGATCTCATGGAGATTTCCGAGGCGAGCCTGGACGCAGCGCTGATTTCCATCACGTCGGCCTGAAGCTGCCTTGACGCTTGAGAGGCGCGTTCTTAGGTTCGCTTCCCATTCACGGCGCGCTCGCCGAGCAACGAGGTATCTCCCATGGCCGTTGGCAAAGTTTCGGACGCCACGTTCGAATCCGAGGTGTTGAAGGCGACCGAACCGGTCGTGGTCGATTTTTGGGCCGAGTGGTGCGGCCCCTGTCGCATGATCGCGCCGGCGCTCGAGGAGATCGCGGGCACGCTCAACGGCAAAGTCAAGATCGTGAAGCTCAACGTGGATGAAAATCCGCAGACCGCGGCGAAGTACGGTATCCAGTCGATCCCGACGCTGATGATTTTCAAGTCCGGCCAGATGGCCTCGCGTCAGATCGGCGCGGCGCCGAAGCAGAAGCTGGAGCAGTGGATCACCACCGCGGTGTGACGCGGTACATCGCTCGTCCTTATCCTCGAGGCGCGCCTCCGTGTCATCTGAGCGATGTTGCATCACGACTTCGGCACGCGCGCTCCTCAGGATGAGGAAGAGCATCGCGTCAAAACGCTATTCACTTTTCAAATAGCCGATCTCGTTCCGGCGGCGTAGCTAAGAGAGGCAGTGGCTCACACCGGCGGCGTACCGTTCGCATCGAGCACCGCGCCGGCGAGGTAGAGCGATCCGGCAATCAGGATGCGGGGGGCAGGCTCGAGGGCGAAGCGGCCGATTGCGGTGAGCGCCGTGTCGAGGTCCCCCTCGCTTTGCGCCGGGATGCCGACCGCGCGCGCGGCATCGGCGATCGCGTCGGCGGAAAAACTCTTCTCCTGGCGCGGGATGGGCACCGCCACGACGCGGCGCGCAAGCCCGGTGAAATTTTTCAAAAAGCTCTCGCAATCTTTGCTGGACAGCATGCCGATCACAAGCACGAGCGGCCGCGACACTCGCTCCTCGAGATCGGCAAGCGCATTGGCGACGGCGCGCGCGCCATCCGCATTATGCCCGCCGTCGAGCCACAACTCGCTGCCCGGCGGACACAACGCAAGGAGCCGTCCGTGTGCCAACCGCTGCATGCGCGCCGGCCACTCGGCCTTGGCCATGCCGACCTCGAAGGCGGTGGGTGCAAGCTCGATCTCCCCGACCGTGCGCAACGCGGCGATCGCAACGCCGGCGTTCTCGAATTGATGACGGCCGTAGAGTTTTGGGGCCGGAAGATCCAGCAACCCGGCGGCGTCCTGATAGACGAGCCGCCCGCGCTCCTCCGTGGCCGTCCAGTCCTCGCCGGCGATCTTGACCGGCGCCTTGGCGCGCGCGGCGACGCGCTCGATCGCCGCCAAAGCCTCGCGCGGCTGCGCCGCCACGATCGCCGGTACAGCCGGCTGGAGAATGCCGGCCTTCTCCGCCGCGATCTTGTCCAGCGTATCGCCGAGATGCTCAGCGTGGTCGAACGACACGGGCGTAATGACGGACGCTAACGGGCGATCGATCACGTTGGTCGCGTCGAGGCGCCCGCCCAGCCCGACCTCGAGCAGCAGCACATGCGCAGCGTTGCGTGCAAAAAGCAGAAGCGCGGCCGCCGTCGTGATCTCGAACACGGTGATGGGCGCTCCGGCATTGACGCGCTCGCATTCGGCGAGCGCATCGGCAAGCTCTTCATCGGAAACGAGGCGCCCCTCTCGCTCGGCACCGAGCCGAAACCGCTCGTTGAAGCGCACGAGATGTGGAGAGGTATAGACGTGCACGCGCAGCCCCGCCGCCTCGAGGATCGCGCGCATGAACGCGATGGTCGAGCCCTTGCCGTTGGTGCCGGCGACGTGGATCACCGGCGGCAGCCGCCGCTGTGGATCGCCGAGCGCGGCGAGAATGCGCCACATCCGCTCGAGCGACAGATCGATGCGCTTGGGATGTAACGCGGTGAGCCGCGCGACGATGGAGTCGATAGGGATCATGTCTTCGTTTTATAAGTGCCGCACACTCGGTGTCTTCCCTCCCCACGCTCACTGCGTTCCCTCCCCCGCTTGCGGGGGGGAGGGCGGAGGGGGCATGCAGCACGATTCGCGCGGTTCACCCCCTCCCCATCCCTCCCCCGTAAACGGGGGAGGGAGCAGACCGAGTTTGACGCACAAGAGCTGAAGACGCTCACCCCGCGCTCGGCAGCGGCGATTTGTCGGCGGGCGGCTTTGGGCGCGACTTGGTCAAGAGCCGGCACAGATTTGAGATCGTCGGCCGCAGATGGTGGCGATGGAGCACCATGTCGACCATACCGTGCTCCTTGAGATATTCGGCGCGTTGGAAGCCGTCGGGAAGTTTCTCGCGGATAATCTGCTCGATCACGCGCGGCCCGGCAAAGCCGATGAGCGCGCCCGGCTCGGCAATCTGAACGTCGCCGAGCATCGCGTAGGATGCGGTGACGCCGCCGGTCGTCGGGTTCGTCAGCACGACGATATAGGGCCGCCGCGCCTCGCGAAGCATCTGTACCGCGAGCGTGGTGCGCGGGAGCTGCATCAGCGAGAAAATTCCCTCCTGCATGCGTGCGCCGCCCGAAGCGGCGAACATGATGAAGGGCGTGCCTTTGTCGACCGCGGTCTCGAGCCCTTTGATTACGGCTTCGCCCGCCGCCATGCCCAGCGAGCCACCCATGAAATCGAAATCCTGCACGCCGATCACCACTGGCAATCCGTCGAGCTTGCCGAAACCGAGCTTGATGGCGTCGTTGGTGCCGGTCTTCGCGCGCGCATCCTTGAGACGCTCGGCGTAGCGCTCTTCGTCGCGGAATTTGAGCGGATCGAGCGGCACCGCGGGGACTGCGATATCGAACCAGGTCTCGTTATCGAACATCGACTTGAGCCGCGCCATCGCCCCCATGCGCATGTGATAATTGGAGCCGGGGATGACGAACTGGTTCGCCGCGACGTCTTTGTAGAAAACGAGTTGTCCGGTGTCCGGACATTTGATCCAGAGATTTTCCGGCGTCTCGCGGCGCGCGAAGTAATTGCGGATTTTCGGCCGGACGCTGGAAATCCAGTTCATGTCGCGGTCCTCTCGTCGGCATATATGGATCGCCCGCACACGGCTGGCAACGGCGAAGAAATCGGGAACACTGCCGCCAGCCTCAGCGGCGGCTGCGCAGCTTCGGCTTCGCGGCCAGGCCGAAGGCGGGGTCTTCGTCGAACAGCGTCGGTGCCTCGCTCGTGCGCGCGCGTTCGATGTTGAGCAGCGCGAGCTTGGTCGCAATGCCGCCATTGGCCGAAAAGCCTCCGGCCTTGGCGCCGGCCGCCAGCACGCGATGGCACGGCACGATGAGGGGGAACGGATTGCGCCCGAGCGCTTGGCCGACCTCGCGCGCGAGGCCGCGTTCGCCGAGCCGCGCGGCAAGCTCGCCGTAGGAGAGCGTGGCGCCTGCCGGGATTGCGCGTGCCACTTCGTAGACGCGGCATTCGAAGTCCCCCACGCCGCCCATGTCGAGGGCAATCGCGGAAAGGTCGCTCCACTCGCCTTTCAGCAGCGCGGTGATCGCCTCGATCGCACGCTGCACGTGCGCCGGCGGCGGCGCTTCCTCCGCCTGCGGATAGCGGCACGCGAGCCGCGCGCGGGTCTTCGCCTCGCTCGCCTCCGGCAGCTGCACACCACTGATGCCGCGCGAACCCCACGCGATGCCGCAGCGGCCGATACTGGTGTCGAACAGGGCAAATCCGTGTGCCGTCATGATATCGCTATTTTAGCGTGGCCGTCACTGCGAGCATCTCGGATCTTGCGCGCTATTCCGCCGCTTGACGGCGGGCGGCGCGCACACCGCGCGCGAGCTCGGCGACGAGGTTGATCACCACCGTCACGGTTTTCGCGGTCGGCTTCTCTTCGCCGTCGAGGCTCCCCTTGAGCGCGTTGACCAGCGCCGAGCCGACGACCACGCCGTCGGCGCAGGATGCGATCACGGATGCCTGCTCGGCGCTGCGCACGCCGAAGCCGGCCGCGACCGGCAAGCTGGTGTGGCGCTTGATGCGCGCGACCGCCGCCGCGACCTTTGCGGGATCGGGCGTGGCCGCGCCGGTGATGCCGGTGATCGAGACGTAGTAGACGAAGCCCGAGGTGTTCGCGAGCACCGCCGGCAGGCGCTTGTCGTCGGTCGTCGGCGTCGCCAGGCGAATGAAGTTCACGCCGGCCTTGAGCGCCGGCAGGCACAGCTCCTCGTCCTCCTCTGGCGGCAGGTCGACGACGATGAGCCCGTCGACGCCGGCGGATTTTGCATCCCGGAGGAAACGGTCCACGCCGTAGAGGTAGATCGGGTTGTAGTAGCCCATGAGCACGAGCGGCGTCGCATCGTCCGCTTGACGAAAGGCGCGCGCCATCTCGAGCGTCTTGCGCATGGTCTGCCCGGCTTTGAGCGCGCGCTGCGACGACATCTGGATCGCCGGACCGTCGGCCATCGGATCGGTGAACGGCATGCCGAGCTCGACCACATCGGCGCCGGCGGCGGGAAGGGCGCGCAGAATGGCGAGCGATGTTTCGAGATCGGGGTCGCCGGCGGTGAGAAACGTCACCAGCGCGGCACGCCCTTGCGCCTTGAGGTCGGCAAAGCGGCGGTCGATGCGCGTGCTCATGGGCTGCGCTCGCTCCTCACTCGGGCGAGCCTTTGCGCCTGCGCTCGCGCATCGCGGCCATGCGGACATTGATGGTGCCCAGCATCAGGATCACGAACGAGCCGATGAACTGCACCCATTCCTTGCGCTCGAGGATGGGACCGGGGGTGAATAGCCGGACCCGCAGGAAATACGCGATATAGGCGGCGGAGACGACGATCAAAATCCAGCCGACGATTTTCTGCCTGCTGATCACAGGCCGCTCCCGCCGCTCACTCATACCAACGGCGCGTGGCACTGACCCATCCGCCGTCATTGCCGGGCTTGACCCGGCAATCCATCCATCTTCGTAAAGACCTTCTTGCGCAGAAGATGGATGCGCGGGCGTAAGCGCGTTCACGCGCGTCTTCGACGCACCTCTGCCCGCGCATGACGAGTCGAGATCAACTGCCATCCGTACCAGATCGTTTGCCCCGTCGCTCCAGGTAGGCCTCGACGCTCGCAAGATCCTTGTCGCCGCGACCGGACAAGTTGACGACCATGAGATGTTCCTTCGGCTTTTGCGGGGCGAGGTCCATGACCCTCGCCAGCGCGTGCGCCGGCTCGAGCGCGGGAACGATACCTTCGAGCCGCGAGCAGAGCTCGAACGCGGCGAGCGCCTCCTCGTCCGTCGCTGAAAGATAGGTCACGCGCTTGACGTCGTTGAGCCAAGCGTGCTCCGGACCGATGCCGGGGTAGTCGAGGCCCGCGGAAATCGAGTGCGCCTCGTTGATCTGCCCGTCCTCAGTCATCAAAAGATAGGTGCGGTTGCCGTGCAGAACCCCGGGCCGGCCGCCTGCGATGGACGCCGCGTGCAGGCCGCTCGAGAGCCCGTGCCCCGCCGCCTCCACGCCATAGATTTCGATCGCCGCCTCGTCGAGGAAAGGATGGAACAGCCCCATAGCATTCGAGCCGCCGCCGATGCAGGCAATGAGCGAGTCAGGTGAACGCCCTTCCGCCTCCAAGAGCTGGGCGCGGGTTTCGTTACCGATCACCGACTGGAAGTCACGCACCATCATCGGGTAGGGGTGCGGCCCGGCCACGGTGCCGATGCAGTAGAAGGTGTTGGCGACGTTGGTGACCCAGTCGCGCAGCGCCTCATTCATGGCGTCCTTGAGCGTCTTCGATCCCGACTCGACCGGACGCACCTCGGCTCCGAGCGCCTTCATGCGCAGCACGTTCGGCTTCTGCCGCTCGACATCGACCACGCCCATATAGACGACGCATTCGAGACCGAATTTCGCGCACATGGTCGCGGTGGCAACGCCATGCATGCCGGCCCCGGTTTCGGCGATGACGCGCGGTTTGCCCATGCGGCGGGCCAGCAGGATTTGGCCAAGCACGTTATTCACCTTGTGTGCGCCGGTGTGATTGAGGTCCTCGCGCTTGAGATAGATCCTCGCCCCGCCGGCGCCCCCGCTCGCGGCGGTGACACCGCGAAGATGCTTGGTCAGACGCTCGGCGAAGTAGAGCGGTGTCGGACGCCCGACATAATCCTTGAGGTAGCCGTCCATCTCGCGGCGGAAGCGGGGATCGTTCTTCGCTTCGGCGTAGGCCGCCTCCAATTCCAGAACGAGCGGCATCAGCGTCTCGGCGACGAAACGGCCGCCGTAAAGCCCGAAATGTCCGCGCTCGTCGGGCCCGGTACGGAACGAATTGAGCTGCTGGATGCTCATGCGCTGCTCACGGCTTTCTCCGGCGCGGCAAGCTTCTCCACCGCCGCACGCGCCGCGGCGACAAAAGCGCGGATCTTGTCCGGATCCTTCTCCCCGGGCGCGCGCTCAACACCCGAGGAGACGTCGACGCCGGGGGCGGCCGTGATACGCAGCGCCTGCGCGACGTTCTCCGCATCGAGCCCGCCCGAGAGCATGAACGGCACGCGGGTGCGCACGTTCTCGAGCAGCCGCCAGTCGAAGCGCCGGCCGAGCCCGCCCGGCCGCGTCGCCTCTACGTCCGCCCGTGCATCGAAGATCAGCCGATCCGCCACGGCCTCGTAGCGCCTGACCGCCGTCACGTCACCCCGCTCGGCAATGGGCAGCGCCTTCATGACCGGCAGGCGGAAGCGCTCACGCACGGCTTCCACGCGCTCCGGCGTCTCGCTGCCGTGCAGTTGCAAGAGATCGGGTTTGAGCGCTTCGATGCTCGACGCAAGCTCGTCGTCGCCGGCGTCGACCGACAACGCGACCTTTTGGGCGCGTCCCTTGACGCGCTCACCGAGCGCACGCGCGGCCGAAAGCCCAACGTGACGCGGGGAGGGCGCAAAGAAGACGAAGCCCACCAGATCGGCGCCGGCCTCGAGCGCCGCATCGAGCGCCTCGGACGTCTTGAGGCCGCAGATCTTGATCAAAAGGGACATGGACGCGATCCCGCTATCGCGCGGTTCTACATCGGCGACGCCCGTTTGTCTCGCCTCTCCAGGCCCTTGATAGGAAAGGAGAACTGGCTAGGCGGCCGGCGGCGGGATGGTGAGCCGCGGCGCAGGCTGCGCCGGCAAGGCCGGCGCGGCGAGCGTCGCCGAGCCGAGGCGGCACCGCAGCTGCTCCACCTCCACGCGCAGCTCGCGCGCTTGCACATCGGCAAGGCGCGCCGCACGCCGCCACTTGCCCTGCCTGAGCCAGGCCGCGATGCCGCCGACGAAGACGCCACCAATCAGCAGCATCAACATCAAAAGATAGAGCGGAAGCGCCCGCGTGAGCGCGGGATGGGCCGGATCGAACGGATCGAAGGAAATGACGACGTTCTCGCGGTTCGCTACCGCCAAGCTGATGACGATGATCGCAAGCGGGAGGAGGATCAGCGCGGTGAAAATCCTGCGGATCATGACCTCAAGTCGTTGTGCGGTTGAGGCGCTCGCGCATTTCCTTGCCGGTCTTGAAGAACGGCACCGACTTCTTATCGACAGCGACATGCGCGCCGGTGCGCGGGTTGCGCCCGGTGCGCGCCGGGCGGTTCTTGACGGAGAAAGCACCGAAGCCGCGCAGCTCGACCCGGTCGCCGCGCGCCATCGCCGCGGTGATCTCGCCGAGGATGGCGTTGACGATGTTTTCCACGTCGCGCTGATAGAGATGCGGGTTTTGCGCAGCGATGCGCTGCACGAGCTCGGACTTAATCATCGCTGCTGCCGCCCCTGACCTTGCGGACCGAATCGCTCCGCCGCTAATTGACGATTGGAGGGTGCCAAAGGGCCAAGAGACCGTCAAGGTTGAGACGCTCGACCGCCTGCACCGCGCCCCACTCCTCCAGGCGCTTGGCGAACGAGCTGAGACCCAGCGCCTCGAGGCCGCTGATCACGGCGGTATGCAGGAACGGCCAGTCGCTGAACCGCTCGCGCAGCCGATAGTCGCGCACGGGGGTGTTCGGATCGATGTTCTTCTCCTTCGCCAGCCAAGCCAGCGCAGCCCGCTCGTCGCCGATCTCATCGACGAGCTTGAGCGCGACGCCTTGCCGCCCGGTAAAAACACGACCGTCGGCCACACGCTCCAGGTCGGCATCATCGAGATGGCGACGCGCCTTCACCATCCCGCGGAACCAGGCATAGGAATCCGAGACGATCGCCTCGATCGCGGCGCGGGCCTCCGGCGAGGTCGGCTCAAAGCCATTGGGCGCGGCCTTCAGCGGCGAGGATTTGATTTCTTCCACCTTGACGCCGATCGTCTTCAGGAGGTCGGTGACGTTGGGATACTGGAACAACACGCCGATCGAGCCCACCAGCGAGGTTTCGAGCGCCACGATGTGATCGGCGGCGATCGCCGTGATGTAGCCGCCCGAAGCTGCAAGACCGTCAACCACCACCACCAGTGGTTTCTGCTCCTTGAGCCGCATCAAGGAATCGTGCAGCTGCTCGGAGCCGGACGTCGTGCCGCCGGGGCTGTTGATGTGCACGATGACGGCGCGGGCGCGCGATTTTCCCAGCCGCTCCAGCGCCTCGACCCGTTGCTGGTCAGTGCGGATAAGCCCGGTAATGGTGACGCGCGCAACTGATCCTGCCGTCCCGACCCATGCCTCGGTGCCGGGGGCGCGTAACGCGGCGGCCGCCGCAACGACGGCGCCGATCGCAACGATGACCGCGCAGACGCGCCAGAAGGTCAGTTTGCGCCGCATGCGGCGGCGATCGACGATGACGTCGGCATCGAGCGACATGGTGGCTTACTCCCCTCGACGGCTTTAGTCCTTCTCCTCGGAGTCCTCGGACTCCTCGGACTTCTCAGATTTCTCAGACTTCTCGGATTTCTCAGACTTCTCCGACGGCTTTTCCGTGGCGCGCCTGAGCGCCGTGCCCAGAATATCGCCAAGCGTTGCCCCCGCATCGGTCGAGCCGTATTGGGCAATCGCCTCCTTCTCCTCCGCCACCTCGAGCGCCTTGATCGAGACCTGCACCTTGCGGGTGCGGCGGTCGAACTGGGTCACGCGGGCGTCGACCTTCTGCCCCAGGGAGAAACGCTCCGACCGCTGCTCGCCACGGTCACGCGCCAACTCCGAACGCTTGATGAAAGTGGTGAGGTCGGTGCCGACGATCTTCACGTCGATGCCGCCCTCTTTCACCTCGGTCACCTCGCAGGTCACCACCGCGCCCTTCTTGAGGTCGCCGGCGGTCTCCAGGGGATCGCCCGCGAGCTGCTTGATGCCGAGCGAGATGCGCTCCTTCTCGACGTCGACGTCGAGCACCTTGGCTTTGACCCTGTCCCCCTTCTTATATTCATCGATCACCTGCTCGCCCGACCGTTTCCAGTCGAGGTCCGAGAGGTGGACCATGCCGTCGACGTCGCCGTCGAGGCCGAGGAACAGCCCGAACTCCGTCTTGTTCTTGACCTCGCCCTCGATCACCGCGCCGGGCGGATATTTCTCGACAAAGGCCTCCCACGGATTGCGCATGGTCTGCTTGAGGCCGAGCGAGATGCGCCGCTTGACCGGATCGACCTCGAGGATCTGCACGTCCACCTCCTGGGAGGTCGAGACGATCTTGCCGGGATGCACGTTCTTCTTGGTCCATGACATCTCGGAAACGTGGATGAGCCCTTCGATGCCGGGCTCGAGCTCCACGAACGCGCCGTAGTCGGTGATGTTGGTGACGCGGCCCTTGAAGCGTGCGCCAACCGGATATTTCGCCTCGATCCCTTGCCAGGGATCATCCTGCAACTGCTTCATGCCAAGCGAGATGCGGTGGGTCTCGTGGTTGATCTTGACGATCTTGACCTTCACCTGCTGGCCGATGTTGAGCACTTCGGTGGGGTGGTTGACGCGCCGCCAGGCGATGTCGGTGACGTGCAGCAGCCCGTCGATACCGCCGAGATCGACGAATGCGCCGTAGTCGGTGATGTTCTTGACCACGCCGTCGATGACCTGGCCCTCTTCGAGGTTCTGCACCAGCTCCTGGCGCTGCTCGGCGCGCGTCTCTTCCAGCACGGTGCGGCGCGAGACGACGATGTTGCCGCGCCGGCGATCCATTTTGAGGATCTGGAACGGCTGCGGCTGGTTCATCAGCGGTGAGACGTCGCGGATGGGGCGGATATCGACCTGGCTACGCGGCAGAAACGCCACCGCGCCGTCGAGGTCGACGGTGAAGCCGCCCTTGACCTGATTGAAGATGACGCCTTGCACCTTTTCGTTGCTGTTGAAGGCCTTTTCGAGCTTGCCCCAGCTCTCCTCGCGGCGCGCCTTGTCGCGCGAGAGGACGGCCTCACCGAGCGCGTTCTCGACCCGCTCGAGATAGACTTCGACCGTATCGCCGACCTTGATGTCTGTTTGGCGCCCCGGCCCCGCGAATTCACGCAGCGCGACCCGGCCCTCGGTCTTGGCCCCCACGTCGACGACGGCGACATCCTTCTCGATCGCGACCACCGTTCCCTTGACCACAGCGCCTTCCTGCGGACTGCCTTGGGCGAACGATTCTTCCAGCATTTTCGCGAAATCTTCGCGCGACGGCGCGGCAGGACTAACGGCGGTGGCCATGAACACTCCTTAAAGCTGACGACTGCCCGGATGGGATATATGGGGTCTTTCCCGCAGGGGCCGAAGATCACCTTCGGCAGCCGCCGCAAGCACGCTTTCCGCGTGCGGCGGCCCGGGGCGATGACCCAGCGATCAAGACGATGAGTTGCGTGCCGTGCGCCACGAAAGAAGCAGGGCGGAGCAGGCTCATCCTCCACGACGGAAACACGGTCAGCCGCGCTTCCGGCCTGCTCGGACGGCTTCGACAATGTCGATGGCGGCCCGGAACGCGGCGTCTATATCCAAATGCGTCGTATCGAGCAAGTGCGCGTCCGGCGCGGGTTTGAGTGGGGAGATGATCCTCGTGGCGTCGCGCGTGTCTCGCCGCTTGATGTCGGCAAGCACGTCCGCGGGATGGACCTTGACCCCGCGCGCTTGCAACTCGGCCACACGTCTGTCGGCGCGGACCTTCGGCGTTGCGGTCACGAACAGCTTCACCTCGGCATCGGGGAAAATGACCGTGCCGATATCGCGCCCGTCGAGCACGGCACCCGGGCGCGTACGCCCGAAATTGCGCTGGAATGCAAGCACGGCCGCGCGTACCTCCGGGATGGCCGAGACCACCGCCGCCGCCTCGTCCACGGCCTGGGTCTTGAGCGAAGGCTCGTCGTAACGCGCGAGATCGAGCCCCTCGGCGGCGGTGATCGCTCGCGCGTGATCGTCGGGCGCGTGGCCGGCATCGAGCACGGCCTTCGCCACGCCGCGGTAGATGAGCCCGGTGTCGAGGTGCCGCAAGCCGTAATGCGCGGCAAGCCGCTTGCCGAGCGTCCCCTTACCCGAGGCCGCCGGCCCGTCGATGGCGATGATCATGAAAGCTCGGCCCCGAGGCCGCGCATCAGCGAGGAGAAGCCGGGAAAGCTCGTGGCGATGAAGGAGGCATCGTCGATCCCAACCGGCTTTTCGCTGGCCAAGCCCATGACCAGAAACGCCATGGCGATGCGGTGGTCCATGTGCGTCGCAACGAGGCCGCCGCCTCCCACGCGACCTTTGCCATCGACCACGAGATCGTCGCCTTGAATTTCGACATCGACGCCGTTCGCCTTGAGCCCCTCGGCGACGGCACTGAGCCGATCGGATTCCTTCACGCGCAACTCCTTGAGCCCGCGCATCACGGTCGTCCCTTGGGCGAAGCTCGCCGCGACCGCCAGCACCGGATATTCGTCGATCATGGAGGGCGCGCGCTCGGGGGGCACCTCGACGCCGGTGAGTTGCGAGGCGCGCAGGCGCAAGTCCGCGACCTCCTCGCCGCCGGCGCTGCGTAGATCGAGCGTCTCGATCGCCGCGCCCATTTCGCGGAGTGTGAGGATCAATCCCGTCCGGAGCGGATTGGTCATGACATTGGTGAGGATAACCTCCGAGCCCGGTACGATCAGTGCCGCCACCATGGGAAAGGCGGCGGAGGAGGGGTCGGCCGGCACCACCACCGGGGCCGGCGCGAGCTCGACCTCGCCCCGCACGGTGATCCTGCGGCCGTGCGCACCCTCCGCTTCGAGGCGAACCTCGGCCCCGAAATGCTTGAGCAGGCGTTCGGTATGGTCGCGGCTCGCCTCGCTTTCGATCACGGTCGTTTCGCCCGGCGCGGCGAGACCGGCGAGCAGTACCGCTGACTTGATCTGCGCCGAGGGAACCGGCGTGCGATAGACGATCGGGATTGGATCACGCGCGCCGGCAAGCGTGATGGGGAGCCGCCCGCCGTCGCTGGCGCTGGCGGCGCGGGCGCCGATGCGCCCAAGCGGCTCGAGGATGCGTTGCATGGGGCGCCGGCGCAGGCTCGCGTCGCCGTCGAAGGTCGCGCTGATCGGGCAGCCGCCGACCGCGCCCATGACGAGGCGGCAGCCAGTGCCGGAATTACCGAAATCGAGCACGCCATCGGGCGCGCGAAAGCCGCCGACGCCGACGCCGTGGACGCGCCACGCCCCTTCGCCGGTGCGTTCGAGGTGGGCGCCGAGCGCACGCATGGCGTTGGCGGTGTTGAGCACGTCCTCGCCTTCGAGCAGCCCGGAGATGCGGGTCTCGCCGACCGTGAGCGCGCCGAAGATCATCGCTCGGTGCGAGATCGATTTGTCGCCAGGGACGCGCGCGCGGCCCTTGAGCGCGCCCGCGCGGCGCGCGGTCAGCGGAGATGAAGCGGCGTGGTTCATGGGCGAGCTCGCGTTGGCGTTCTCTAGCATGGGAGCGCAGGGGCGTCATCGGGAGCGGCCGGGGCGCGCCGGCGCGAGCGCGCAAAGCGCTGGCGGCGGCTATTGACTCCGCCATGGCGACTCGCCAAGTGAAGCACCTCAATTTTAGACCCAAGGGACCCGGAACCGTGGCGAAACCCGAGCTCGGCACCAAGCGCCTATGCGCCAATTGCGGCGCCAAGTTCTACGACCTCAGCAAAGATCCGATCATCTGCCCGAAGTGCCAAACCGTCATGGAGCTTGCGCCGGTCGTCGCTCCCCGCGTACGTCCGGACGCTCCTGCCGTCGCGCCCGCGGCTGCTGAAGAAGAGGTGGTGGCACCGGAGACCGCCGAGGCTGAATTCGTCTCGCTCGAGGAGGCGGATGCCGAGAGCCAAGGCGCGAAGACTCCCGAAGGCGAGCCGGCCGAGGGCGCCGAGGAGGAGGTCGAGCTCGAGGACGAGGGCATGGACGATGCCCCCTTCATCGAGGAGCAGGAGGAGGGCGACGAGGACGTCACCGATATCATCGGAGACCGCGACGACGAGGAGGAGACGTAACGCAGGAGCGGCCTGCCGCGGCCACCCTTCTCCTGGTCATGGCGTGCCCGGCTTGTTACATTTTGATTTCAGTTTCGGGCGCGATTGATCCCGACATCGCGTCCCGCGTGGGGCCATAGCTCAGTTGGGAGAGCGCTTGAATGGCATTCAAGAGGTCAGGGGTTCGACTCCCCTTGGCTCCACCACTTCAAAAAACTGGTATTCAATAAATAAGATTGTTCGCGCAAGCTTACCGCCTCAGCGAAAGGAGCACGTCCCGCTCCCTATTCCGCGCCCAACATTCGCGGCAGAATGAGTAGTTTCCTCGCCCACTTCCGAGCGAACGCCATGCCGCTTGCCCGTCGCCGACTTCTCCACCTCGCAGCGGGAGCTGCTGCGCTTGCGGCGCTAGCGCACCGCGCCGCGGCGGAAACATATCCTGCGCGTCCGGTGCGCATCATCATCGGCTTTGGCCCCGGCGCCTCCGGCGACATCGCCGCGCGCGTGCTGGCCCAAGCGCTCACACGAATCCTCGGCCAGCAATTCGTGGTGGAGAACCGCAGCGGCGCCGGCAGCAATATCGCTAGCAATTTCGTCGCGCACGCGCCCAAGGACGGCTACACGCTGCTGCAAGGCACTGTCGCCAACACCATCAACAGCGTGATCACGCCCAATCTCGGATTCGACTTCGTCAAGGATTTTGCACCGATCTCGCTGTTCGCCACGCTGCCGAACATTCTGGTCGTGCACCCCTCGCTCGGCGTGCGCACGGTCGAGGAATTCATCAAGCTCGCGCGCGCGAAGCCGGGCCAATTGTCCTACGGGTCGGCGGGCGTCGGCGGGACCTCGCATTTCACCGGCGAGCTGTTCAACGTCATGGCAGGCACCAACCTCGTGCACGTGCCATATCCGGGAACCGCGCAAGCCGCGACCGATCTCTTGGGCGGGCGCGTGCAAGTGATGTTCTCGCCGGCATCGACCGTGTTGCAGTTCGTCGCCGATGGCAGGCTCGTTGCGCTCGCCTCGACGACGCTTCACCGCGCGAGCGCGGCGCCGCAGCTGCCGACCATTGCGGAATCCGGGATTCCCGGCTTCGACACCGCCGGCTGGTTCGGGCTGCTCGCGCCGGCCGGCACCGATCGCGACATCATCGAGCGGCTTGCGGCAGCATCCAACGAGGCTGCGAAATCGCCCGAGGTCATCGACACGATGGCGCGGCAAGGTTTTAACATGGCCGGCGGCACGCCGGAAGAATTCGCCGCCTTCATCCGCGACGACTTGGCCAAATGGGAGCGCGTCGCCAGCGCCGCCGGGCTGAAGCGGTAGGCAGGCAGAGCCCGATACAGTTGCTTTCATGCGGTACGTTAATGCGTCATAGGACGCATCCATCGAACGGCGCAGAGCAGCGGTGACCCCTGTTGGCGGCAAACCCCTCATCGCGCTGACCGGCGCGACCGGTTTCATCGGGCAACACCTGTTGCGCGAATTGCCCAAGCGCGGCTACCGGCTGCGCGTGCTGCTGCGCCGACCGAGCACCGTGCCAATGGAGGCCGCGAGCGCCGTGGTCGGGGACTTGGCGCGCCCGCAAAACATGGCAGCTGCGCTCGCCGACGTCGGCGCCGTCATTCACTCGGCCGGCGTCGCCCATGCCATGTCCGGCTTGCCGGAGGACGACTATCGCGTGCTCAATACCGAGGCGACGATCGGGCTTGCGCGCGCGGCGCAACGCGCCGGTGCCAAGCGCTTCGTCTTTTTGTCCTCCATCCGCGCACAGTCGGGGCCAACCGCGGAGCGGGTGCTGACCGAAGAGTTGCCGCCGGAACCGACCGATGCCTATGGCCGCTCGAAGCTTGCGGCTGAGCAGGGTCTCGCCGAGCTCAATCTCGATTGGGTCGCGCTGCGACTCGTGCTCGTCTACGGGGCCGGCGTGAAGGGCAACATGGCGGAGCTTTTGCGCTTTGCGCGCGCGCCTTATCCGTTGCCGCTCGGCGCGCTCACCGGCCGTCGATCGTTGCTCGCGCTCGACAATCTGGTGGCGGCGGTCGACGCAGTGCTGGCAGCGCCGGGACCGCTGCGGCGGCCGCTCATCGCCGCGGACGCAACTCCGCTGAGCATCCCCGAGATGATCGCGGCCGTGCGACGCGGTCTCGGCCGCTCCGCCGGGCTCGTTCCGGTGCCCCCAGCTTTGCTCAGAACGGCGCTGCGCGCGGCGGGCCGCATGGAGATCTATGAGCGGCTCGCCGGCTCGCTGGTGGCGGATCCCGCGGCGCTGTTGCGGCTCGGCTGGAAGCCACCGGTCACCACGGCGGAGGCGCTGGCGACGCTCGCGCGCAGCTGATGAGCCGAAAATGCACATGCCCAGCACAAGCCGGGCATGGCGAATGGACGTTTGCGAAACTTTAGCGCGTCAGCACGATGAAGTCGGTGCCCTTGCCGGTCTCGGAGCCAAGTCCCTGATCCGAGATGATCAGCGAAGCACCCGCCGACATCAGCTCGGAGATCCGCTCGAGCGCTTCCGGCGGGATGGTGGCGCGCGCGAGCGCTTCGGTGGCGCTTGATGCAGGCCGCACAGGCGCTGGGGCCGGCTCGACGTGCTTGCCCTTGCCCGATTTCTTCGACGGTGCCGCCGCTGCCTGAGCACCGGGCATTGACATCACGTTCCAACGCAAGGTCGTGTTGTCGTCATTGAGAGCGACGGCAGTAAAAACGTGCGTGCCGAGCGGCCGATCGGGCTCGCTGAAGGTGACCGCCACGTTGAACACCGGCTCGAAGCCCTTGCGCACGAACAGCTTGCCTTCCTTGCGGCTGACGAAGACCGAGATCGGCCCGGGCTTGAGCGGCCGCGGCTCCGCCATGCTCAGATCCGGTCCCGTGTTCGTGTTGTCGCGCGGCGCCGGGGCGGCATAGGCCATCGCATCGATCGCGGGGGGCTTCGGCGCATCCAACACCGTCCAGCTGCGCTTGGGGGTGTTCAGCTGCGCGACGTTGAGCGTACCGGTCGTGCCGCCCACCGTCTCAGCCGAAGCAGTGGGCTCGGCCGGCGCCGGCTTGATGGTGAACAGGCGGTCGTTCGCGATCGGGAGGGGCGTTACCTCGCTGCGCGCGATGATGACGCGCACGCCGAGCTTGGTGATGCCCCACAGCTGCCTGGCGAAGGATTCCGGCAGGCGGATGCAGCCGTGCGAGGCGGGCCCTCTCGGGACCACACCCTGATGCATCGCCACGCCCGACCAGGTGACGCGCTGCATGAAGAACATCGGCGCGTTGTAATAGAGGTTGGAGCGGTGCCAGCGATCTTTCTGGATGATGCTGAACACCCCGGTCGGTGTCGGATGGCCCGGCACGCCGGTGGAGACGTGCGTACGCGCGATCGGCTGGCCGTCGGAATAAAGCGTCAGTTGCTGCTTATCGATGGTGATGATGACGCTAAGGATGCCCTTGGCCTTGGCGACGACATCCTCGGCGGCGGGCTTTGCCTTGGTGAAGGATTTGTCGCGCGACGCCAGGACCACGCCGTGGGGCTTTGCCCAGCGGCCGACCTCGAATTGCTGACTCAGCGGAAGGGCATTCGCGGAGGCGAGACCGGCGAGCAGGGCGGCGCTCGCCGTCATGGCCAACAGGCCCTGCCGATTGCGGAAATAGGCGGATGGGCCCGCATTGGGCCGCTGAGACTTCTGCACGAAGGCCCCCCTTCTGGTGCGCTGTGGCGCGAAAACTCCTGTGACGCCCGAATTGGGCTCAGAACGTTAGTCGCTTTGGCGGGCGAAAGGTTCGACGGCCTGGGCGCCCGAATTTTCCGCGGACGGCCCGCAAACGTTAAGAATCAGACATAGGAACCAGGGGCTTCGGCACCGCGGGATTGTGGCTCCTGGCGCCTCGTCTGCGGTGGGCGCAACGAATCGAGCGCCCAGGCGCCGCCGCCATGGGCGAACAGCACGAGGAGCCCGCCGGCGATGGCCAGATCCTTCTCGAAATGCAGGAGCTGGTTGCGGTCACCGAACCGGGTGTGAAACAGAACGGCAGTCGTGATGCAAAAGGCAGCGAGAAGAAGCGCAGCCACACGGGTGTGGTACCCGCAAAGGATGAGAAGCCCGCAGCCCAATTCGACGGCAATGGCGAGCGGCAACAGCTCCGCGGGAACGCCGAACGCCCGCATATAGGCGAGCGCCGCCGAATACGCGTTAACCTTGCTCCAGGCCTCGTGCAGGAATAGCGCCGCGAGCAGAAGGCGGCCGGCAAGCCCGGCCGCCTCCGTTACGCGCGAGCGCATCGCCCGCGCCTCAATTCACCTTGGCCGAGGCGATCGCCTCTTCGAGGTCGAACATCTCTTCGCATCCGACGGGACAGAGCTTTTTCAGCAGAGCGAGGTTCTCGCGCGCTTTGTCGACTTGCCCGGTTTCGACGTAGAGTTCGCCGAGATATTCTAGCGCGCCCTTGTGCTCGGGATCGAAATCGAGCGCCTTGCGGTAAAAGGTGTAGGCCTGCTTGTAGTCGCCGGTCTTGCGCAAGGCAAAGCCCATCAGGTTGTAGACGTCGGCGTGCTGATTGGTTTCCAGCATCGGCGTGAGCTCGGTAAGCGCGGCCTTGTAATCCTTGGCCTTGATCTTGGCGCGTACCGAGGCCAGCTCCGGCGCATCCTTCGACGTGATGTTGTCGATGGCGAGCGCGCTGGTTGCAGCGAGCGATGCGCCGATCACCAAAGCCGAAATCCAGAGCCGCGTTCTCATGATGCTCTCCGTTTCGATGGCGGTGTGAGGCTGCGCCGCGTCACGTCTTCATGACGGTCAGCGCATAGCCAGACCCGTCCTTGGCGATCATGCCCGCGCCGGGGAACGGGAAGTGATAGCCGCAGATCATCATCTTGTCGGCGATCACGCGGTCGAGGAGCTTGCGCCGCGACGCCTCGGCGAGCGCCGCATCTTGGTCGTATTGGCCGTGCCAGCCGGGATTGGCGACCACCAGCGCCGGCACATAGGCCGTATCGTTGGAGATCATGAGCTCGTTCCCGCCAGATGACAGGTGGAACGCGCGGTGGCCGGGCGTGTGACCGGGCGAGCTGACGAAGCGGATGGCGGGAGCCACCTCCGGCTCGCCGGTGACCTGGCGAATGTTCTTCCAGGTCGGGAAGGCGGCCTGGATGCGGCGCGCGAGTCCCTTCCTCGCTTCGGGCAGGCGGTCGATCACCGCCGGGTCGGTCCAGAATTTGTACTCTGCATCCGAAACGATGATCTCGACATCCCCGTACACCGGCTTGTTGGTGTCCTTCTCCATGAGGCCGAAGATGTGATCGGGGTGGAAATGGGAGATGAGAATGGTGTCGATCTTCTTGGGATCGATGCCGGCTGCTTTCATGTTGGCCGTCATCTTGCCGGCCGTGGGCTGCCATTGCCCGCCGGTGCCGCTGTCGCAGAGAACGGTTTTGCCGCCGGTCTTGACCACGATCACCGTGACCGGGATCGAGACGAAATCGGCCGGCAATCCAGCCTTCACCATCGCCGCCTTGACGTCTTCGACCGAGGCATTGGCGATGAATGCCGGATCGTGCGGTTTTTCCCAGATGCCGTCGTAAAGCGCCGTGACTTCGGCCGCGCCGACCTTGTAAGTCACGAAGCCCTTGGCCGGGTCGGGCGTCTTCTGGGCGAAGGCGGGCGAGACTGCGAGCCGGGCATTAAGCCCGAGCGCGGCCGCCATGGCGGTCGAAACCACGAAGTCGCGACGCGACAGATTGAGCATGGGTCATCTCCTCGAGGCAGGTCGAAAGCGCCGCACGGGTCGCGCGCGCCAACGGGGCCAAGACTCGGGGGATGTGCGGTTTATTCCCCTTATTCCCCGGGGGCGGAGCGGATCGTTAGACCAAGTCCCGTTGGGGGTAGAACGCTCGCGGGATCACAATGGGCGGTGCCACATCGTTCCCTCCCCCGCTTGCGGGGGGACAGGGAGGGGGAACGCAATCTGATGGAGCTTTCTAACTCACCCCCTCCCCAACCCTTTCCCGCAGGCGAGGGAGGGGAGCAGACCGAGCGCGCGGCAGAGCACGGTCACATCGGCTTGAACGCGCGATCGAGCTCGACGTCGATGAGCATGGGCTCGCCGTTCTTGAATGCTTGAGCAATGAGGTCGGTGGTCTCATGCACGGTCTTGGCCCGCTCGGCCGCGATGCCAAGCGAGCGCGCCAGCGAAACGAAGTCTATCTTGGGATCGACGAGCTCCATGCCGACATAGCTGTCGGTCTGCTCGGCGAGCCCACGCATGGCATGCAGGCGCTGCTTGAGGATGCGATAGGAGCTGTTGTTGAGGATCACGAAAACGGCACCGATGCGGTAGTGCGCGGCAGTCCAAAGTCCTTGGCAGGTGTACATCGCGCTGCCGTCGCCGATGAGGCCGACCACCGGCCGATCGGGCAAAGCGAGCTTCACGCCGATCGCGGCCGGCAAGCCCCAGCCGATGCCGCCGCCGCGCAAGCCGAAGTAGCTCTGCGGGTCATCGCTGCGGATGAGCTGGCGGATGCCGGGAGCGGAGGAGAGCGCCTCCTCGATGACGACGGCGTCCTTGGGCAGCATTTGCCCAATCGCGTGCAGCAGCGCCAGCGGCTGCACCGGCGAAGCTTTCGCGAGCGCGCGCGCCTTTTCTGCGAGCGCCTCGCGCTCGGCGGCGATGGCGCGCGTTGCTGTTGCGAGACGCTCGCGCGCCGCGCCGCGCGCCCCGCTCGTCATGCGCTCGCGCACGGCGGCGATGATCTCCGGCAGCGTGCCCTTGGGATCGCCGAGGATCGCGACCGCGGGCGGATAGTTCTTGCCGAGCTCCCAGGGGTCCACGTCGAGATGAATGAGCTTGATCGTGGCCGGCATCGGATCGACGTCGGACGGGAGCGACAGCGTAAACAAATCGGCCCCGACCGAGAACAGCACGTCATATTGCTCGAGTACTTTGCGCACATCGGGCGCGAGCCGGACCATGGATCCACGGAACAGCGGATGCGAGGCGGGAAACGAGGCCGTGTTGGGCACGAATTCGGCATAGACGGGCGCGCCCAAAAGCTCCGCGAGTTCGACCAGCTCGGCATGCGCGCGGCTTTGCGCGACCGCATCGCCTGCCATGATCACGGGATGCTTGGCCTGCGCGAGCAAGTCCGCGGCCGCCTCGACTGCGGCGCGATCACCGCGCAGACGCGGCGCAACGCGACTAGGCGCGGATAGATCGATGTCGGCGTCGGCGCGCAGGATGTCGCCGGGCAATGACAGGAATACCGGCCCCGTCGGCGGCGCCAATGCAGTCTTGGCGGCGCGGTGCACGAGCCGCGGTAGGTCGGCCAAGCGGTGCACCTCGGAGGACCATTTGACCAGCGGGCGCGCGATGGTCGGCAAATCCGCCCACAGAATGGGTTCGGTGGCGGTAAAACTCTGCTCGTGCTGGCCGGCGGTGACGAGAATGGGCGAGCCCGCCTTCTGCGCG